>CAIZGR010000666.1 GCA_903932535.1 uncultured Hyphomicrobiales bacterium | reverse complement strand
GTTTTGGTTTGCAAATCGCGGCTTTGCGTTGACGGGCGCGGTGAGGGCGATGGTAGCGACCGCCAGGGCGGCCAGAAGGATTCGCGCGTTCATGTCGTTGCCTCGAATTTCGGGGAATTAAAAATAGGTTTTTAATGCCTTTTAATTCCGGGTTGCGGGGGCGCGCGCCGGGACCGGCGCAGGGCATGGACTCGTCGATCTCCTGTGCTGTTGAAGGTAAATTGGTGGTCCCCGTCCGCTATCCCGCCCGTCGGCAACGCGGCATTTATCGGGGACCCTTTCTACGGCGCATCCCAAGATGCTTTCAGGCGCACGGGCCGAGGCCCACTTGCCACTCGGATTCGAACCGCCTCATTCCGTCACGTGGCCCTCTACCAGACTGAGGTACGTTTCGCCCGAAGGCTAGACGGCCGGATTTGAACCGGCGACCCGCCACTGACGCCAATATAGCCGAAAGCCGCCGGCGAGGTCCACCCCGCCGACGGCCTGCGGCCGGAACGCCCGACCCGAGAACGCGACGATGGCCCGACGGTCAGAGCCGGCCAAGCACCAGCAGGATCAGCACCACGATCAGCACCATGCCGACGATGCCGTTGAGGCCGTGGCCGTAGCCGTAGCCCGGGGCCGCGACCCAGGGGCCGTTGCCGCCGACGAGAATGACGACGAGAACAATCAGCAGGATAAGACCGGGGGACATGACGGCTCTCCGTTGAACGATTAAGTTTAGGGGTTCACGCTACAGCGCAAACCAGATTCCAAAGGCTACCGAGAAAGCCACGAGCCAACTCCACGCCGACGGCGACATGTGGTCGAGCCAGCAGTGGCAGCCGAACCTGATCGGCATCACGTTCCGCGTCCAGCAGATCGAGGCCCACAGGATGACCGCCGAGCCGACGAGGAGCGCGGCCTGCGCGTAACCGTCGAAAGATGGCAGTCCGATGTCGTTGCGCGCGAGATAGTTAGTCAACCACGCCACGTCGTTTTTAATGCTGAGGCCGAGGAAAAGCGTCACCGTCGCCCATGCGGCCTTGGCATCAATCTCGATGCCCTTAAAGCTATAGCCATTGTCGCGCCAGAGCCGCCACAGGTACGAGAGGGCGAGGAGGATCATCACAAAAAACACCGGGACCAGGGCGCCGTCGACGGCGGCGAGCAGTTGTGCCGGGATGATGTTCACTAAACCCTCTTACCGGGTTTTCCAGCACTGCGCGACTCCATTCGCATGCCATTGACCAACCGAATGAACTCGTCGGCGCGGCGCGCGATGCTTTTCGAGCTCGCGACGATGGCCTGGGTGTTGGCCTCAAGCGCCGCCGTATTTTTTTCGATACCGCTCTTGGGCTGGAAAACAGCCCGCATTGCCAGCATGGCCTTCATTAGAACACCCATCACCGCCCTTTGCGACCACCCGTCTGATCTCGCACCAACGTGATGACGAATCCGAGGGTCTTATCGATCGAATTAAGAGCAACCACGATAGCTTCGCTTCGTTCCTGTTGCGCTGCGGTGACGGTAACGAGTTGGCGCCACACAACTGCCGCCACGACGAGTCCGACCGCCAACCCCGCCCCAAATACCCCGCCCTGTAAGATGAACGGCTGGAACGATTCCATCGAGCCTGCTGCCGCCTGCTAGAGAAGCGCCGCCGGCGGGTGCGCCGGCGGCGATATTCCGAATCGAACTTTAATTGACGAACTTGCCGTGGATCACGACACCGGCCACGGTCGGAACGCCGCCGCCCCTGCGCGCGTTCTTGGTGCCAACGGCGGCGCAGATCGCCGACGCGACGGCATCGACCGTCGACACCAACGCATTGCCGGCCGCCAGGATGTCGGCCACGGTCTTCGCCGTGGGCAGGAACCCGCACGCGATGACCGCCGCCTGCTGGATGCTGGAAACGCTCGATCCGCCGCCACTTGCGCAGCCGCCGATGGTGATGGCCGCGGCGAGCGCGGCGGCGATGTGTAGTTTCTTCATGGTCGCATAACCTCCGTTTGTGCTGTTGGGTTCGGGCCGGAGCTACAAGCTCGGCGCGGCCCGGTATTTCTCGATCGCGGTCACCACCGCGACCGCAGTTTCGCGGATCGCCGCGTCCGTGATCCAGTGGCCGTAGCCGCTGGAATCTGCTTTTGCTTTCAGCGCGACGACCGCAACGTCGATCTCCTCCTGCTCCACCGTGCTCGTGCTGACTTGATCGGCGGAGAGCCGGTCAAACGCAGCAATGATCCGTTCCCCGGCTTTCGGGTTTATTGCAAAGCCGGAGACGAGAAGCGCGCGGTCGTCGGCGGTGAGGCCAGATCCTTCGACTGTATCTTTCGGCATTGCGTCTCTCCCGTTCAATGAGCCAGCGCGCCCAGGTACTTTCTCAGATCGTCGGCGGCGAAGCCCTCCGGAGATACGCCGCGCGCGCCGAGGATGTCGAGCGAGACGTAGGCGACGGCCTCGTCGCAGAAGGCCTCGTAGAACTCCGGGCTCATCGCGTGGATGCGCCCCCAGGTCACGATCAAAAAATCTCCGTTCGAGTTGCGGCCGACGCACGGAACGTAGTGGCCGCCGTCGAACTCGGAACCAGGAACTACCTGCCACGGCTCGGCGTCGTCGAACTGCGTCCACGCGCTCGACGGGAATCGCAGGCCGACGCCGGCGCACCCCGTCAGGTAGGTCGCGAGCGCGAGGTCGGAGGCGGCGCCGGGGCGCAGCGCGACGTAGGAGTCGATCTTGTGCCGACCACCAGCGGCGTCGACGATCCCGACCTTGCGCCGGTAGGACGCAGCTGCCTGCATGTCGGTGCCCTGGTCGGTCTCTGGACGAGCCGGATCAAAGCCGGTGACGGCCGCATAGTCGGCGAGAACGCCATTGTCATTGAACAGCGGCGACGGACCGCCGGCCTCGTGGCCCCAGACCATGGCCTCGTGCGCGGCCCCGCTGAAGACGCAGCAACTGTGATCGTTGTTGCCCAGGACGCCCCAAGGGCTTCCTACGGCGTAGTGGCCGAAACGGGCCGGCGGCTTCGGCAGCTTGCGCGGGTCGAAGAACGCCCCGAACCGGAACTTGACGGCTCCGGGCCTGGCGGGGGCCTTTCCGAGCTTGAAGACCCTCATTATTCAGTCCCCGCGATGTTTCACGTGAAACATTTCACCCGGCTTTGATGGCCGCGGCGTGCTCGGGCGTCAGCAGGCCCAGCGTGACCAGATAGTCCAAATCCTCCGGCGTCGCCGCTCCGACGTTCGCGGCCGTCACGAAGGCCATGACCTTGGGATCGGTCGAAGCCGCCGCCGTGATCTTGGCGGCCTCGCCGTTGACGAGTCGTCCCCACCACGGGGTCGGCGGTGCCGGGGCAGCCACGGGCGCGACCGGGCCGGGCGCGCCCGGAGGCGCGGTCTTGGTCAGCGACTCGACGACCTTCTGCTGGCCGGCGTCCTGCGCCATCTTCGCCATCGTGTTGCCGAAGAAGAAGCCGAGCGCGATGAGTCCCATGTTGACCATGGCCGCCTGCAGCGTTTTCGCCATGTCCGCGACCGAGTCAGGGGCAGAGTCACCGGACCAAACCACCCGGAAGGTCGCCAACAGCATGGCCACGCCAATGCACACGATCAGGATGAGCGCCAAAACGCGCTGCACGTCGCTCATCCAGCCGGTGTTCTGTATCGCTGTAGGATCGAGCGGAGTTGGGTCGCCGTTTGCCATCGGTTCTTCTCCACAGGGGCGCGTCGGTCGGTTCTTTCTACGCGTTCGGCTTCATCGCCGCAAGACGGGCGTCGATGGCCTTGCACAACTCGTCGTCGATTAAACCATCGACCGGCAGGCCGAACAAGGCTTCGAGATCGCGGCAGGCGTCGCGGGTCAGCTTGCCGAAGCTGCCGTCGATGAGCAGCGGCGGGTCGCGCGCCAGAATCATGTTCGCGGAGTACTGGAACCACTTTGTTCCGGTCAGCGAGCCGCCGACGCCGATCGGCAACGGCGTAACGGCGGGGACGAGCGCGGGCGCAGCAACGGCGAGCGCGCGGCCGAAGGCGAGGTCCGGCACAAGTTCGATCATCCGCAGCGCGACCGGCAGGCACCCGAGCTGCGAGTCGAACAGCGGAGAACCGTCCGGCCTCTTCGTCTGGAACACGCCGTCGGCGACGTACTTTCCGGCCTGCTGGAGGTTGGTCCCCCCGACGACGTAAGGCGTCCGGAGACCATGCGCGCGGTAGCCTCCGCCGTTATAGAACTCCCACTTAAAACATGCGTAAGCGAGGGACCAAGGCGCCGAGTTTACGTCTAGCCGGTCGCAGACCGTGAACGCGTCGATCGCGGCGTATTCCCACGACACCGGGAAACGGTCGTTCGGCGGCGGTCCGAGCGGCGGCCTTCCCTTCGGGACGTGGATCGACGGCCGCGTCAGCGGGTCGCCCTGGCCCCAATTCTTCGCGAAGTTAAATCCGCACTCGCGCTCGCCGATGGTCGCCTGGACAACGACCGGAATCCGGGTTGCCTCGCGGACGCGGTCAAGCCGGGTGAGCGCGGCCGGTGCCGTCAGCCGGCGCGCGACCTTGTCGATCTCGGCGACGCGCGACGGCAGCGGCCGGCAGTTGGCCACCCAGGACGCGTATTCGGGGGCGAGAGCCGGGAACGGGTGCGCGGCCATGGTCAGGTTACTGCGGGTTGATCGGCGCAGGCGCGACGATGGCGTCCTTGGCTTTCTGCGTCTCGTAGTTACCAACGCCGCCGCCCAACGTCGCTATCCACTGGTTCATGATGAACAATAATACCTGAGCGCGCGTGGCTGTTCCATTGACGCTGGTATTTGCGCCGGACTGATTTGCAGCGATGATGCGGTCGATGTCGGTATCTACAAATGTAAATGTTTTTGTGGCGTTCGCTTGACTGCTTTGAACAACCGTCACGGTAATCGATCCGCTCTTTGCCTGAACGGCCATGGTCGTGACCAAGAGCATTATCAAAGCTGCTGTTTTTATCATCGGTTCCTCTCAAGTCGCTGCACGCGAAGCAGCAGGTTGTCGTTCGCCGCGCGGAGATTGTCGTTGTCGGCCTTGAGCGCGCGAATGGCGGCAGGATACAGCGCGCTGGCCTGTTGGTAGCGGACGCCCATTAGCTGCCCGGCGTTGTTATAGCCAACAAGCCTAGCATCGACTTTTTCCATCTGCTCAGCGGCTAAGCCGATTTGCTCACCATCAGGCAGCCCCATGCCTTCGATGTAGTTGAACGAACCTGGACGCATTTCTAGGACGGCGGCCAAGGCCGCTTCCGGGCCTATCTCGTGCCAGTCCTTTTTCACGCGCATGGTCGAAGCAAGGCAGCCAAGCGTTGCATCATAGGTGATGGCACCAGACACGTTATAGCACATCGTGCCGGACTGAGCCGCCGAGGTTTGCGTCATGGCGGTGACGGCGATCTGCCCGGCGAAGGTGGCGAGCGCCGCGCTGTCGATGGTCAGCGCGGTCACGGGCGTGTTGACCGATGTCCCGGTCGATCCGGCGGGCGCGGTCTGCACGATGAACGATCCGCCAGCGCCGGTCCCCTTGCCGGGGCTTACAATGAGGGTGAAGTTCTTGCCTGCCTGGTTGCTCGTTCCACCGGCTATTAAGCCCTGCGTGCGGTAGGTCTGCGCGACGATCAGAGCGTTTGTGTCTTTGTCAATGTCGCCTTGCTGGATCATTGCCGCAGCGGGGCGTACCCAGCCAGTGTCGGCCAACGTCACGCCGGGATTGGTTGAAAAGCCAATAAGCGGGCCTCCATTCGCCGACTGGAAGAATTGGGTGTAGCCAATAGGACTGACAAACATTGAGGAGTTGCCTAAACTAGCATTGCCGCTATTGACGAATACCGCCGCGTTCAATGTCCCGGTGAACGTCGGGCTGATCGAGCCGGGCAGAGACCCAGAGCCGGTGACGGAATTGGCGAATGTCACGCCGCCGTAAGTAAGAGCCCCGCCCAAGTTTAACGAACTCAAAGTGCCAACGGAAGTCAGCGACGAAGCCAGCACGTTTGCGGCCAGCGTAGCGCCAGTCAGTGTGCCCGCAGCAGCGACGCCGGCCGCCGCCCACTTCACGCCATTCGTAGAAGCCGCGTCGGCCGTCAGTAGGAACCCGTCGGTGCCGACCGCCAGCTTGTTGATCGTGGTCGATCCGGGCGTCACCAGCAGGTCGCCCTTGGTGTAGGTCGTCTGGTTGGTGCCGCCGAAGCCTCCGGCAACCGCCGTCCCCTGCCACACGCCGGTCCCGATAGTGCCAACCGTGGTCAAAGACGCCGTGACGACAGTCGCGTTAAGCGTGGTCCCGGTCAAAGTGCCCGCAGCGGCCGTCACGGTGCCGCTGGCCCCAAGCGCAATCGACGTTCCGTTTACGGTCAGACTGGAGTTCGCCAGCATCGCGTTCGTCACGGTCCCAGTATCGCCATTGGTGATGACCGTGTAGGACGCGAGGTTCGGGAATGTGATCGTGTTCGCGGTCGTGCCGAGCGCCAGAGTGTGAGCGACATTGCCGACATTGATCGTCAGCGTTCTCCCAGCCGAGAGCACGCCCGACGAGGTTGCGGCTATTGTCACGTCGAAAGCGGCGCTGGTGTCGCGGATCGCCAGCCCGGTTAGCCCGGCTATCGTGCCGCCTGTTATGGCAACAGATGATGCGGCCTGCGTCGCCATCGTGCCGAGGCCGAGCGCAGTGCGCGTCCCTGACTGATCGGTGTACACCGGAGCAACGGTGAACGTCTGCGCCAGCGCCCAAGTATGAACCGCAGGCTGCGCAGTCGCGAGGGTCGTGACGAAGCTATTGGCCGAGGTTGTTACATCGCCGGTATGCGCAGCCGTTTGCAGCGCGGACCCGGAGAAAGCCAGCGTGGCGCCGAGCGTAATCCCAGCCGCGTTGGCCAGCGAGCCGGTTGCGTTGCCGACGAGCGAGACGGCCGCGACCTGCTGGAATTTCGCGTAGGTAACGACATTCGCCGCGATGGTCGCGGCGGCCGAACCCGGCCCGGTGGCGGTGACGTCGCCGGTTAGAGCGGTGATCGCGGCACCGCCGGTGACGGCGGATGGCGTGACCTTCTTGAGGGTGCCGGCCGTGTGGTCCCAGATGAGCAGGAAGTCGAGCGTGGTGTTCGGGCTGCCGATATCGGTCAGCCCGGAGATCGTGAAGTCCTGAACGTCGGCCGTCGCGTTCGTCGGGTTGCCCTTGAGCGTGACCGCCGCGGCCTGGGCGAGCTTCGCGTTCGTGACCGCGTTCGCAGCGATCGAGAAGGCCCCGGCGTTCGTCATCGTCAGGTCGCCGGACGGAACGACCGCGGTCGCCACGCCCGAGCCGTTGCCGACGAGGATTCGGCCGTTGGCGAGGTCGGTGGAGAGGACGGCGAACCCGGCCTGGTAGAGCACCCTGGCGTTCAGCGTGCCGTTGCCCTTGCAGCCCCCGTTCACGGAGGCCGGGACGACGACGCAGCCGTTGTACGAGATCGCGGAGCCGTTGACGACCCACGGGTCCGGCGTCGGTCCCGGGCCGGGCCCAGGTCCCGGACCCTGAGCGAGGGCGGCCGTCGCGCCGAGGGCGAACAGGATCGAGAGGACGAGCTTCTTCATGGACGCGCTCCTAGTAAACGACGACGGAGAACTTGTGACCGGCCGAGGCGGCGTTGACCGTCGTCGTCGTCGTTTGTCCCGGAATCAGCGACCATGACTGCCCGGGCGCGAGAGCGAACGTCGTCCCGTTCGCTTGGACATCGGCAGCTCCGACCGGGTCGACATAGAGCGTCTCGGCGTCGGCGATCCCTTGGTCGACGGCCGAAGCCGGGTTGGTTATAAACCCGCCGTTCGGCGCCGCCGGAGCCGCCTGCACGGCAGTTCCGCCGGCGGCGACCACCGAGTTCGTGCCGGCGACCGGCGTGACGGGTTCTGCTGCCATGACCGCGATTCCTTTTTAGCCGACCGCCCGTGCATCGAACGTGCCGTCATCGTTCGCCGGCGACGGCAAGAAGCTCATGATCTCGATCGCTTCCATCGTCATGCCAGTTCCCGCTACGGGGAACGAGACCGTCCCGGTGTTGGTCGCTCCCTTGAAGCTGTAGGTGACGGAGCTCGTCGTGTTCGGGACGTCGCGGGCCATCAGAGACACAGGGACTGCGGCGCCCGAGGTTGCTTTGGCCGGGACGCCGATCAACGTCGATCCGTTCTGGATTTGAAGAACGAAGTCACCGCCGCCGGACCCGAACGTCCCCGCGGTGAAAGTGCGAATTAAATTCGCGGCCGACGTCGGCACGATCGCGACCGAAGGTGACGTCGTGAGCGTCGTGAGACTGGCCGCCGTGGTCGTCCCCGGCGTCGTCGTGGTGTAGTAGATCGACTGAACAGTTTCGCCCGGCTTTTTGATTCCGGGGCCGAAGAGCTGAACGTAGGTCGGCCCGGTCGCCCAAGTTCCGGCGGTCACTTCCTGAATCTCGACGTAGCCGACGATCCTGATGGATTTGGCCGTCACCGCCGAGATGTTGCAGTAGTAGGTCTGCGCCGAGCTCCCGCCGCTCGTCCCGCTGGCGCTCGTTTGAAGGGCCGCTTCGTTGATCGGCGCGATCGACGTTCCGCTCAGCGCGTTGAAGGCGCACAGCCCGGCGGTCCCCCCGTTGTTGATCAAGACGACCCAAAGACGGCACATCTGCCCGCTGACGCATCCCATCGTGCTCGTCGAGTTGATCGTGAAACTCAGAGCGCCGGCGATCGAAACGACGGACGGAGCTCCGCTCGCGATGGTCACGTCGCGGAACGGAACGATCACCGGGTTGGTCGCGCTCGGATCATTGCCATCGATTCCCTTGATGGCGAGCGTGAGCGCGTTCGTGGCGACGGTAGCGGAGATCCGAAGATTGACCGGCATGTCGAATCCGAGCGCAGAGTTCTGAAGCGAACCTGCGCCGACGGGAAGGGACGTTGGCGACACCAAGTTGAAGAACGTGCCGTCGTACATGACGTAGGTCGGCTGGCCGGACGCGATCTCTCCGCCGGTAAGCGCCCCCACGCCGGAGCCGGTCGGCTTCCGGAACGCGGGCGAAGAACCGAAGCCGTTCACGGTCAGGCTCGCGGGCCCGGTGTTCGTCGCGGTCGGGACGTATTTGACGACGACGCCGACGAGGTCTGCGTATGAGCTCGCGTTCGCGAGCGCGAGCGTCTGAGCGTTCGCCGTCCCGCCGCCGGCGCCGGCGTAGGTCGCCTGATCGGCGAACTGAGCTGCGGCCGGCGCGACCGCGGCGAGAAGCAATGAGAGCGCGAATGAGAGCGCGAGAGTGATCTTCCGGATCATGGCTTGAAGCTCCAGATGTTGCTGCCGTAGAAGCGGAAAAATCCGCATTGTCCGTTCACGTTCAAAACTACCGCCGCCGCTCCTGCCAAGGTCATGCCGGCTGGCGCGTTCACGGTCACCGGGTACGCGTTGAAATTCTTCGCGAGGTCCTCGATCGCGTAGAGCTGACCGGCCAGCGCCGTCGCCGGAAGCGTGGTCGACGAGACGCCCAGCGCCGCTAGGCGGTTTAAGCCGATGCCGCCGTTCGCGTCCGCGTTCGTCATGACGAAAACGCCGCTCGCCGCCACGATGCGAGACGGATAGAGCGACGCGGTCTGCACCATCGCGTCCATCTGCCCCTTCGTGACGAGGTTCGCGGCGAGGTCTCCGGCCAGCCAGTTCTGGGCGACCGTTCCCTCCTGGGCGCGGACGACCGTCAGCGTGTCGTCGACCCTGGCGGTGCAGTAGACGATCTCGGTCAGCAGGCCGGTCGACACGTCGTTGAGGGTCAGGGCGAACTGCTGGCCGACGCTCGGGTTTGGAAACAGCGCCCCGGTTCCGGAGGCCAGGTTCAGCCCGGTCGCCGCGTTCGAGATTGGCCCGGCGAGGGTGGAGGACGCGTTGTTCGCGAAGATGAAGGTGCTCACGATGATTGTCCTTCTAGGCGGCCACGGAGAAGCGGTACTGGAACGGAAGCTGCAAGACCCCGGAGGCGACCGCCTCCCGCAGGACCGACTGATACGGCAGAGGATCCGGGCCGGGGACGAACGACGTCCGCAGCGCGTTGTAGGGCATCGAGTTGAAGGCGAACCTGTCGAACAGCGCGCCGCCGTTGACGATCCGCGAGCCGCTCGCGATCCTGATGCTGACCGCGCCGGCGGCGCCGAACGTGATCGAGATGAGGTAGGTTTGGTCTACGTTGGGCGCGGACCCGTCGACGCCGATCAGGAACCGCATGATCCTGCGCTTCAGCCACCGGACGTTGAACTCGTTTCCATCGCCCTTGTAGAAGTTCCAGGTGATGATGCGCTTGAAGATGTCGTCGGTCGTCACCGTCACGTTCTGCGCGCCCACCGCCCGGCGCGCGTTCAGCGCCAGCGTGTTGAAGGCGTAGGTGTTGAGCGGCCCGAGGTCGCGGTTCATCCCCGACGAGAGCGACGGCCGCACCATTCCGTAGAGTCCGGCCGCCACCCAATCGAGCAGCGACCCCGCGATCTGCGGGCTGGTGTAGACTGCCAGGCCGACCGCGGCGAACCACGCGACGTATTGCTGCGCGAGCGCGTTGTAGGCCGCGACGAAGGCCTGGAGGTCCTCGTCGTCCGCGTACTGCTCGTAGAGGTAGGACGGGATCGTCCGCGTGAGCGTGACGGGGCCGGCCGGAGGGAAGCCGCCGGCCTGCGGCGCCGGCGGGTAGGGCGTCTGCGGCTGGTAGACCACGCCGGAGAACTTGTGGCCCGCGCTCGCCGCGTTGACGCTGACGTTCGTCGTCTGGCCGGGCGCGACCGTGTAGGTCTGGCCCGGCTGGAGCGGGATCGAGGTCGGGTTCACCCCGAGCGTGGCCGGGCCGACGACGTCGATCCACAGGACCTCGGCCGCGTCGAGGCCTTGGTCCTCCGCGTAGCGCGGGTTGGTGATCACGCCGCCGGCGACCGGGCCGAACATGGCGACCACGGCGGCGCCGGCGTCCGCGACCTCGGAGACGACCGTTCTGTAAAGGGAGGTCGGGTCGATCACCGCTTCATCCCTGGGTTATGACGACTTGAGGCGCGCTGGTGAGGAAGTAGCTCTCCGGGTCGCCCGCGATGATCCCGGTGCCGGCCGACGGGTCGACGCCGATCCCGTTTATCGACACCGCGAACACCATACGCGTCAAGAGCGCCGGCGCAAGGACGCTCGCGACGGCGGCCTGGAACGCGGTCTGCATCTCGAACAGGTTCATCGGGGCGCCGACCGGGATCGAGTTGACGTAGGAGACGAGCGCGGGGTTGCCGAGCTGGGACACGGCCGCGCTCGACACGAAGTTCTCGGCCGACGTGTCCCACGTCAGCGCGATCGCCACGGTCTGCTGCGGCGGGTTGACGAAGGGGATCGCGTACACGTCGGGGTAGTCGTTCAGGCTGACGACCACGTTGCGCAGGTTGGGCGTCACCACGCCGCCGGAGACGTAGGCGTTGTAGGGCCTGGTGTCGATGCCGATGCTGAAGGTCTTCTCGTCGACGACCGTGATCGCAGGGATCTCCTGCGCGTTGATCGCCGTCATGCCGACGACGCCCGTGATCTCCACGCCGGTCTGCCCGGTCGCGTAGCCGTGGTTCAGGTCGGTGGTGACGACGCCGGGGTTGGCCTGGGTTATGTTCGTCACCCGCAAGCTCGAGCCGACCAGCGACGAGACGTCGAACAGCGCGGTGTAGATCGCGTAGGCCACCCGGTAGGGGTCGCCGCCGCCGACGACGATCTCCCATCCGCCGCCCGACTGCTGGATGACGGAGATCAGGCGCTGCTGGACGCCCGAGACCTCGCCGACCAGCGTCTTGAGCATCGAGGCCATGCCCTGGGCCACGGCCTGCCCGGCCCGCAGCACGCGCGCCCGGTAGGATTCCTCGGTCTCGGCGTCGCCGCCGGGGACGCCGGCGAGCGGGTTGTTGCACGTCAGGTCCACGCCGCTCGGCACAGAGGTGACGAGTTCGTTGACCGTGTTCGTCGGGACCGCCCACGATCCCGCGACCGTGGCCAGGCAGAACAGGGCGTCGGAGCTTCCGTCATCGCCGATCACGCCGCCGTCCTGGACGACGTATTGGTAAGTCCCGTCCGAGACCGTGAAGCCCGCGGCGATGACGAAGCCCACGGTGCCGGCGAAGACCACCGACACCGCCGTGTTCGTCGGGACCGCCGGCTTGGAGCCGGGACCTATGTAGATTTGCCCTAGCTGGCTCAGCAAGAACGCGTTCGCGCCGTATGGCGTGAGAGAGTTCACCGTCTCGACCCGCGCCTGGTCGCAGAGCGCGATGGCCGCGACGTCGGTCGACGAGACGTCCTCGATCAGCGAGCCGGGCAGCGAGTCCGTGTAGCCCGGGTTTGTCGCCGCCACCGCCGCGACGAGCTGCTGGCGGATCGACGCCGGACTCTGGGGCTGGAGGCCCGCCCTCGTCACCACGGTCGGGAGATCGGTCATGTCGGCTCGTCCCTGCCAGCCGCGGTCACGCAGCGCCCGGCGCGAATATACCCGTGCCAGCATCCTTTGCAATTTATCGACGGGGAGAACGTCGGCGCGGCCGCGTTCCCGTCGAAGTCCCACATCGCGGAGCCGCCGTTCTGGCCTTGAGGATCGCGCCGGCGGTTCGTCCGCCCGGCGATCAGGAGGCGCTCGCAGCGGCCGCGCCGGCGCCGCGGGCACTTGAACGAGAACAGCGTGGCCGTCTCCGCCGGGACCTCGGCGCCCGCCTCGTCGTGGAAGGTGACGTGGGCCTCGCTCATGTCGGGATCGGCACTTCCGCGTTCAGCTTGACGCCCTGGTTGGTGGTCACGTTGACCCGGTAGACCGGCGCCGCCGCGAGCGGCACCCTGGAGATCACCAGGTTGGCGAAGTATTGCGAGAACTGCTGCTGGACCCGCATGACGTAGAAGTCCGGCGCGACCTGCTGGATCAGCGAGGTCTTCGCCGGGATTCCGTAGTTCGCGTAGAACGGCGACTCGTTCAGGTTGAGCTGCAGAACCTGGCAGAGCGTCGTCGCCCACACGAAGTCGTTGCGGCCCTCGGCGTCGGTCGAGACCTCGACCCACGTCGGAAGCCCGTCGGCGTCGTAGGTGCGCCCGTAGGTCCGCATGTCAGGTCCCCGCGGTCGGCGGCGACGTCGGGTTGCCCGCGGTCGCCGACGTGTGCGTGTGGGTCTTGAGGCCGACCTGGTCACCGGTGCCGAAGCCCGCCACGACGTTGCCGGTCGTGTGGATGTCGCCGGCGTAGGGCGCGCCACCGGGCTGCGCCTCGATCGTGCCGCCGAGCTGAAGGTTGCCGCTCACGATCAGGTTCCCCTCCACGGTCAGGGCCTTGCCGGCCTGGACCTGGATCACGACGCCGTCGACCGTCAGCGTGATCGTCGTCTTTTTCTCCGCGTCCCGGATGATAACCCCGTCCGGCCCGTAAAGCACGAGGGAGTTCGGGGACTCGCTCGGGTCCCACGTCTTGTTGCCGATGGGGAAGAACACCAGCGCCGACAGGTTGCCCGGCAGCACGCCGAGCTGCGCGACCCCGTCGCCGATCCCGGAGACGCCGCCGAGGTAGGCGTCGGCCGGGAACACCACGCCCTTCGTCCCGACCGCGACCGGGTAGCGAATCCACTCCGGGCCGAACAGCGGGCAGGTGACGTTGGGAATCGTGAACGGCGCGGCGTTGACCTCGAACTTGACGGTGACGATGGGGACCCCCGCCACCGGGATCGCCGCCACCGAGCACGGCAGGGCCTTGCCGAGCTGCTGGATCGCCTCGGCGGCCTTCTTCTGGCCGAATCGGTTCAGCGAGAGCTGGAGCCAGTTCTTCTGCGCGTTGTCAGCCACCGGGCGCTCCCCCGGCCGCGCCCAGCGAGGTCGGCGCGGCGTTGATGACCGTGACCCACGAGTTGGCGTCCGGCTGGCGGAAGTTCGCGAGGTGCCTGATCTGCTGGACCATGAACTCGCCCTGGAAGGTGACGCGCTGGTTCGGCAGCAGCGACGAGAGCGCCTGGGCGGTGTTGATCACCGAGGTCTGCGGCATCTTTATCGTCTTACCGACCCTAACGTCGGCGCGCATGACGCACTTGCACTGGATGATCGGCGCCTCGATCCACGTCGGCTGCCCGATCAGGTCGGCGAACTCGATCTGCAGGGCCGCGCCGGAGGCCGCGCCGGAGCCGTCGTAGACCCCGATCTCGTTGCCCGCCACCAGGATCTCGATCCCGTTGTAGCCGGCGGTCTTGACGATGCTCTTGCTCATCTGCTTGGCCCACTGGCCGAGCTGCGTCAGCGTCTGGAAGTAGGCGACCTCGTCGTTCTGCCGCACGAGGTTCTCGCTCGCGCTGACCGACGCCGTCATGCCCGGGAACGCGGTCTTGAGCGCGGTCTCGATCGCGGCGCCGAGCGTCTTTCCCTTCTTCCAGTTCAGCACCAGGTTGATCGGCCGGTCGTAGGAACCGGTGCCGCCGCCGGCCTGGACACCGCCCGAGGCCGACTGCCCCGGCGGATCGCCCGGCTGGATGACCAGGTCGAGCGTCATGTCGGTGCCGATCCAGTTGCCGAAGGCCTGGAACACGTAGCCCTGGACGAGCAGGCCCGCCTGCGCCGGGTTGGCGAGCGGGAGGCCGCGCTGCATGCCGCCGAAGACCTTGATCTTCTTGTTGACGAGGTCCGCGGCCTGACCGATCTCGGCCAGGCTGATCCCCCACACCCGGACGAGCGCGCCGCCCATGGGCGCCGACGCGGGGCCGACCGGGATGTCGAACTCCACGTTCCAGGCGGCGGGCAGCGTCCGGCCGCCGACGAAGCTGGTGTAGGTCGCGGCGCCCAGGCCGGCCGCGCCGAAGCCCGGGGGGGCGCCCTCGATGTTGATGCTGTAGTAGCGCATCTAGGCCGCGACCTCGAACTGCTGGCTCTGCGCGCGGAAGACCATGGTCGAGGTGAAGTACCCGCCGATCAGGTTGATGTCGCGGTCGTTCGGAGAGCCCACGCACGCCGTCGCGAGCACCAGGGTGCCGTCGAGCTGGTAGACGTTTACGTAGTAGCGCCGCCCGAACACGTTCCAGGTGACGACGACGGTGTATTGGAGGCCATCGAGCGTCGGCTGAAACTCGAACGGGGCCGCGCCCGACGGGGTGAACGGGAACCGTTCCATCATTCGTCTCCGAAGAAGTCTGGCGACGACACGCTGCCGCCCGACGGCCCCGACAGCGCCGGGATGACGCCGGGCCCGGCGACCGACGACGGCACGCCCACGGTCGGCGGCAGGCCGGACCACGCCGGCGGGTCGCCGCCGATCGGGACCCCGGACGAGATCTTGCCCATCAGAGAGTTCTGCGCCTGCGCCGCCTGCTGGAGCGTGAGCAGCGGCTGCTCGAAGTCGAGGCGCCACCGCGATTGAACCTGCTTGTCGGTCCCGCCGGAGACGTCGACCATCCGGAGCATGACGCAGTCGTCGTAGAACCGCGAAGGCGTCGCGACCGTGTAGGTGCCGCCAGACGCGTTGTGCTGCGCGAGCGTGGTCTGGAGCGCCGTCATCGTCGCCAGCTTCGTCGCGTAGCCGAGCGCCCCGCGCGCCGGGCAGATCATCTCCATCGAGATCAAGAGCGGCTGGGCGATCACCGCGTTCGCGGCGACGGCCTGGTTGGCGAACGGGTAGTGCCCGATCTGCTGGTCGATGAACGAGCCGCCGGGGAGCGGCTGGAAGTTGCAGAAGAACTGATCGAGGTCGACGTCCTCGCCGCCGGTCCCGAGGAGGCCGACGGCGAAGCTGAGGGCCTCCGTGATCGAGATGATCGGCAGCATGCCGCCGGGGATGAACCCGGCGACGCCCCCGGTCAGGATGATCGGGGAGATTTGAAAGCTCAACTTATATGCCGCCAAACCGGGATTCATTTCACTGCTGCCCGCCGAGCTGGTTGGTCGTCACGATGGCGTTGCCGCCGGTGTTGTTCTCGATCCTGACCGTCGCGCCGCCGCTCGGCAAGCCGGCGCGCGGGTCGCCCTTCCAGCCGTGCCACGGCCCCCATCCGCCGCGCAGCGCCTGGTCGAGCGCGAAGTCGATCTGCTGCTTGACCGTGTTCGGGTCCCGCGCGTGCAGGCCGGTGGCCTTGGTGAACTCGTCGCCCAGGCCGCCGTTGCTCAGGCCCGGGATGTTGTTCTTGTAGTGGAGCTGGAACGGCCCGAACGACGTGCCCTTGTCCCCGACGTAGTTGGACAGGCCCTCGCTGCGCGCCACGGCCACGGCCACGTCCGGGTTGATGCCGCGCCTCTTGGCCGCGTCCCTGATGTAGGCCTCGGTGCCGATCGGCGACGTGTTCGCGCCGCCGGTCACGTAGTTCGCCCACGCGTTGAACTTGCGCTGGCCGGGGTCGGTCGGCACCTCGTTGCCGCGGTTGACGGAGGTCTTGTCGGGCGTCTGCAGCGAGGAGCCGCCGAACCAGGCGATGAACCGGCCCATGGCCGAGGCGATTGCGCCGATCCCGGTGACGAGCGCCCGGACGTTCTGCTCGAACTCTGGCTTGCCGACGTGCTCGGCCAGCATCTCGAGGCCCTTGCCGGCCTCGTCCATCCACTTCTTCACGGCGTCGGACGCGAGGAACGTCCGGATGGTCTTCTCCACGCCGGCGGACAGCTTGTCGAGGCCCGGCACGAGCGGCAGCAGGCCCTTGACGAACGTGTTCTCGATCTGCTCTCCGGCCCGGCCGATCTGCGTGTAAAAGTCCTGCCACTTCTTCTGCGTGTCGCTCGACAGGTCGAGGCCGCCGACGTTCTTGCGGTAGCCGCCGGCGAGCTGCTCGAACTCGGCCCCGGAGGTCGCCCGCAACAGCCGCAGAAGCTCGGAGGAGCCGCCGACCAGGCCGAGCTGGCGCGACTGGACGAGCTGCGCGTAGAGCTTCGGGTCGGTGTTGTCGGCGAGCTTCTTGAGGCCGCGCAGGACCTCGACGCCCACGTCGGCGGTGCTGCCGCCGAGCTGGTGCTCGCCGAGGCCGGCGCCGTAGAACCCGACGCGCTTCGTCACGTCGCCGCGGGCGTCCGCGATCGAGCCGAGGAACGAGCCGGGGTCGACGAGCCGCCCGAAGTTGACGCCGAACGACTTCGCCTGGCCGTAGGACGCGCCGAGACCCATCGACGACTGCCGGCCGGCCGACACGCTCGCCGCGAGCCGGTTGATCCCGAACAGGCCGCCCGCGCCGAGCAGCCCGGAGACCACCCCGGTCAGGGCGGTCCACTTCAGCAGCGACGTCGTCGCGTCCTTGATGTTCGCGGCCGTCGACTTCGTGTTGCGGGCGAGCTCGCGCCAGCGGTCGCCGATGGTGGTGGTGATCCGGAGCGCCTCGCGCTCGGCGTCGGCCAGCAGCTTCGCGCGCGCGATCGTCGCGACCTGCTGCTTGACGACCTGGTCGAACTCCTTGCGCGTCCGGCCGATGCCGTCGGTCACCTTCGCCCACGCCGCGGGCGATTCCTTCAGGAGCTTCTGGTAGGCGTCATATTTGGCGGCGAACCGGGCGAAGTTGCCGGCGGAGTCCACCTCGACGTCGATGATGCTGCGGACGGCCACCTGGTCACCCCTTGCCCGCCAGGGCCCTGATCGCCTCGATCACGTGGCGCTCCCGGTACTGCTGCGCCGTCGAGAACTCCAGCTTGGCGTCACCGCCCGAGAGGGATCGGCAGACCGCGGCGAAGCCGGAGGTCGAAGCCCACTCTAGCGCGGAATGGCAGAAGGTGTCGCCGTCGCGCCAGAACTCGCGGCCGCGCTCGACGTCTGCGAGGAAGGCGCCGATGCCGTAGTGCCGGAATATTCGAGTCGCGCATTCCACAGTTTCGCAGCTCCACCGACCATCTCCTCCACGTCCCGGCGGTGGTACATCGACGAAGCCACTATAAAAAAAACCACCGCGTTCTCGACCTCCTCCACGTCCTCGTCGCTCAGCATCTTGGCGGTGACGACCTGCGCCCACGGCACGAGGCCCTGGTCGGGTATCTGGACGGTGGTCAGGCGGCGGATCTCGTTCATCACCGCGGACGGCGGCGCCGGCTCGTCCAGCGGGGTGCCGGCGAGCTCGCGCTCCACGTTCTCCAGCATCATCGCGGCGATGCGGGGCGCGGTCGTGATCCCGAGGCCCTCGCCGTGAAGCCTGGCGAAAGTCTTCGAGATCGCCAGGAAGTTCTGCCGGAAGAACGCGGCCGAGACCGGGGCCGAGCGCACGGTGAGTTCGCCCTTGTCGGTGTCGACCGGGATCAGGAAGTTCAGCTTGCGGTCGAGGGCCATCGTCAGAGCGCCCACAGGTCGGCGTTGATCAGGTAGTAGCCGCGGATTCGGACGGCGTACCCGGGGTCCTGGCCGGCGAAGTTGAGGTCCGACACGCCCAGGATCGAGCAGTTAACCAGCGGGTACGGCGAGAGCGCGGCCGCGTCGGGCCGGACGGTGCCGGCGCCGAGGACCGCGTTCGCCTCCTCCTGCTTCTTGTAGAGGTCGGCGAGCTGCTGGGTCTTCAGCAGGTGCAGGGTGAGCGACGCCATGCGGTAGGGCTGCGGCGAGGAGACGGCGCCGGTCATCGTGTTGATGTACTCGACCGCGTCGCCCTCCAGCGCGAGCCGGATGGCCTCGGCCCCGAGGTAGGCGGCGGTCACGTTGAGCTGCGGGAAGTCCGCCCAGATGACGCTCCCGCGCAAGCGGTTCAGGACGCCCTGGTCGACGAGGGGGTTGGTGGCCATGTCGGCGCGCTCCTTACTGCGTCACGAAGTCGGTGACGTTGACGTTGAAGGTGATCGACTCGAAGCCGCGGGCCGGGGTGTAGACCACCGAGAGGCCGTCGTAGACCCCGTCCGCGTAGTCGCTCGGGTTCGCCGCGGTGTAGGCGCGGAACGGCACGGCGTTGACCGCCGTCGATCCGTCGAAGGTGCCGTCGTCGACCGCCACCTGGAACGCGCTCGCGTCGAGGGCGGTCTGCTGGACGTTGCCGAGGACCAGCCCGAACGTGATCCCGGAGCTCATGACGGTGGCGAGCACCTGCTGCAGCCGGTTGATGCCGTTCTGGTTGTAGTAGAGCGGGTTGATCGCGTCGTTCGAGCCGTTGATGACGGCGTTCGCGATGGCCTGGGAGCCGGTGATCTGGACCCAATCGACCGAGTACCAATAGTTGAACGGGCGCAGGTCCATCGTCGTGCCCCAGAACAGCACGGTGTTGGAGATGCCGCCCTCGGCCCCCGTGCCGACGTAGTTGACGCCGGCGGCCTTCAGGGTCGCCAGCACCGCGGCGTTGCCCGCGAGCGGGTAAGCGGTCACGCCCGACAGGTAGGCGAAGGCGAGCGTCGTCACCCGGTTCGTCGACGACGGCGCGTAGTTCAGCGTCACCCAGAACGGCCCGGCCGCCGTGAACTCGGTCGACGGCACGTCCGGCGATTCCACGACGCAGAACGCGGCCTTGGCCCCGGCGAACGCCGCCGACTGGTCGACCGTGACCGTGGTGAAGCCGTAGGTCTTCGCCGTCGTCCCGTCGAGCGCGTCGAGGTAGTCCGCCCAGGTGGTCTCGCCGCCCCACGAGCGGGGCACCAGGTACGAGTAGAACGTGCCGGGGTTCGCCGCGATCCAGTCGTCGAGGTCGTCGACGCCCTGGGCCGGGGTGGCGGAGCCGAGCTCGAGCACGTAGACCGCCTGCTGCGAACCCTGCGCGAAAAACGTGGCGCTCATCTGCGTCAGCTCGACCGTGCCAGGCATCAGGAAGGCCGGGGTCCCGGTGGCCGGGGAGACGGTGGCGCCGGCGACCGCGTAGGTGAAGGTCTTGTCGGTCGCGACCGTGGCGAGCGCGGTCAGGTTGTAGCCGGCCTGCGTCGCCCCGGAGACGGTCGTCCAGAACGTCGCGCCGTTGGCGCGGCCGAGGCTCGCGTTCGCGTTGCCGCCGGTGATCGTCATCGTCAGGCCCGCGGCGATGGTGAACTTCAGCGTGGTGCCGACCGAGCCGGCGTCGGCCAGGAAGGTCCCGTCGATCGCCGCGAAGGAGCCGGTGCCGGTCGCGGCCGCGATCGTGACGGGCGCGCCGGGGAGCGCCGCGATCGAGGCCGTCAGCGTGAGCGTCACCTGGCCGGTGTCGGTGTTGTAGGTGCCGGCGGCGATGGTCGTCGACTTCAGCGTGCCGGTGGCGAGGCCGGCGACCTGCGCCAGGCTCGCCAGCGCGACCGCGGGCCGCAGCACGGCGGTGAGGTCGGACGGCTGCGTGACCAGCGTCTTGGCGCCGGGGGGCGCGGTGGTGCCGCCCTGGGAGATCATGGCCCCGTTCTTCTGGAGCTGGCTCGGGGTCGGGGCGACCGTTTGGGTGACGTTGACGGTGACGATGGACATGGTCGTTGTCTCCGGGCTAGGCGGCGAAGCCGTTCGGCTGGAAGGACGGGATCGACGAGAGGATCAGCTGTCTGGCGATGTCGTTCATGCGGCTCTGCTGGTACGAGACCTCGAACTGGATCGACTTCTTCTGCGCGATGGCGTTGAGCTCGCTCTGGGTTCGCTTCTCGTCGCGCACGACCGGCATGTTCATGATCCCGAACTCTTCGAAGTCGAGGCTCCTCTGTAGCACGCAATCGAGAAAATCCAGAGCGTTGAAGTTCCTCATCCCGAACATAGTCACCTTCACCACGTCGGCGCAAAGCTGGCTGTGGCTCGAGTCCCGGTGGATCAGGGGCGCGCCCGCCAGGGCCCGCGTGTTCTCCGGCGGGATGTGCACGGCCGCGTAGGGCGGCGCGAGGTTGGTCGGCAGCAGGAAGGACGGGTAGAGCGTGATCCCGGGGTTGCCGAACCCGGCCACGGTCGGCGCGTAGCCGTTCAGCGCCAGCCACAGCGGCAGGGAGTTCGACACGACGACGTCGCGGGTGTTCAGGGAGCGCGGGTCGTCGACGACCTGGGTCTCCATGTCGGAGTAGACGGCGAAGCCGACGTAGTGCCACAGGTCCGCCTGCCGGTAGAACGCCGCCCGGGTCGAGAACGCGAACTTGATCCCGTCGATCACGCCGATGAACAGCACGTTCGGGCCGACCTGGTTGAGGTCCTGGATCTCCTGCTCCGACGTGAACACCACCCGGTTGACCGCGATCGTGTTCGCCTCGTCCTGGCGGGTGTCGGTCGCGTAGTGGAGCGACCCCTCGGCGAGGCAGGTCGCGGCCGGCGTCACTGCCGCCGACTTGTTGTAGGCCGCCCGGTTCATCAGCGCGGCGTTGTAGAGCGCGGTCGGGCCGACCGCGTCGGCCTTCACCCAGAACACGTAGCCGTCGAGCGGCAGCACCACCTTGACGTACTTCGTGAAGACGACGGTCTGGCTGGACGAGATCGCCTCGACCCCGGCTTGAAGGTCGGAACCGAGCCCGGAGGGCGCGCCGATGGACTCGTCTAGCGTCGCCATCCTAGTCCATCCACGACTTGAACGACGCCTGGTACAGGGCGGTGTCGACGAACGAAGGGCGCGCGGCCCGCCGCCGGTAGGGGTGCTTCAGGCGGTGGTTGACGCCGCGCTGCGCCGCCATGGTCGGGACCCCGGGGACGCCGACGCTCTCGATCTCCTTCATCGACAGGAACGTCTTGAAGCGGTCCTCGATCGCCGACATGGCCGCGCCCGACGGGTCGACGACGTTAAAGCTGCCGGCCCCCATCAGCACGCTCTCCAGCGCGCCCTGGAGGGCGCCTTCGATGTCGGCGGCGATGTCTTCGCGCTTCACCTCGACGAAAATCTCCATGACGTGGTAGCGGGTCTCCAGCCAGCCGGCGACGTCGCCCGTGGTCTGGGTGCCCGCCGTCCCGGCCTTGCGCTGGTTGCGGCGCGGGGCCTGCGCGTAGGGTATGTCGACGACGCCCAGGTGGAGAATCATTTTGGCGACACTCGCATGATCGTCTCTGCGCTTTCTTTAATCGAGCCGCAGACGAACTCGCCGGAGGCGAGGCAGCAACTTCGCCCATCGCGGCATTGAACGGTCGGTCCGCGGCGGTCCCGGCAGTAACACGCGGACGACGGAGTCGCCGCCATGCACCATATTCCGAAAAGAGCGCAGATCATCCGCCCAGGATCCCCGACTTGGTGACGGTCGCGACGTCAGGGCCCGTGTTCTTGATCGTCGCCCGGAACGACCGGAACGGCAGCCCGTCGTTGACGACGAGCGCGTTCGACCCGGCCTCGGCGAAGGCCAGCGTCGCGACGTCGATCGGGATCAGCCCGGCCGCGTCCATGTAGCGGGTGAGCGTGAACACGCTCGGCTGGTCGAGGGTGGCCGCCACGATCAGGGCGCCGGCGGCGACGATCAGGCCGGTGTCGTAGGTCGCGCCCGCGACGATGGTCGCGGGGAAGACCGTGGTCGGCGCCACCGCGAACGGCTGGACCCCGATGTAGACGGGGATCGCCGCGGCCGGGTAGCTCTGCTTGTTCGGGAAGCCCGCCATCGTCGTCGTCTCCGTTGTTAGCTGACGCCCCAGACGTCGCCGTAGCTCTGCGCGATCGAGAGGTACGCGCGCCCGTAAGGGTCCTTGAGTTGCTGCAGGTTCGCCAGCGTGAAGTTCTTGGCCGCCTCCTGGACGACCATGGACTCGTTCGTGCCCTCGTCGCCGGCCGACTGTATCACGCCGGAGACGAACCCGTTCATGTTGAACTTGGAGCGCGCGTAGGCGAAGTAGGCGAGCGGCGGCTGGGTCCCGGCGATCGGGGCCGCCCCGCCGGCGTCCTGGGCGATGTTCAGCAGGGTGGAGCCGCCCAGGTTGTAGACCGCCCGTGTGTACTCGCGCGGCGCGATGGTCTTCAGGCCCACGTTGACGATCTCGAGGGCGATCTCGTAGGAGACGTCGACGTAGTCCGAGTTGTCCGGGAGAACGTCGACGGGCACGCCCATCATCGTCCGGACGAAGACGAGATAGCCGGCCCTCGTCGGCGTGGTGTCGAGACCGGCCACTTAACCCTCGTTTATCTCGTCTTCAGCTTCGCCTTGGCTTCGGCGCCCTTGACGACCTGGGTCTTCTCCGGGGCCGCGGAGTCCACGCGGACGCCCTCGGTCACGTCGGGTTCGCCGCCGTCCTTCTTGACCTCGACGATGGAGGTCTCCAGGGATTTCAGGCCCTGCTGGCCGCCCTGGGTGATCGCCGCTGACGTGGCGACGGCCGCCTCCGTCCGGAGCTGCTGGCCGCGCTCGGTCAGGACGTCGTCGTTCTTCGTCAGCACGATCTGCATGCTCTCGATGGAGACCGGCTTGCCGATCGAGTAGCAGAGGCCGGTGAACTTGCCGCGAACCTTGCGCGCGTCCTCGACCGACTTCATGCCGTAGACCGCGTGCTGCGCGATGATCGCGTCGACGTCGGGCTGGCTCAGGTCGCCGGCGATCTCGATCTGGCGGCCGATCTCGATCTTCTGCATGCGCACGCCGGACTCCGGCACCCGGTAGTGGAAGTCACGAACCTGTTTCGTGCAGTTTGCGACGTACATTCTCACGGCGGCTAACTCCCCTGTTGAAGGCGTTGGGCGGAGGGCCAACGCGCGGCCCCCCGCGTTTGTTCGGTTTCAGGCCGAGTATGGCATCGAGATCAGCGAGATGCTTTCGGGGCGAACGCCCCAGCCGCTCGTGATCCGCCACTCGGAGAGCACGTCGATCGCGCCGCCGGCGAGCGGCGTCGGGATCTCGCGCGGCGCGGCCATGTCGCAGTACATCAGCGAGCAGGCTTCGATGCCGGGTTCGAGCTTGGCGAACTCGTTGGTGTTGATCATCGACCCGGCGGGCTTCTTGACCTCCGGCATCGTGATGATGACGAGGTCGGTCCCGCCGTCGCCCTGGCCGATCAGCGTGTCGTCGTAGACCCAGGCGATCTCGTCGCCGTTCATCGCGATGACTTCCTTCACCATGCCGGCGACCGGAACCGAGCCGGCGCCCTCGCGCTGGAACTGCGTCACCTGGACGATGTCCTGGTATTCCCAGCCGCCGAGCACGCGCTGCGGGCCGAGGATCGTAAACTTGCGGCCGATGCCGAGCTGGTTCGTCCTGGTCTTCAGCGCCGAGAGCTGCTGGAGGATGAACTGGCCCATCTGGCCGTTGTCGTAGGTCACGACCGTGGTGTTGCCGTTGGTGTCGGGCGGCAGCGTGAGCGCCGTCGCGCCGTTGGCGTTGACCAGGCCCTCGCCGCCGGCCGGGTTGAACCCGTACAGCAGGCCGTTGCGCGCGAGCTGGAAGTGGCCCTGCCGCATGCCGAGGCGCTGCGCCTCGACGATGGACACGCCCCAGCGGTTCGCCGCCGCGGTGTCGTGGTGGTCGTACTCCCCGCGCACGCGCAGCAGGTAAGTCGGGGTCGAGATCATCGACAGGATGACCGAGATCGACGGCAGGCTGTTGTAGGCGGCCTGGCCGGACGCGACCTTGGTCCGGACGTCCATCTTCTTCATGTAGACGTAGAGGTCGCCGTCGGAGAGCCGCGGCAGCGGCTGCCCCTGGGCGATGGTCTCGAAGGCGCCGGAGGCCTGCGAGTACGGCAGGATGACGCCCGGCTCCATGTAGTGCGGGTTCACCGTAACGTAGGACGGGGTGATCAAGGCCATGGTCTAGTTCCTTCTTTCGGGTGAGCCGGGTTGCGGGCGCGGTCGCTCAGACGAGGGCGATCGCGACGGCGCCGCCCTTGTCCCAGGTGGCGAAGCCCGTGCCGGCGTCGTAGGAGACCGTCATGGAATTGCCGACCGCGACCTCGAGGAGGCGGATGTTCAGGGCCGTCGTGTCGAACGCGACGATCATCGAGTTCACGAAGTCCCAGCTCACTTGCTGGGTGATGATCTCGCCGTCCGCCGTGATCAGCGCCGGGTCGATCTTGAGCGGGATGCGCGCGCCGGAGCCAAGCCGGTAGAAGTTCACCAGCATGCCGTCGGCCGACAGCGGGACCGGGCTCTGCGGCGAGTTGATGGCCGCGTGGTTCTGGTTGAACACCGAGAACCCCGTGAGCGTGGCGTAGCTGACCGCGCGCTTGATGTCGTTGCCGCGGCTCTCGCCGACGAGGCCGGTGAGCTCCTCGATCGCGACGCCGCCCCACATGGGCACGGTCTCGGCAGCGTCGAGGTAGCCACCGGAGAGCGCGTTGCGAATCGCCGGATCGTCGAGGGCGACGCCCTGGACGAAGCCGAGCGACGAGACGTTGAACGAACCCGCCGCGTTCGTCGTCAGGGTCGGGTTGATCGAGATTTCAGCCATGATATGCCTCTAACCTTTCTGGGTCCTTGGGGAGGGCGCTGCCGTCGCCTACTGGCGGCGGTCGCTCCCGTTGTTGATCCGGAGGAGACGCATCGGCGTGCCCGCGAAAGGTTGCATCCACGCTTTCGGCTGGCCGAAGAACTGCGTGATCTGCCGCCCGGTCGCGTCCGGGGTGGTCACGGCGCGGATGTGGCCGTCGGGCAGGCCAACCGGGTTCGTCGCGGCCACCTGGGCGTCGGCGTAGATTTGCGTCTCGGCCACCTTGAACGCCGCGTCGTCGGCGAAGGCGGCTATCGGAACGTCCTTCCAGCGGCTGTGCGCCTTGAGGTCGTTCGCGAGCCGGCGCCGGTAGCCGGAGAGGTTCTCGCCGTCGAGCGGGCGCGGGGCCCGCTGGCCGAGGGCGACGAACACGTTGTCGGCGCGGGCCTGAGCGTCGGCCATCGCGTGGAACTCGTTGTCGTTCATCGACTTCGGAATCGAGCGGGCGACCTGCTCGATCCGCTCGGACAGCGCCCTGGTGGCGATCTCGCGCGCGGCGACCTCGGCGGCGTCGGCCTTCTTGTCGTCGTCGCCCTTCTCGCCCTTCTTTTCGTCGGCGGCGTCCTTGCGCTTGTCCGCGGCGACTTCTTCGGGCTCGCCCTTCTTGTCGTCGTCGGCGTCTTTCTTGGCGGCGTCGGGCTTCTTCTCGAAGGCGTCCTGCCGGGCCGACATGGCGTCGAGCCGCTTGTCGGTGTCGGCCTTGTGCTCGTCCATCTTGGCGAGGACCTTGTCGAGCGGGGTGCCCGCGTCGGCGTCCGGCTTCTTGTCTTCGGCGGGCTTCTTGGCCTCGGCCTCGTCGGCCTTCTTCTCCGGCGCCTTCTTGTCGTCGTCCGCCATCGCTAGCTCCTCTGCTGTGATGAGCTCGGACCGAATGCCGCTCGGTCCCTCGCCCTTGTCCCAAACCCCGTTCTCGCAGATCGCGAGATGATCCATTAACGCAGGCTTTCCCTCGATCAGCAAGGTGGAGCCGTCTTCGAGCCGCATCTTCACGTGGTCGGCCTTGCGCAGGATGACCGACGGAGACGTCGACAGCGGACCTTGTATCATCATCGCGGCCGCCGCGTCATCGTAAATCCGCGCGACGCCCCAAACCTCGGTCCCCTGGACGTAGGGCAGCATCATCGCGCCCACGACCCGGTCGCCGAACTCCTTGCTGTTCAGCGTCGCGTTCTTCGGGTGCATCATGATCACGGGCAGGCCGTTGCACCGCGCCAGGTACTCGTCGGTCAGGTAGTGCTCCGGCCGGCGGTAGACGAACTCGTTCAGCGCCTCGCGGTAGGACACGCCGGTCCCGGTGATCCGCATCGCGAACAGCCAGAAGTTCTTGAAGTGCTGCGGCGACGAGAGTTCGCCCGCGGCGATGGCGCGGGCCAGGCCCAGCTCGTCCATGTCGAGCTTCGCCAGCGCGACCCGGCACCCGGGATGCAGCGGCTCCGGCGGCTGGGCGATCGGCGCCCACGCGTGGCCGACGTGCTCGTCGTTGAGCTTGGGGGCGAAGGGTTCGTCGATCCGCTGCAGGAACGTGGTGAAGTCCACGGTCTTGAGCTGGCCGTTCGCTCCGGTCTCGGTCGTCGTGCGGCGCACCCACGGCGTGAACGCGCCGTCCGCCTCCCAGGCGGTCTCCTCTGAGGCCTCGCGGCGGGCGGCTTCTTCGGCGGTCTCGCCCTGCTCGATGACGCCGCCGGGGAAGCACCATTCCCCCGCGTGATCTACGGTGCCGGACCGCTTCAGGAAAAGCGCCTGGCCGTCCTTCGTCACGAACATGACGCCGGCGGCGCGGGCGACGACCGGCATCGCGGCAAGGCCCGGAGCGCCGTCGGGGACGGGCGCGGAGGCGAGCGGAGCGGTCGCGGGAGCCGCCGGGGCCGAGGAGACGATGGCGTCCTTCTCGACCTTCTCGATCGCCTTAGCGACGTTGATGTTCGGGACGCCGCCCTGAGCGACCGAGGCGGCCTTCGGGTTCGGTTCCGCGTCCTTTCGGTGCATCCGACCGGATTCGCCGGCGATCTGATCGACCATTCCGCGAACGGTGGCAGAATCTTCGCGACCGGAGATGAGGCGAGACGTGATCTCTCGATCTACGAGAGCCCTGATCTTAGGGTCTACGTCCTTGTTCGAGGAGGCGGATCGAAGCTTCTCGACCGACATGCCCTTTATCTTTTCCGCGACATGCTCTGCCGAGACCTGCTTTTTGCTGGAATGGTCTTTTTCCTGCTCTTTTTTCGGAGTCGCGGCCGGACCATGCGAAGTCGGTTTATTCGCGTTAAGTAGCCGAGCCTCCTTCTCAGAGGCCTTTCCGGCGCGCCCTTCGCGCTCATAGATCGTCGTTTCTTTTCCGCCGTGACTTCCGATCTTTTCTTCGACGTACTTGGTGTTTGACGACATCCCGGGCGACGTCTTTACGCCACCGCCTCCGGACCCGAACTCGCCGTTTTCCTTGCGGGGATGATCGCCTTCCTTCCAATCTGCGTCAGGACGCATCTCGGAGAGATCATCATCGTCTCGGTCTTCTCGGTCGCTCACCGGCTATGCCTCCGTTCGACTTCCTGATACCGCGCCACGAACTGCTCCGGTGCCCACCTGATCCGCCGGTCCAGCGGGTAGGTCTCGGCGGCCCACAGCAGTTGCACGTAGGTCTGCGCCGCTGCGTCCATCCGACCGCAGTCGGAGATGGTCAGCCTCGGACATCGCTCCGACGCCGAGAGCGTCGCCGTCGAATAGGCCAAGTGAGCAAGCCATTCCGCGCGCCCGTTCAAGGCCAGCAGCGCGATCGCGCAGACCGCAAAGGCGGCCCGCCAGCACCATGCCCAGGAAAGCGGGGACGGGCGCGTGCAGCGGAAACCACACAACGCTTTGGGCGAGGATGGCGACGAGCGCGCATCGCTCGAGAACCGGGCCGCTTCCGAGCGCATGAGCGAAGATCCCCCACAGGAGCACCGAACCGATACCAAGCTCGAACGCGTAATGCAAAAACTCGTTGTGAGCGTGCTCGATCCCGGTCGCCGCCACCGCGAACGTCCCGGCGCCGTGGCCGAGGATCGTCAGGTTGCGCGCGACCAGCTCCCAAATCTGAAGCCGGTCCGAGAACTGGCCGAGCAGGCCGAGATGCGCCAGCAGCAGGACGATCACGGCGGCGGCGGCGGCGACCGCCGCCAGGCCCGGTCGGCGCCCCGGGAACGAGAACCAAAGCCCGGCGAAGCCGGCGGCCCCGAGCGCCATGGCGCCGGCGCGACCGCCGACGAGCCACATCGAAACCGCGGCCGCCGGTATGAACACAATGCGCGACCAGGCGCAGCAGCCGATCAACGCCAGCACTGCGGCGTCCGACGCCATGTTTTTGCTAAGGAAGATTCCGACCTGCCCGACCGGGTAGATGGACCATATCGTCTTGTCGTAGATCGACCAGACCGGGTCGTCGGACGAGAACCATGACGGTTTGAGCCCGAGAGATTCCATCCCGAACTTCTGACCGATCGCGAAGCAGGCCGACACGACCATGCCGGCGCCGAACCCCTTCCAGAGATCGTCGACGTCTTCGTCCGAAAACGAGAAGCCGACGCAGAAGCACCCGGCCAGGATCGACCAGAAAACGATCTCGCCGCCGGTCTCCCATGCGGAAGTTGTCCACAGGAATCCGCAGGCCATCCACCCGAGGAGGCCCCCGAGCATCAAATGTCCGGCGGACGGCACCACTCGCGAGCGCCACAGCAGGGCGGCGACCCCGAGCGCCATGGCCGCGTGCCGGCCGTAGGTGGCCCCTGACGGGATGAACGGGACGTAGGCCGCGACCACCGCGAAAGCCCAAAGGCCGGGCGCGTGACGCCCGGCCAGTTCGAAGATGGAGCGCGCCGTCGATCCCACGGCGAACCTCAGTTGATGTAGTTGCAGCCGCCCTTGCTGGTGACCGCGAAGCCGGCGCCGCCGACCACGTCCTTGAGCCGCCACCGCTTGGGCAGCGTCGCGCTCTGCGCGGCGTTACCGGTCGAGAGCGAGCCGACGGCCACGCCCGGGTAGACGGTCAGGGTCTTGAGGGCGAACGCGGTGTAGGGCGTCCAGGAGAACGTCGCGCTCGCGCCGATCTGATACCAGGAGGCCGTCGCCGCGTCGAAGCCCTCGATGCTCCAGGTCTCGGTCGGCGAGCCGGACGACGCGATGCCGAGGAAGGCGCAGGTGACGCCGCGCCAGTTGTTGTTCTGGACGCTGGGTTCGCCGGTCACGGTCGCGGGCGTGCGCAGCACGTTGGTGATGACGGCGCCGACGTCCTGGTTGACCGGGTATCCGTTCAGCGGCGGGTTCGGCGCGGCCGCGACCGCGGACGCGAGGGCGCCGGCGAAGGCGAGACCGAGCAGGGTGGACTTCATGGTGCGCATTGGTGGCGACCTCCGTTGGGGAATGAATCACATGGCGGCGACGGCCGCCCTCGCTTCATCGAGCGCGCCTTGCCCTTTTACAGTAACCATCTCTTTCGGCAAATCCCTGATCGCGTAGAGCCAGACCGCGTAGCAGCGGCAGAACGGCTCCTCGCCGACCGCGGTGATCTGGTCGTAGAACGGGTTCGGCCCCTTCTTCATCAGGCCGCGCTGCATCGCCCACGAGTCCCGCAGCGCGTACACCCGCTCGTCGCGGTCCTTGTGGTCGGGGCGGTAGTCGTAGCCGGCCTGGCGCCAGTGGCTCCGCCACCGCGCGGCGATGGCGCCGCCGTCGCTCGCGAGCGTGTGCGAGAGCGCGGCCGCGAGCTTGTGGCCCTGGTCGATCAGCACGCGCCGCTCCTCGAACGGGAGCTGCGCGAGGGCCTTGCGCACGTTCTTTCGGGTCTTGGCCTTCTCGGGTTCGGCCGAGCCGCCGGCGGGGATCGAGGTCGCCCAGCCCTGGAAACGCTGGAGCGTCTTGTCGATCGCCTGCTGGCGGTTGAGCTTGATCAGGTTCGCCGACGCCATGATCCGCCGATCGAGTTCGGCCCGCAGCTTCGGCCGCACCTGCTGGAGCGTGAACCGGCCGAGGTTGGGGTGGAGCCGCACGATTCCCGCGTCGTCGACGAGCCGCTTGTAGACCGACGCGAGGCCGGAGCGAAGCATCTCCTCGAGCTCGGCGGGGGGAGCGGTCGCGCCCTGGGCCGCCACCCGGAGGGCCTCGGTCCACCGCTGGACTCGCTCCACGGAATCGAAACCGTTCGCCGCCATGTCGTCGATCGCGGCCGAGAGCACCTCGTAGAAGTTGGTCCGGTCAACCATCGGCGGCTTTCCACGCGCCGTTAACGTTCGCCTGCCACGCTCCTCCGCAGCACGACACGCATTCGACCAGCATGTTCTGGCGACGGCACGACGGGCAAAACGCTTCGCGGGAAAGCAGCTTCTCCGGATCGGCGCCGCCCAGCGACTCCAGCCGCTGCTCCGGGCCCGCCCGGCCGATAACGCGGAACATAGGGTGGCCCCATCCGCAGCTCAGGACGTCGCCGTCGTTCAAGGTGATCACGGCTGGTAGACCCCGCGCTTGCCGTTCTCGAGCGCGGCCTCGCGCATCCGGTCGAACTCGCGCCGGCGCTGGTTCGACGGCTGGTCGGCGAGCAACCGCTCGAGGTGGGCGATCTTGAGCTGGGCGGCGCCGTAGGCCGCGGTCATCAGTTGAAGCTCGACCGTCAGCCGGAGGTTTTCCTCGAGAAGATCCGGCACTGACGCGTCGTCCGGTCGTCCGGTCATCAGCGCGCCTTTCCCGAGGTCAGCGGCCGCTCGGCGAATCGGTCGAACCGCCGGGCCGCCTCGTCGTACTCCTCCGCCTTGATCACCGCCTCGTAGCGCAGGTTGTGCGGCACCCGCCAGTCCTGCGCGATCTTCGCCTGCTTGGCCTGGGCCTCCCGCATCGTCTTCGCGCGCTTTATGGCGTGGTCCCTGGTCACCGCGGTCAGTTCCTTCCGATCTGCGCCTCGCGGGCGGGCCGGCGGTTGCGCTTGACGGCCAGAGCCGCGACCGACGCGCCGAAGTCGCCGAGCCTCGCGGCGATGGCGTCCTGGCGGAACGCCGGCGGCTTCGGCTCGGCGTCGCCGGCGTCCTCGCCGTCGCCCTGGGCCGGCTGCTGCGGGGTCCACGCGGCGAGCGCCTCGTAGTCGAGCTGCAGGTTCGCGTCGAACAGCATCTTGAGCGAGTTGAAGTTGTCCACCGCCCACTTGACGATCAGGGCCTTGTTCTCCGGGTCGGCGATCGGCAGCAGGACCTCCAGCAGCGCGACGATCGCGCGCAGCCTGACGTCGTCGACCTTGACCTCCTCGCTCGGCGGCTCCTTGAGCAGCGACGGCCACACTGCGGCGAACGAGTTCGACCATTCGTAGAACGCGCTGTTGAACGGCACGCCGGCGTAGTCGGGGAAGTCGCGCTGGATGATCTCGTAGAACTCCGGGTTCCAGGCGCGCCGCTGGACGATCATGTCGAAGAACACGTAGAGCGGCTGCATCTGCTTGCGCATCTCGTCGACGAACTGCGCGACCGCCTTGGCGTCCTCGCTGCCCTCGCCGAAGCCCTCCGCGAAGGTCTCGTTGTTCAGCAGGAGGGCCGGCATCGGCACGGCCGACGCGATGTTCTCCAACACGTTCTTGCGGGCCTGGCCGTAGGCCGCGGCCAGGTTCTCCATGTTCAGCGTCTCGATCTTGTCGTCGGGGCCGACCTGCAGCACGTTGTCGGTCTGGGCGTCCTTCAGCAGGTCGCGCTTCTTGATCCCGACCTTGACCATGACGTTGTCGATGATCGAGCCGGCGCTCTTGATCATCGCGACGATCAGCCCGGCCTTGCGCGTCACCATGTCGTCGGTGACGAGCGACTGGATGAACGACTTCAGCGGGTAGAGCGCGCGCTGGTAGACCGAGCGGCCGACGTAGCCGAAGGCGCTGCTGGTGTACTCGATGTAGAGCGGGTCCTCGTTCATCATCACGACGACGCGGGAGCGGTGGTAGGCCTGGCCCGCGACCGAGACCCCGCCCGGGATCTTCTGGAAGTCGATCGCGTTCGGGTTCTGGTTGAGGACGAGCGACCCCGCGGTGTTCAGCGGGTCGAACACGTTGAACGAGATCGAGGCCTTCCAGAGCGTGTCCAGCGTGATCGGCAGGTCCGACCGCTCGCCCTCGCACAGCAGCGCGAGCGTCGACACGCCGTAGGCCCGGGCGAGCCGCATCACGTTGAAGATGTGCCGGTCGACGCCGGCGCGGTCCCACTCCTGCTCGTAGGCCTCGCGAAGCCGGTCCTCGGGGCCCTTCTGGATCGTGACGTCGCGCTTCTGGCTCTGGGCGATCTGGACGGGCTTCTCCGCGATCTTGGCGCCGAGCGGGTGGTAGGCGTAGATGGTCTTGCAAAGCTGGTAGGACGGCGTCGCCCCGGGGACGATGTCGTCGGCCTGGAGGAGCGTCTGGAGCTGGGTGCCCAGCAGCGAGCCGGTGATCGTGACGGTTGCCATGCTCTGACCGGTCCTTTCCTGATGCGGCGTCCCCCGGGGCCGAAACCCCGGGGTCCGCCGTCGCGGGCTGCGAACAGGGCGCAGCCCGCGGCAAGAGCCCGCGCCGAGTGTCGCGGGCCGAGCGAAAGCCTACAGCCTGACTCCGCTCGCCGCAAATGCTTCGCTCAGTGAGGTCGTCCGGCGCGCTTCGGCATGATGATCCGGACGTCGCCGCGCATCTCGACGCGGACCGGGTTGCCGACCGCGTCCTGCTTGAACACCGCGCGGCCGTCGATCGTCTCGACCACCAGCATCTCCACGGCGCCGCGCTCGTCGTCGGCCCTTATTGGCCCGCGCGATCTTTCCTTTAATCTCGTCGGTCATCGGAACGCCGCCAAGCCCCTCGCCGCCGTCCGTCATGTTGACGAGAGGGCCGCGCCGACCGCGACCGATAGCGGCGATGAAAGCGACCTCGATCGCACAAGCCTCCGCGCTCGTTAATTTTTCTCGAAGTTTAACCTTCGGAAGCGGGCCGTCGGCCTTCGCTATGATTCGTGCGAGGCGATGATTATAGCACTTTCCCTTTTGCTCATGATGCAGCCAGCGGCTACCGCAGCCTTTCCCGACGTAGCAGGGCGAGCCATCTGGACGGAATAGGGCGTAGACGTAAAAATCGCGTCGCACTAAAAACCCTCGTTATTTCCTAAAGCCAGCGCCACACCATAACAAAAACAATCCGTGAGATCGTCCTCCCGCTGCTCGTTCTTCGATCCTATCCGAAAACCTACCACCTGGCCACGAAGGTGATTGCGGGTCGTGCCCTTGTAGGTGACGACCTTGTCGAAGGCCTTCCGGGAGAGTTTGACCAGGCCCCGGTAGACGTAGCCGGAGACCGAGATCGCCCGCTCGTCCTTGCCCAGGCTCGTCAGCTTCGAATCGATGGGAGTCGCCGGCCAGCCCCGCCGGGCCGCCTGCTGGAGCAGCACCATGCCGGAGGCCTTGTCCTCGATGAAGGCGCCGACCGATCCGGACCGGGCCCGGCAGGCCTTCGCGTAGTGCTCCAGGTTCTGGAAGATCGTCGGCAACCAGGTCTCCAGGAGCGCGCCCTCGATCTGCTGGAGGTCCCAATCGAGCACGATCACGTTGTAGGTCAGGCCGTGGCGCACGAAGGCGAAGTAGGTGACGCCGGTCCCGTCGTTGTCCTTGCCGGTCTTCGTCGCGGTGTCGATCACGGCGAACACCGCGTCGCACTTCGCCGGGAGGTCGGCCGGCTGCATCGAGCCGTCGCCGGCGCGGACCAGCAGCGTGTCGAGCGCGAAGAACGAGGCCCCCGACCAATCGACGAACTCCGCTTTGTATTCCTGCTCGTAGACCAGCGGCGGCGTGTCGGCCCGCAGCCGGTCGAAATAGGCGCGCCGGCGAGCGACCCAGAGCTCGAACGGCTCGGTCGGCTTCCGAAGCGGGAGGAACGGGTTGCTCCGCGTCGGCGCGTGGAACTGGCGGAAGCCGAGCAACGGGTCGTGGCATATCGAATAGAAAAAGTCGTCGGGGTCGATCCCGTTCGTGTTCGACATCACGAGCGCGCGGCCGGCGTAGTCGACGAGGGTCGGCTTGATCGACCGCTCCCACGTCTCGCGCAGGATCTTCTTCTTCCCGAACGCGGCCTCGTCGATGACGATCAGGTGGTACTTGCGGCCTCGCCCGGCGTTCTCGTCCTCGAGCGACCAGAAGTCGACGCGACCGTCGGTCATCGTGCGGATGACCTCGCCTTGCTTCGAGCGGGTCTTCACCGGCTCGATCATCTGCGCGATGTTCTCGTAGGTCTCGCTCAGACGCTTATATTCCGGCGCGAACCATCCGACCGTCATTCCGCGCGCGATGTGGTCCGACGCCGTCGTCTCGCCGTAGACGTTCTTCCCCCAGCGCCGGCCGGCCCGGAGCGCGACGTAGTCCCAGCTCGCCGTCGTCCTGAACGCCCGAACCTGCTCCGGGTGAAACGTCGGGAGCTTGATCGTGACTGTCTCGCTGATGGTGTCCATCAGGCCGCCGTGTCGGTCTTGACCGGGGTCGGCGCCGGAGCGGCGGCGGAGCGGTCGTCGAGCGACGGCATGCTGTCCTCGTAGAGGTCGGGCGGGAGCTCGACCGGGCCGTCGTCCGGAGACGGGAGGCCGCCCGTGATGGCGAGCTTCTTCGTCTGGGTCTGACCGATCATCATCGCGGCCAGGCGCGGGCTCTGATACGGCGCGAGCTTGTCGGCCGCGTGGATCGCGAGCTCCGAGTATTTCAGGAACCGCGCCTCGTCCGCGTTCTTGTTCCCCGGCGTCGGCTGGTAGAACGCCGCCGCGCCGGCGAGCACGTTCGCGAAGTCGGAAAGTATCTCCTTTCCGAGCTTCACGTTCGCAGCCATCGCTACGTCGACCGAGACCGCGGCACCGACGACCCTCGCCTCCTCGATCATCGCGTCGTGCGCTTTTTTCCGCGCCTTCAGCAATTCTCGCTCGACCGTCTTCTTGTTGCGGATGCCTTTGCGCCGTCCCTGCAACGGTTTTCCATCCGGTCCGAGCCGAACGCCGCCACGTTTCTTTTTCGGAGGGGAAGCCTTGACCGTCATCGCCGACATTCCCCGTCTTCCGCCGATCCGGGGTTCGGGATGGGGAGGTTCGGAGGGGGTGTCAGCAAGCCTTGGAGCCCTCTCGGCATTTTCTTTTCCTGTAGGTCTTCGGGAGAGGGAGGATAGGGGGTTTTGTGGCGTTTGAAAAACGGGGCGGTTTTTGATTGTTCTGGGTGTCCCGCGTGTCCCGGGGGACAGCAGGGACGCAATACCTCCCCCGCCCGGCGTTCCGGCACCTAATCCGTCGACCGGAGCGCCAATTCTTGTCCTCTAGCGGAGACCGTCGCCGCGCTCTATGGCGGCCTTCCGCTTCTCGACGCAGGCCTTGACGCGCGCGACGACGCGGAGGTCGAAGCAGGCGACCGACGACGGGTCGCTCTGGAACTCGGCGCTGATGAGGTCGAGGAGGGTGAAGGCCTCCTCCGTGTTGGCGATCTCCTCGGCCAGCGCCGCGGCGGCGGTTTTGCCTTGGCGCCTGCTGGGCTTGAGGATCGTGTACCGAGGCGGATTTAGCCTATCGCCGATGATGCTCATCAGACCGCCTCCATCATTCGTTCGCAGCGGCGGGTGATGAAGTCCGCCTCGGCCGGATCGAGCCCGAGGTCGGCCGCCGGTCCGGACTTCGCGAACATCCGCGCCATCGCGTAGACGTCCTGCCGCTTCTTTGGATCGAGCGCGACCGCCCACGCGTCGAAGGCGGTCCGCAGGCCGTCGTCGTCTCCGGGGGAGAACTTGTCGATCTCCTTTTGGAGCGCCTCGAGGACGACGATGACCGACGACCACGGCGCGAACATCGCGGCCGCGTAGCCGGCGCAAATCTTCGTCGGCTCCCCGTCCTTCATCCCGTGATGGCAAGAGAATCGGTCGCGGTCGATGTGGATCGCGCAGTTCAGCGCGATGATCCCCGTTCCGGCGCTCATGTTCGGAAGCGAGCCCTCACGGAACGCGCAGGTCAGGCAGCAATCCGGGATGACCATCGGGGCGTCCCGGCGCCCGAGCTTCTCGATCAGCGCGAGCGCGCTACCGAGCAGCTTTCCGTGCGCGGATGGCCGATCGGCTTCTGTGATGTCCATAGGTTCGTTTCCTGTTTCAGGCTGGGGCGAGGACGTCGAATGGCTTGACCGCGACGCCGCCGAGCTTGACCCCGTGAGGCGCGCTCGCCGGCGAGACCGCGTGGGCCCGGCAGACCTGGTCGTAGAAGGGCCGGTCGATGTAGACGGCGTGAAGCGGCGCGCGCGGGCCGGCCTTCGCTATCGCCGAGGCGATGATCTGCCGGATCTTCATCTGCGGGTCTATCGCGGTCACGGGACGGCCTCGATCTTCTTGACCTTCTCGACCGCAAACATCTCCGCGACCGAATGCTCGTTCTCGACGCCGCTCGCGATCTCGAGCCAGTCGCCGGTTCCGGACAGCGCCGGCGGAACGAGGGTGAACCCCTCCTTCGAGCCGTAGCGGATGATCGCGACGATCCCAGCCTCGCCGGCCTTCGCGAGATAGGCGCGGAGCGCCGGGTCGCGGTGGGCGTCGCGATAGTTCGGGTCGACCCAGACCTGAAGCGCCTCGATCCGAATCCTCTCGGCGTCGGGTCCGGCCTGGGCGGTGACGAAGTCGGGCATGACGTCGAGAACGTAATGCGAGCGGTCGGGCCGGCTGAAGTCGGCCGTGCCACCGTCGACCAGCCAGCGGCAGCTCCACAGCTTGCACTCGAGCGGCATCTTCGGATGCTCGGTGCGGCCGTAGACGGCGCAGCCCTTCCCATGCCGCTGATGCGCGCAGCGCGTGTTCGCGGGCTTCCGGATGCCGGACACCGGGAGCAGCTTGCAGCAGAGCTGGCAGTCGCCGCATCGCCGCGTCATCGGGAGGTCGGTCATGCCGGGACCTTACCGTCGCGAATCGGGTCAGGTCCAGCCCGGTCGGTGGACTTCCGGGGAGCTTTCCCGTTATATTGCCCTGGGGATAACCCTGGGGACAACTACATGGCGGTCAAGGACGTGATCAAGGCCCTCTCGCACGCGCAGCGCGAGATGCTGATCGCCCACGTCCGGGATCCCCAGCCGATCGACTTCACCGCCGGCACCCCGTCCGACCGCAACACGTCGGCCCGCACCAGGTCGGCGCTGATCGAGCAGGCGCTCCTTCGCTACGGCAAGAGCGGCAGCCCCTACACCGGCGACCGCGGGACCCAGGGTTGCCGGCTGACGGTCCTCACCGAGCTAGGCCGCGAGGTCGTCGCCGGCGTCCTGGGCGAATACGCCGACGCGCTCGTCCTGGCCGGTTGCCTGACGCGGGCGCCGGCGGTGTCGGTCGTCGCGAGGCTCCCGGACCGCGAGACCGCGTTAACCGAATCGTAACGGTCGGCTGAGACCTTGGCTGCTCCCGCGCAGGAGCAGCCCCCATGCCTTTCGACGTCGACCGCGAAGTGTTCGCCGCCATCAGAGCGGAGGGAGCCGCGCTCGTCGCGGCCGCGCTCGCGGTCGCCTGCGCGGCCGTCCTGGTCGCGGTCGCGCTGAGCTAGGCGGCGCGCTCGTAGACGAACCCGGCGAAGTCGCCGAAGCGGAAGACCTCCACGAACCCGGGGAGCTCGTCGAGCGTCATCGGTCGCTGCAGGCCCGCGATGGAAAGCTCCTTGGCGATGACCTCCTCCGCCCTGGCGCCGGCCTCGTATTTCGCCGCGAGCGTGAGCCGGAACGCGACGGTCCCGAGATAGCCCGGCGACGGCACGGTCTTGTCGAAGACGACGACGGCGCCGCCCGGCACCAGCGCGGCCTTCATCCGCTCGACCAGCGGCCGCCTGACCGCGACCGGGACGAACATCAGCGCGAGGAAGCACACGATGAGGTCCGGCTTCTTCGCCGCGAAGTCGAAGTCGGCGGCGTCGATCACGACGAACTGGCCCGGGGCCGCGTAGACCGTCGCCATCTCCGCCGACGCGTCGATCGCGATCAGGCTCGCGTCGCGCGCTTCGAGAGTCGGCGCGATGGCGCGGCCGACGTTCCCGGTCGAGGCGCCGACGTCGACGACGACGCCGCCGCGCGGAACGTAGGACCGCGCCAGGTGGGAAACTATCCCCGTGGCGATGTCGTACCAGGGGAGCTGCTCCCGGACGTGCGAATCGAAGGCGGCGGCGACGGCCTTGCTCTTGAACGTCCACTCGGCGGGGACCGCCAGTTTAGGGGTTCTAGGCACCTGGTTTTCCTGGGTTTTTGCGATGCGATTTAGCATTGTACATCCGCATCGGCGCATCCTTCAATAGCGGTGTTGCCGGGGAGTTTCCCGGTCCACCAGAGGAAAGAACCGATGACCCAAGCCCTTAACATCACGGAGACCGGCCGCCGCGCCTTCGCCGCCGGAGTCAATCCGAAACAAAATCCGTTCGCCGTCGGGAGTGCTGCCGCGTCGCTCTGGGCGAAGGGATTCCGTCAGGCCCGCGAGTCGAAGGAGCGTGAGGACAAAAAAGCCCAGGACGTTTTCGCGCGGGCGCTCCGCGCCGACACGCTCGATGCGGCCCTCAAGATCATCATGGACGCGCTCGGGATCAAGACCGGCGACGTCGCGGGGCAGTGCTTCTCCAAGCGCGACGCGGAGACCTACGAAGCCCTCGTGAACGGCTACCGCCGCGCTGAGTTTCTAAAAAGCTGGCTCTCCTCCGAACTCGACGACGCGGCCGAACGCGTCGGCCAGAACGGCTGAGGAGATTCCCATGCACAACGAACCGCAACTGATGCGCCCCCGCAAGTCCCCCGCCGACTTCATCGTGCAAGGCCTGGTCGCCGCGCTCGCCGGCGTCATCCTGCTCCAGACGTTCCCGGAGATCGTGACCTGGATGGTGTTCGCGCTGCTCTGGCTTCACCAGACCCTGATCGGCTGACCGCAACCTAGCGCCGGGCTTCGGCCCGGCGACGGGGTGCGATCACGCACCGAGGAGAAGAACCGATGAAGACCCGACGTCCCCTGCTCCCGCCGCTCCTGCGCCGCCGCCTGTGGCAACTCGCCGCCGCGCTGATCGGCTTCGCGCTGCTGACCGTCCTCGCGGTCGGCGTCGCCCGCGCTCACCCCGACAAATGCCACCGGCACTCGTCGTCGACCGTTCACTGCCACTGACCCGCCCACCGAAGAACCGAAGGAACCGCAACCGTGACCACCGCACCGAAGACCAAGAGCCAGGAACTCGCCGACGACGTGTCGGCGCTCCTGCGCGCCCGCAACCCGCTCCTCTGGATCGTCACCCGCGAAGAAGCCCGCGTCGAGCGTTACCTGTTTCAGGCGGCGGCCTCCGCCGCCTACTCTCCGATCACCTGGGACGTCGGCCAGGGCCTCGCCAACCTCGACGGGACCGCCGTCAAGGGCGTGCCGGCCAGCAACGACCCCGGCGACGCGCTGAACGTCATCCGCGAGCGCGCGCAGGCCGCGCAGTCCGGCGGCCGCGGCGTCTGGATCATGCGCGACCTCCCGTCGTGGCTCTCGGGCCCGGCCGGCGCGACCACGCTCCGCCAGGTCCGCAACCTCGCCCGCTCCCTCCCGGGCACGCCGCGAGAGAACGCGCAGGCCATCGTCGTCGTCTCTCCTTCGGGCGACGTCCCGCCGGAGCTCGCGGGCCACGCGACCGTGATCGAGTGGCCGCTTCCGGACCGCGCCGAGATCGCCGCCATCCTCGACGCCGCCATCGAGTCGCTGCCGGCCGACCTGAAGACCACGGCGGCGCCGAACGGCCAGCGCGCCGCGGCGATCGACGCGGCCGTCGGCCTGAGCGGCGAAGAAGCCGCCTCCTGCTACGCGCGCTCGCTCGTCCAGCTCCGGCGCATCGACCCGGCGACCGTCGCGAAGGAGAAGAAGCGGGTCGTCGCCCGGGAGCGCGTCCTCGAATGGTACGACCCGATTCCGGGCGGCCTCGCCTCGGTCGGCGGTCTCGAAAACCTCAAGACCTGGTTGACGTCGCGCAGCTCCGCCTACACCCCGGAGGCCCGCGCCTACGGCCTACCGTCGCCGAAGGGCGCGCTGCTCGTCGGCGTCCCCGGCTGCGGCAAGAGCCTGATCGCGAAGGCCATCTCCACGGCCTGGGGCGTCCCGCTCCTGCGGCTCGACCTCGGCGCGCTCAAGTCGAAGTTCGTGGGCGAATCGGAGGGCAACCTGCGCAAGGCCTTCCGGGTCATCGAAGCCATCGGCCGCTGCGTCGTCTGGATCGACGAGATCGAGAAGGCGCTCCAGGGCGCGACCTCAGGTTCGGCCGACGGCGGCGTCTCCTCCGACGCGCTCGGGGCCGTGCTCTCCTGGATGCAGGAACGGTCCGGGGAGGCCTTCGTCATCGCGACGGCCAACGACGTCGAGGGGCTCCCGCCCGAGCTGCTGCGCAAGGGCCGCTTCGACGAGGTCTGGTGGGTCGACCTCCCGAACGCGACGGAACGGGTCTCGGTCCTGGCGACGGCCCTGCGGGCGCACGGCCGCGGCAAGCTGCTCGATTCCCTGGACCGCAGCGGCATCCGACTCGAGACCGTGGCCGCCGGCTGCGACGGCTTCACCGGCTCCGAGATCGCCGCCATCGTCCCGGACGCCATGTTCGCGGCCTTCGCCGACGGCGCCCGGGAGATCGAGACCGAGGACCTGGTCGCCGCGGCCGCGACGGTCGTCCCGCTCGGCAAGACCGCCAAGGAGAAGATCGAAAAGCTCCGCGCCTGGGCCGCCGGCCGGGCCCGCCCCGCCACCCAGGCCGACGGCAAGCCCGAGCCGGTGAAGACCAGCGCCCGCGTCCTCGACCTTCAATCGTGATTCCCCGCTCCAACCCAACCGAAAGAACCGCACCATGACCATCAAGACAAGCACCCTCCGCCCCGGCCTCCTGGTCAGCTTGAAGACCTCCCTGGTCGGCAACGTCCGCTACTCCAAGCGCGTCATCGAGTCCGAGCACGTCGTCGAGGGCGGCGCCGAAAAGGCCTCCTGGGAGACCGAGCGGCTCATCTCCGACCCGAAAGAATACGAGGAGGGCAAGAAGGCCCGCTCGAAGGCCCGGTCGCTCGTCAACTCCGTCTGCGCGTTCTCCGCCTTCGGCCTGCTCTGCCCCGAGTCGCAGGCCGGGGAGCTCGAGAAGGCCATCGCGGCCGCGCGCGCCGTCGCCGACGCGTTCAACGACGGGGCGGCCCTCTCCCGCGTCTACGTCTACGTCATCACCGGCAGGATCGCGCCGGACGACGTCGAGGCGGTCAAGGCGATCAACAGCGAGGTCCGCGACCTGCTGGAGGAGATGAAGCGCGGCGTCGAAACCCTCGACGTCAAGACGATCCGCGACGCGGCCTCCCGCGCCAAGAGCCTCGGCTCGATGCTCTCCCCGGACGCCGGCGCGCGCATCCAGATCGCGATCGAGGCGGCGCGCGCGGCCGCGAAGAAGATCGTCCAGGCCGGGGAGACCGCGGCGACCGAGATCGACGCCAAGGCCATCCGGGCGATCACCGAGTCGCGCACGGCCTTCCTCGACCTGGACGCGGCCGTCGACGTCGCGATGCCGGCGGAGAAGGCCCGGGGCCTCGACCTGGCGCCGACCGCCCGCGAAGACCTCGGCTACGTCGCGCCGAAGCGCGCGGTCGAGTTGGAGTGAGGCCATGCCCTGCGACACCAGGCTCAAGCCGAAGCAGACCATCCAGGAGCGCGCCGCGGAGGTTCGGACCTCCGTGGCCCGGCTCGAACGGCTGATCGCCGCCGGACAGGTCCGGGTGAAGGTCGGACCGCAAGGCGCGGTGGCGTTCTCCGCCTGGGGCGACAACGAACGCGACGGCGTCACCGACGCCTGCGCCTACCGCCGGATCATGTCGACCGGCTCCGCTCTCGCCCGGGCGGCAATCGCCCGGGCCGAGCAGCTCTCCGGGCGAACGGTCGACCGCCAGGTCGTCGGCCAGGGCGCTCACTCTCACGACGGAGGAAAAACCTGGCACGGCCACAAAAGCTAGACCGCAACCTCGGCGGCCGGCCCCGCGCCGACCGCCTGGGGTGCAGTTTCGCACCGCAAGGAGAAAGAACCGATGAACCCACCGACCAATAAGAAGGCGCCGAACCCGATCGACAAGCACGTCGGGTCGCGCGTGCGCATGCGTCGGATGATGCTGAGCATGAGCCAGGAAAAGCTCGGCGACGCCCTCAACCTGACGTTCCAGCAGGTGCAGAAGTACGAGAAGGGCACCAACCGCATCGGCGCCAGCCGGCTGCAGCAGATCGCCAATATCCTGCAAGTCCCGGTTTCGTTTTTCTTCGAAGGCGCACCCAACATGCCGGGGCACAGCGGCGGTTTGGGTGAAGCCCCATCGCCGGCCTATGTGTCGGACTTCCTCGCGACCTCCGACGGTCTCTCGCTGACCAAGGCGTTCGTCGCGATCAAGGACGCGAAGCTCCGGCGCCGGATCGTCGGCTTGGTCGAGCGCGTCGCCGAAGTGGGGGGCTGACGTCCATGGCCCAGAAGGTCGGCCCGAAGGAGAAGGCGAACGCGGCCTTGCGCGGGCGGAAACTGTCACGCGCCCACGAACTGATGCTCGAGGACGGCGTCCCCGAGGCCTGCCTTCGGTTTCCGGACGACAAGCCGAAGACCGCGATCAAACCGAAGCCCGCGAACGGCGGCGTCACGCTCGCCCCGCCGCTCGCTGTCCAGAAGGCCATCGCCGCCGACCTGGCGGACGAGGGCGCAACCCCGAAGACCCCGGCGCCGCCGGCGGTCGATCGCCAGGAGACCGACGACATGAACCGCAAGACCAAGAAGACCGCGACGAAGAAGGCCGCCAAGGGCAAGTCCCGCACGGCGGTCAAGGGCAAGACCTCGGCGCGCGCCGACGGGCTCCGCGAGGGTTCCAAGCAGGCGCAGATGCTCGACCTGGCGCTCGATCCCGCCGGCGTCACCGAGGCTGCTATCTGCAAGAAGCTCGGCTGGGAAAAGTGCTCCGCCACCCTCGGCCGCGTCTGCGATAAGGTGGGGGCCTCGCTGGTGAGGAAGGACGGCAAGTTCTTCGCCACCATGAAGGGCAGGCGGAGCGCGTGACCCGCCCGCTGATCGTGGGGCAGGCGCCGTCGCGCCGGTCGGACCCGCGCGAGCCGCTTTCCGGACGTTCCGGGGAGCGGCTCGCCGTCCTTTGCGGGCTCGGCATGCCCTCGTTCCTGGCGCGGTTCGAGCGCGTCAACCTGCTCGACGAGTTTCCGGGCAAGAGCGGGAAGGGCGACCTGCTGCCGCGCGAGGTCGCGCGCTTCGCCGCGTGCAACTTGACGGGGCAGCTTCGCCAGCGGCGGACGGTCCTGCTCGGCCTGGGGGTGGCCCGGGCGTTTCACCTTCACCGCCGGCCGCTGTTCGAGTGGATCGACGAGATCGGGGACGGCGACGCCGTCGCCGTCGGGCCCGCGGTGGCGGATCGCCTCTAGCGCGCGCGCGACGTCGAACGACGGGAGCGAGAACGAACCGGCGATTCCGCACATGGCTGGACCTGCTGCGATTGGAGAACGCCGCGGACGGCCTCGGCGATGAACCTCATCATGACGGGCGGCACCGCTCGGCCGAGCCGCTCCCATTGCTGGGAGTAGGAACCGGAGAGCGCGAAGTCGTCGGGAAACGCGCAGATGCGCTTGAGCTCCGCGATGGCGAACTTCCGCTTCTCGGTCGGGTGAACGACGCAGGCGATGCCGGCGTTCTGGCCGCCAGCCGCCGTCACCGTCGGCGACGGCTCGCCCGCATCAGCCCGCACGAGACTGAAATACTTTTCCGATTGCTGGCCGGGATTGAGCTTGTCGTACTCGCGGCCGATGGCCTGCCGGGAGATGTCGGTCTCCGGCTCCACGATCATCGACTCCACCATCATCGTTCCCGCCCTGCTCGCGCGGTCCGCGCGAGCAGGGCGGTCGGTCAGGTCTCCCATGGAGTGATACCCGGCGCCCTGGGCGTCGGTGACCTTGAAATAGTTCGAGTTCACGGAGTTGACGCCGACCGTGACCGTGGGCGCGGCCCGATCCGTGATCTCGCCGGCGCTCCACAGGCCGCTGGTGTCGTGCTCGACCCGAGACACCCACGGCAGCGCGTCCCGCACGCTGTAGCGGTAGGAGAGCGGCGACGGGAACGCCGGGTTCAGGCCGAGGTCGTCGCGGACGCCGACGAAGATGATCCGCTGCCGGGTCTGCGGGACCCCGAGCCATTGCGCGTCGAGCAGCCGCGCCTCCACCCGGTAGCCGCAGGCCTTCATCGCCGCGAGGATCTGGATGAAGTAGCCCTTCGCCGCGCCCTTGACGAGGCCCGACACGTTCTCCGCGACGAACGCCCGCGGCTTCATCGCCTTCACGAACCGGATGAACTCGAAGAACAGGTCGTCGGTCCGCTGCTCGACGTCGGAATATTTTTTCGACTTTCCCCAATGGGCCTGCCGCTTGCCCGCCGTCGAGAACGACGCGCACGGCGGCGACCCGTCGAGGACGTCGAGCTCCCCGACCTTCAGCCCGAGAGTCCGGAGGACCTCCAGCGGGTCGACCTTGCGGATGTCGCGGCCGTCCACGATCGTGCCGGCGGCGGCGTTGGCCTGGTAGACCTCGCGCGCGGCCTCCACGAACTCCGACGCCCACAGGACCTTGAACCCGGCCATCCGGTAGCCGAGCGAGGAGCCGCCGCAGCCGGCGAAGGTCGAGACGACCTTCAGCCCGTTCGGCTCGATCCGCGCTATCTCCGGCATCGACGGGACGCGGTAAGGCGGCTTGTCGTCTGGTCGGGTGGTCAAGATGCCGTCCTCCTCGATGTGGTGCTCGGAGAGCCGCGCGCCGCGCAGCCCGTTCGCCATGATGACCGGGCAGGGCTCGACGTCCAGGTTGATTCGGCGCTCCGGGGTCTTCGCCGTCGGCCGCTCCCGGCGGTGGTGGCCGTCGTGCTCAGAGCGGAAGAAGTTCGGGTCGCGGACGTGAAGCCAAAGCGCCATCGCGGGGTCGTCAGCCTCCAGCCAGTAGGATTCGTCGAGCACGTTTCCGAGATAGTCGCACCGGGCGTTGATCGTCGGGGACGGTTCGGCGTCGAGGTTGCGCCTGGTGACGGCGCCGGTCATCCGGTTTCGCTGCGCGAACCACAGCGTCATTTCTTGGCCTTCTTCTCCCTCGCCTTCTTCTCCTTCGCCGGCGTCTCCGGCGCGGGCGCGGGCGACGCCGAGCTGCCCGACCATCGGTAGTGGCATTGCGGGCACTCGTGTTCGGTCTTGATGTTCTCGCCAAACTCCGGGAACTGCGACGGCGGCCCCGGCGTCGTCGTGAACTGGACGAGCTGCGCGTCGCCGAAGCCAAGGATGTCGAGCGGGTAGCCGGCGAGCTTGAGCGTCGCGACGCTCGACGCGACCAGGGCGTTGTCCCAGCCGGCGAGCAGCGCGACCTGGTTGTCGGCGATCCGCATCGCCTCCTTCTCCGCCTCCGGCAGGCCGAACCGCTGCACGACCGGGAACGTCTTCATCCCGGCCTCGAGCGCGGCGAGCCGGCGGCCGTGGCCCTTGAGGATCACGCCGTCCTCGTCGACGACGATGGGTTGGTCGGCTCCCCACCGCTTGAGCAGGGCGGCCAGGAGCGTGACCTGCGCCGGCGGGTGGGTGCGGGCGTTGCGCGGGTGCGGGACGATCTTCGCGAGCGGCCACGGTTTCTGCGGCGCGATGCGCGGGCCGGCCGCGGCCTTCTTCTTCGTCATGCTGGAGCCTTCCGTTGGGCCGCGCGCCGGTAGGCCGCCGCCAGGACGACCTTCGCCGTGGTCAGGTCGGTCTTCGCCTTCGCGTTGCACTTGATCACGCCGTCGCCGCCCATCTCGCGAACGACCGCGGAGAGCTGCGTCATCGAGAGCGGGTCGCGGCCGTCGGCCGGGAACATCACGTCCTCGGCCCCGGCGATCTCGGCGGCGCTGATCGGCGCGCGGCCGCCCTTGACCAGCGCCGACAGGATTCGGCCAGCGTCGTCGGCGCCGCGGCGCTTCACGATCTGGCTCAGGAGGCCGATCGCCGCGGTGTCGCCGACCTTCGCCACGATGACCTTGCTGATCACGCGGATGATGCGGACGCCGGCCTCCTTGCACGCGCGGTCGACGTCCTTCGCGTGCGGGTCGCCGGCGCCGACCAGCGCCCGGTGGATGTCGAAGGCCGTCATCGACAGCCGGTCGCGGTTGTGGGCGACGAAGGCCTCCGCCCGGTCGAGCGCGGTCGCCGCGTCGACGACGTCGACCGGGATCTTCTTGATCTTGAGGGTCGCGGCCGCGATCGCGGAGTGCTGGCCGTCGACGACGTGGAGCCGCCGGCCGACCCGGACGCACGTGGGGGTCTTGAAGTTGCGCCACTTGAACGTGGCGACCATCCGCCAGATCAGTTGATACGATTTGCGGTTGAGGTCCCGCTGGTAGCCGTCGTCGATCAGCAGCTCGGCGGGATCGACGCGCTCGCGCACGATCTCGTCGCCGAACTCGGTGGCGACGGGCGTGCCCGCCGGGAACGGCAGCGCGGCGACTGGTCTCAGGTTCGGGGTCATCGGTTCTTCTCTCGCCCCTCGTTGATAGGCCTGCGCGCGCCCGGGGGCAACGGGAGCTCGATCGACGTTGGGGACGGCGCGGCCGGTCTCAGCGGCGGGCCCGAGCCCATGCCGACGAGCTGGCGCGCGCGGAGTTCGAGGCAGACCTCCTTGACGACCTCGTGGCCGGTCAGCAGCCGGGCGAGCATCGAGAGCACCTTCGACCGATTGAACTGCTTGGGCACCCGGCCGGGGATCACCCCGGTGCGCACGGCGATGGCCGCGGCCTCGTCGCGCCACAGCAGGTCCAGCAGCCGGGAGCAGCACGGGTCGTCGCGGTCGTCGCGGGCGGGCTTCGGCGATTCCACGATCGCGCCGCGCTCCGTCCAGATGAGCCCGGGCAACCACCCCCGCGAGCACGCCCCGAGGCCGAAGCCCCGGGGCGGCCGCCGCGCCGGCGGGAAGAACCGCTCCCAACCGCCGGACAGAGCTCGGTGGTAGCAGGTGATCTGGGACCGCTCAATCACTTGACGAGCTCGCGGCGGACTTGGCCACCGAAAGCCGTCTCCTGAACCTTCCATCCCGAGGCCTTCATCATCGACAGCGACACCAGCGTCCCGGCGCTGTTGCGCACCGGGGTGAGCCCGAGCGCCTCGTATTCGGCCTCGATCAGGCGGTCGCCGCGCGCGCGGCGCGCTTCGACCTCGGCCGCCAGCTCCTCCGCGTCGTCCAGTTCTTTTTTGGCGGTCTGCCGCGCCAGGTCGGCCGCCAGCTCCTGGAAGCGTGCGCCGACGGCCGCGCGCTCCGCGTCCGACGCCGGCGGCTCCACCGCGCGCTTCGCCATCAGCACCTTGTCGAACGCGTATTTTTCGGCGGCGACCCGGTCGACGTGCTTCTGGGCCACCGCCCGCAGCCGAATCGTCGACGGCTCCTTGTCTGGCGACAACGGCACCCGGTTGCCGGTGCGCCGGTCGACGTCGTGGACGCGGCCGGCCCGCACGTCCTCGCAGGCCGCGCGGATGGCGAACAGCGGGACCTCGGAAAGGTGCTTGACGTAAACGGTGATGGTCTCGTCCGCGCGCGGGTCGTTGCGGCCGTAGCCGTAGGCGACGAGCAGCCCGGCGATGGCCTCCGACGCGGCCACCCGGCCGCCGCCGTCGCCGATCGGCCGCAGGACCTCGGTCAACTGCGCGGACCGCCGCTGCAGCGTCTGGCGCTCGACCGTCGTCGGCATCCGCTCCACGACGAAGCAGGAACCCTCGAACTTGGCGCGGAAGACCTCCGCGAGCCGGAGGGCCTCCGCGTCGGGCAGAAGCCCGGGCAGCGTGGGCTCGTGGGCGGCGAGTTGCTTGCTCATCGGTGCGCTCCGTTTCGGCCCGAGGCGATGTCGAACATGGTGGGGCCGCCGTTCTTCTGGGTGCCGCGCCGTCTTGCCGAGAACTTGACCTCGTTCCGGCACCACTGCTGCCAAGCTAGCATCCAAACCTCCCAGACGGTCCCGCGACCGATGTGGTGTTCGCGAAAGCCGACGAACATCTGCTCGGCCTCGGCCCTCGTGAAACCCTTCTGCTGGGCGTAGACGTATCCGGGCTCCCCGGGATTCCAATCAGGGGGCAGGCGGTGTTTGCCGCGCGGCTCGCGCGGCTCCACTTCCTTCTTTTCTTTCTTCTTTTCCTCTCCCTCTAACTGTAACTGGCCATCGTTAGCCATTGGCTCCGGCTTGGCTTTGCCATTTTTCCGTCCTTGATTTTGTTTAGTTTTCCCCCAGCGGCTAGACGCGCCCGCCGCGCCGGCCTTGCTTCGCTCCGCGCGGAACGCCGCCTGGTCGGTCAAAATCTGCTCGGCGAACGGGTTCATGATCCCGTCGCCCTGGCGGACGAGCTTTCCGCTTTTGAAGAGCCGGTCCAGGGCGTCCGCCACGCGGCGCCGGTTGAGGCCGGTCCTTCTTGAAATCGACTCCAGGGTGTCTTGGCAGGCCGTGCCGCGGTCGTAGATCATGAAGCAGACGATCACGTAGACGTAGCCCTCGTCGGGCTTCATGCCGCCGAGGGCCTTGAGCCACTTCGCCGGGAAGCACGGAAACCACGGCATCGGTTCTTCGGTCATGGCTCTGCTCCGGTGCGGAGGCACTCGTCGAAAGCTTCGCTCATTCTTTGTACCTTTCGTAGGCGGCCAGTCCGGCCGGCGTCAGGTAGCCCTCGTCGCTCACCATGCCGCGGTTGATCAGGCCGCGAACGGCCTGGGTCGGAAACCAATAAAGACCGGAGCGCCGGTGCAGGACCCGGTAGCCGCCCTCACTCATCCGGACGAGCCGGCCGCCGGTCGCGATCAGCCGGCGCATGCACGCCATCATCCCCATCGTCGGGCGGGCGCGCCACTCCACCGTCGGGACCTTGCGGGGTTCGTCAGGCAACGTCGCACCCCGCGAACTCTCGCCCGGTCTCCCGGCAGGCCCGCAGCACCCCGTAGCCGCCGGCGGCCGGGTCCACGACGAGGTCGCCGTGCCGCGTCACCGCCTCGATCAGCCGCTTGGTCAGCCCGAGCGGCTTGGCGTGCGGGTGGCCGCCGCGCGGCTTCTTCTCCGACCACGAGTCGCGGAGGCTCCGGTCGGTCCAGACGCCCTTCGCCCGGACCGGGCGCTTCTGGACGATCACGGCGTATTCGGAGGTCCCGCGCGAGCGCGGGCCCATGCCGAAGCCGAGCTTGTTCCAGTGGATCAGGTCGACGCGGATGAGCCCGGGAGCGGCCGTCAATAGCCGGAGGTGGATGCCCTCGCCGATCGAGAACTTGTCGAGCCACAGAACCATGTGCCCGGATCGGCCCAACACGTCGCCGACGGCCGCCACGAACTCCGCGATCTTGGCCTCCGGCATCTGGCGCAGCTTCGAGCGGGCCGACTGGCGCTCGCCCTCGTTGCCGTAGGCCTGGTGGTCGAGCACGGCGCGGTACTGAGGATCGAACACGACGAGCCGGGCGCTCCCGGGCTCCAGGGCGCGCAATAGCTTGAGTCCGTCCATTCGCTGGCGGGCGTTGAATTTCATCGGGTCGGTTCTTTCCCCGAATCGGCATACGGCGATTCGCCGGGAAGGTCCACGACCGGGCCGGTCCCGACCAGGACCCGGGCCCGGACCGCTGGGTAAACCGGGGAAAACTACGCCAGGGTCGCCCCGTAGACGGCGATCAGGCAGGCCTCGGCCCGGTTGTGGTGGCCGATGTTCGGGAAGTAGCGCAGGCCGTTGGCGAACAGCCCGAGCGCCTTTTTCCGGCCGACTTCCTTGACCTTGCGCTTCTCGAGCTTTTCGCCCGTGGCCGGGTCGACCAGCTTCGACAGCTCGTGAAATTTCTTCCAGGCGGTCGGTTCGATCTGGATCAGCCGGATGCCAAGGCCGATCACGCAGGTCCTGACCGAGAACACGGCCGCCCCGTAGTTGAACGCCGAGGTCGCGCCCATGCCCTTGAAGTCGACGGTGGACGGCATCGGCGACACGCGCTCGACCACGGCCAGGTCCGGCGGGTTCGCTTGAACGAACGAGATCACCGCGATGACGTCCACCCGGTCGTCCTTGCCGATGGGAACGTCGATCGCGTCGATGATTCGGGGCCCGCGCGGCGACGACGCGATGATCGCGAGGCCGCCGCTCTTACCGGGGTCGATGCCGAGAACGATCACTCGCCGGCCGCGCTGGCGCCGGTCGCGTCCGCGAGCCTGGCGACGGCGTCGCCGAACTTCGGACCGGCCTTGGTGGTGCCGGGGAGATCCGCTTGACCATCATCCTCGGTTTCGCCGGCCTCGACTCGAGCGAACATCTGGCCCTGCTTCTTGATCATGTCGTCCAGGCCCAGCACGTCGCGGTAGTAGTCGAGGTGAGCGAGCTCGGTGGCGACGGCCGCCAGGCCGCGGTCGGTCTTCTTCGCCTTGGCGACCCAGGCCTCGACGCGCTTGAGCGAGCCCGGGTGGATGCCCTTGTCCTTCTTCGCGTCGGCGATGATGTCCTTGAGCTCCTCGGTCAGCCGGCCGGTGGCCTTCCTGGTCGACGCGATGTCGGCCGCGACCGAGCGCACGGTGCCCTCGGGCGGCATCTTCATCACCTCGCTCGGCTTGACCTTGTCGGTTCTGTCGGCTGGCTTCTTGTTCTTCGGTTTCGCGGTTCTCGTCTTCGCCATCGGTCGTTCCTCCGTGGGGGTTGAAGTTACGCCGCGCGCCGGCGGTGCGAGCGTCCGTTGTAGGCGAGCCTGCAGTGGCGCAGGCAATAGAGTTCGTCGGCGAACGTCGCGGCGCCGCAATAGAAGAACCCGGGGTCGCGGGGTTCGCCGACGGGCCAACTGCATTCCGACGCGGCGCGCGCCGGGTGTCGGCTGTGCGGCGGACCGAGCAGCGACCGGCGCTGGGCCTCGTCGATCTGCAGGTCGCGCTCGTCGGGCGTGCCGTCGAAGCCGTCGGACTCGAACCGGGGATCGACGTCGTCCTCCTCGACCGCGGGCGTGCGCAGCCGCGCCGGCAAGTTGGAGCGCGTCTTCTTCGTCTTGGGCGACGACGGCCGGGCCGCTTCCTCGATCGCGCGAAGGACCGCCTCGCGGATCTGGGACGGGTCGCCCTCGAGTCCGAGCTCGACGCCTACGTCGAACGCCGGGAGACCGGCCGCCCAAAGTTGCTTGAGGCGCGCGAACTGATCGAGGGGAACGCTGACTTGCGGCGCGGTCACGGCGCGGACTCCTTCTCGACGGCGGCGAACGGATCGACGACGGCCCCGGAAACGGCGCCGTCCGGCCAGCGCGCCGGGTCGGCTAACCATCCCATGATCTTGTCGTAGTTCGGGGCCGAGAACGAGCTGCCGCGCGCCAGGCTGGCGAAGAACCTGGAGTCGCCGTAGGCCCGCCTGGACACCGTCCGCAGCGGCACGCCGGCGGCCTTCGCGTAGGCGCGGGCGGCGCGCAGCATGGCGGCTCTCATGAGGGGGGCGGCGCGAATCATGAACGCAACAGCATCATGCCCAGGCCCAATGCACAAGCCTATCGGGGTGGTTTCCACAGGCTACGAGACCGGGGAAAACTCCCCGGTGAGGGGGTAGACGTGCCGCCTTGTGACAGCCTATAGTCGATTCGCGTCGGAACCCCGGCGTCACGGATGCCCGCGCCATGAGCGTTGCTAACGATCCACAGGCCGACGACCGCCCGATCAACCGGGACCTCCGACGCCTTTCCCTCATCGCTTGGTTCGCCGCCATCTTTGGGTCCGCCTTGGTCGTCGGCAGCATCGCGCTCGTCACCGCCGCGAGCGGCCAAGAGCGGTCCGGCTATTCCCTCGAGATTTTCTACGGCCCGCGCGGTTCGCGCACCATGCGCGGCGGCGTCTCCGTCGGTCCCTTCGCCGACATATCGCGCTGCTACGCGGCGGGGGCCTTGGTCGTTGATGACATGCAGACCAACCACACCGACCGAGACTTCATGGCCCGCTGCGACGGCGGCATCCTGCTGACCGGCCGCGAACTCGCCGACCGGGCGCTGGCGCCGGGGGCTGCACGATGATGTTCAAGGTTCTGCACCACACCGCGGGCAGCCACGTTCACTGTTCGCTTTTCGCCGCCGCCCGGCCGGAAACCACGTTCGCAAAGTGCGGCGCCTTCGTTGTCAGGACCGAAGAATTCGACGCGCTGCGCGCCGCCATGGCCGGCGTTATTTTCGAGACCCGCCCGCAACCCGGAGAGCGATCATGAGCAACCAGTTCGCCTTCGCCTTCGAGGAGCTGCCGCTGGTCGTCGACCTCGGGTTCGAGGCCGGGCTGGTGAACGGCGAAGCCACCATCAGCTACGACGACGACGGCGAGTGGACCGTCCGGTCGATCTCGCTTGACGGTTACCGCCGGCGCACCGCGCGTGAGATGAACGACGACGCGATCTCCGGCAACACCATCTACAGCTACGAGCAGAAGCCCGTCGAGATCGACCGCGCAAGCTACGGGTGGCTGCACGACGCGATCAGCGAACGACTAGAGGCCGGTCGCTTCCGCGACGCCATCGCCGACCGGATCGAAAAAGAACTCGGGGAGGCCGGCGTGTCACGGCCGGACCCCAACCGCGAACACTCGACACTCAACCGCGCCCAGCAGGGTGCCTAACCGAAGAAGGAAACCCGACCGTGAGCAGCACCACCCTCAACGTCCACAACAGCCGGAAGATTTTCGTCGCCAACGAAAACGTCCTCGGCCTTTTGGCGATCTACGACTTCGAGCCGGCCGACAAGCCGGGCACCGTCAAGCGCACGTTCTTCAAGACCCTGGACCACACAATCGCCCTCGGCGACTACCTGGTCGTTCCGTCGAACACCCGGCACAACATGACCACGGTCAAGGTGGTGGGCGTCGACGTCGAGTGCGACCTCGCCGACCAGACCCCCGTCGATTGGGTGATTGGCAAGATCGACCGCCGCGCCTACGAGGCGCTGGTCGCCAAGGAAGGCGAGATGTTGAACGTGATCCGGTCTGCCGAGAAAAAGAAGATGCGGGCGGAGCTCAAGGCCACGGTCTTCGCCGACGTGCCCGAGGACCAGATCAAGACCCTGGCAATCGCCAACATGAGCAACGCCCAGATCGAGGGTAAGTCCAGCTAACAGCATCCGGCGGTGTATATGCCCCTACGACCTGAGCATCAGGGGAAACAAGCCGCCTCCAGCTCGCATGCGCGAGCTGGACGACGTCAAGGACGGCCGGATCCGCGGAGCGCCGCCTAGGAGGGAGGGGACCAGATGCTTAATCTTGATCGAGAGGTCAAAGCGCCCCTTCCTCCGAAGCGGCCTAATTCAAATTCCCGCGAGGGAATCGTCAGCTTGCCCATGAGGACGGAAACAATATGGGTTCCCCGTCGCCGGTTCGGCATTCCGGCAGCGGGTTCTGGGAGGCGAACTCCGGAAAGCGTTCGCGCTCCCGCGGCTTGCCGAGGCTGCCAGCACCTACCCGGTGCCCGCGTCACCTGCGGCGGTTCGGATGACCAAGTGGTGAAGGTGGACCCGGCCGGGAAACCGGCCGGGGACGCCGTTCGTCTCGCGGGGAGCGGAGGCTGGGAAACGCGCAAGCCCACGCCCAATGGGAGCGGTAATTGCCTAAGCCCTTCGGGGCGAGAAACACTGCCGTCAGCCGGAGCAGCGCCCGGCCCGCTCGCCGCGAGACGATTCGAGATTGACCGCCGTCCCCTGGTGCCCTCGTCCCACAGGAGCGGCGGTCAATGGTAGGAGCCTCGGGCCATGCGGCCCTGCTCTCCCGCTTCGCGGGATCGCATAACCGATGAAGGGTGCCGAGCGTGGGACGCAAGGGTGTAGCTCGGCACCCGGATTCAGCCAGGAGACGAACCGATGCAGGCCAAGGCGTTAGAGATTCGCGACCGGATGACGTTCGTCGCCGCGCTGGCGGTCAGCATGGTTCCGCTTGATCGCACTACCGCGTCATCCGACAATTCCGCTCGATCCGAACATCGAGAAGCGCAGCGATACTTGCTCCGTCGATGCGGCTACCCGGTCGATGGCACTCCGATGATCTTGCTGACGCGCCTCGACGGCGACGCGCGCCAAGCGACGACCGATCCCTATGCGTGGGACGACCGGACGTTCAAGACGGCGCACCGCTATATCACCGAACATTGGCCCGAACTGAAAGACGGCGACGTGGTCGACGTCGAGTTCATTCTTGGCGAGGCCGCGCAGCCGAAGGTCAGCGAGCGCGAATCGGTGCCGTTCTGATGGGCGCCTGCCCGAAATGCGGGAAGCCCCGCGTCCGCAAGAACCCGCGCGGACAGCGCCGGTGCGCACGCTGCGGCGTGCTGCTGAGCGGCGCGTTCCTGGACCGGGCCGGGCAGGCGACCCGGCCGACGATCCAGCCGGCGCTGGTGCCTGCGCTCGCCGCGCTGCTGGCGACCGCAACGCGCGGGGCCGCGCCTGAAGCGAAGGCAGCTGCCCAACGGCTCAAAGTCAAATGGCGCTCGGGGGCAACGACCCCGGCAACGACCGAGGAAGCGACCGCATGAAGATTCCCGTCATAAAATCCGTCAAATGGGACGGTAAAACCATCACCAACCCCGGGCTCTACGAGGGTATCAGCCTCGACCTCTACCACTCGGCGAACATCTGCGACGGGCCGAGCGTGTCGTCGTCGGGCCTGCGCAAGATTTTCAGCGAGAGCCCGGCGCACTTCTACGTCGAGTGGTCCGGCAACCCGAAACGGGTCCTGCCCGAGAAGGAGAAGGCCCACTTCACCATCGGCCGGGCCGTCCACCACCTGATGCTGGGCGAGAAGTTCTTCTCCAGGCTGTTCGCCGTCCAGCCGCTCGAATACGAGGCCGACGGCGGCGAGATCAAGGCCTGGAACAACAACGCGGCCGACTGCCGCAAATGGCACGCCGCGCGCCGGCACGAGGGCAAGGCCGTGCTCACGATCGCCGACCTGGCGGTGTTGCGGGGGATAGCCGAGGAGCTCGGCCGCAACCCCATCGTCCGCGCCGGCGCGCTGAACGGGATGATCGAGCGGTCCGGGTTCTTCAAGGACAAGGACACGGGCCTCTGGGTCAAGTGGCGGCCCGACTCCATCCCGCTCGACTCGGGCGACTACGTCGACATCAAGACGACGACGTCGGTGCTGTGGCGGGACCTCCAGAAGGCGATCTATGAGCGCGGCTACTACCAGCAGCTCGCGTTGATGCGGCAGGGCGCGCGCGAAATCGGCCTGCCATTTTCGACGGCGACGCTGATCTTCGCGGAGAAGACCCCGCCGTTCTGCGTCCGCGTGGTGACGCTCAAGGACAACTCGCTCGACCGCGGGGAGCGCGCGAACCGGATGGCGCTCGACGCGATGGCGACGTGCCTGAAAAGCGGCCGGTGGCCTGGTCCGGGCGGCGACCGGGAGGACGCGCAGCACATCGAGCTCGCGGAGTGGGCCGACAAGGCCGTCGACGACCGGATCAAGTACGGGGTGCCGACATGACCGACACCGCCGACCACGTCGACACGACCGACGTCCTAGACCGGATCGAGAACGTCATAGCCGCGTGGGCCCGGCTGCTGCCGCCCTCGGCGCTCGTCGCGGTTCGCGCCGACCTGATCACGTCCTGCCATCAGGAAATCACCGACCTGCGCGCCCGCGCCGCCTGGAAATGGCACGGCTACGCCGGCCACTTCGTCGGCGGAAGCCGGTGCGCCTTCCACATGAGCACCCGAATCGGCGGCCACCTCGTGTCCACCCTCGGTGACTACCGGCCGAAAAGCGGCGACGGCGAGACCCCCGAGCCGCTCGGCTTAGGCCCCACGTCGCTGTTCGAGACGATGGTCTTCGCCTGCGACGACGAGGACGAACACGGCAACACCAACATCGTCAGCTACGATTCGATCGACGGCGAGCGTTACGGCGCGAGTCTACCGGCCGAGCAGGGCCACCTTCGCTATTGCGAAAAATACCACCAGATCAACAGGGAGAAGAACCGATGAATGGCGTCACAACCGTGCCGAACACCAGGCGCGAGATGAGCCTGGACTCGCTCGACAAGCAGACCGCGGGAGCCGTGACCGTCTCGGCCGTCGCCGGCGGCGTGTCGTTCGCAAACGCGATGGAGGTCATGGAGTTCGCCAAGCTGATGGCGCTTGCCGACAAGGCCGTCCCGGTGCACCTGCGCAAGAACCCGGGCGCCTGCCTGGCGGTCACGTTCCAGGCGGTGGAGTGGCGGATGTCGCCGTTCGCCGTCGCCAACAAGTCCTACGAGGTCCGTGACCGGATCGCCTACGAGAGCCAGCTCATCCATGCCGTGATCGAGGCGCGCGCCCCGCTCCAGAACCGGCTCGAATGCCTTTACGAGGGCGTCAGCGCCGATCGGTCGTGCACCGTTACCGGGTGCTTCACCAACGGCGACGTCCGAACGTACACCTCGCCGAAATTCGGCGCGATCACCAACAAGAACTCGCCGCTCTGGACGGCCGACCCGGATCAGCAGCTCTGGTATTATTCGAGCCGCGCGTGGGCGCGGAAGTGGTGCCCCGACGTGCTGATGGGCATCTACAGCCGGGAGGAGATTCTGGAGAACTCCTCGCTCGGCCGCGAGGATGAGCCGTTCGCCGACGGCCCGGGCCTTCACGCGCGCCTCGCCGGCAGCGAGCGGTCGGCCGAGGGCCACGCCGAGGGCCACGCCGCGAGCGAGCTCGCCGAGGTCGCCGGCGGCGCGAAGACCATCACGGTCGTGCCCGACGAAAAGGTGGCTGAGCCCGACGCAGAGAAGCCGGACGGCAAGAAGCCGAAGGGCGGGAAGAAGACGAAGGCCGCAGCCGCCGACGACAAGGCCGCCGAGGAAAACAAGATCGAGGCGGCGCTGCCGAAGAACCCCGCGCAGTATGCGGCATTCGCCGTCGCCTGGATCAAGGGCTCGGTCGACGAACAGGCGATGAACGTGCGGTGGGACACGGAGCGGGGGCTGCGCAACGATTGCGGCCTGACCGCCACCGACCGTGAGCCGCTGATGAAGCAGCTAGCCGACCGGCGGACCGAGCTGCGCGCGGAGGCGTGATCCGGTGAAAACCTATCACGCCAGGACCTTCGGCAACGTGTTCGTTCTTGAGGACGGCAAGCGCCGGGTGCTGCCGCCGCGCCTTGACCTGGTGAACCATTCCCCGGACGGGTTCGGGTGGGGATACGGCGGCTCTGGTCCGGCGCAACTCGCGCTCGCCATCATAGCCGACGTGTACGACGACGAGACCGCGCTCTTCTACTACCAGCGATTCAAGGCCGAGCATATCGCGGCACAGATTCGGGACGCGCCGTTCCACATGACGCTCGACCAGGTGCTGGCGGCCGTCGAAGGGTTGCGCGCTTCACAACCGCAGGAACAGCCACGATGAAAGACCAGCCGATAATTTTCTCAGCACCGATGATCCGCGCGCTGCTGGGCGGCTGCAAGACCATGACACGACGGATGGCGTGGCGCGAGGTTGCTGACTTTGGAATGCGCAGTGCCGCCATGCTCGACAAAGAAGGAAAGTCGTGGGCGCGGACACCTTGGCAGCGCGTAAAGCCAGGCGACCGGCTATGGGTGAGGGAGAATCTAGCGGTTATGGGTAACTGGGGCGTTTGGCACGACGCCTCCGGGGTACCAGCCTCCGGCCAATTCCTCGACGATATTGATCCGCGTGGCCGCGCTATCCTCGAAAGGTATGCGCCAACCGAGGCGACCGACAGCGCGCGTATTCCGTCAATCCACATGCCGCGCTGGGCGTCGCGTCTGACGCTTGTCGTCACCGCGACGAAGATCGAGCGGTTGCAGGACATCAGCGAATCCGATGCACAAGCCGAGGGAATGCCGATGCCGTATATAGGCGACGGGGACCCGCCATTTACCGAACAAGCGACCACTGTCTCTCGGCGGATGCAGTTTCGCAATCTGTGGAAGCTTCTACACGGCGATGCATCGTGGGACGACAATCCCGAAGTCGTCGCGTTCACGTTCACCGTCAACAAGCAAAACATCGACACGTTGGGAAAGGCGCCATGACCGACCTGCGCGGACCTTTCAAAACTCTGCTCGACGCCGCCAAAGTCGTCCAGGGTCTCCACGACGAACTGATGGACGAGGCCGACGATGGCAAAATCGACGACGCGTTCGCCCGGTGGGACGCCGCCATAGATATGCTGCTCGCTGCGATAGAGCCGGCTGAAAAGGCGCTTGCGTCATGAGCTTCGGTCTGACGCAAAGACAAACCAAACTACTGACCTATATCCGCACGTTCTTCGAAGAGCGCGGCACCATGCCGACCTTCGACCAGATAAAGGTTGGCGCGGGCTTCAAAAGTAAGGGCAACATTCACGAGTTAATGGCGGCCCTTGAGGAACGCGGTTACATCAGGCGCCTCTTCAACCGCGCGCGCGGCATCGAGCTGCTCGATCCGATGCCGCTGATCGACGCGGCGACAGAGATCGAGCTGACCGGGTACTGCGCGCGCGCCGGCGCCACAGCCGCCACCGTGGTCGCGCTGGCGCTCGCCGAATACTACCGGAACCACCCGGTCAGATTTGTGGAGCCGCGAAGATGACTCAGCTCGAGTCGACGACGCCCGACCTGTTCGCCGCGCCGTCGCGGACGCCGGCGATGCCCGAGGGCGTGCCCGTCGAGGTCTGCGGTCTGTTCGAAAGCCTGGCGTTCAAGGTCCGCGAGGCCGGGCTGCTCCGGTACTCGGCCCGAGCCCTCCTGCATCAGATCCGGTGGCACCACCGGGTCGAGCGCGGCGACGCCGCGTTCAAGATCAACAACAACCACTCGGCCCCGCTCGCCAGGTGGTTCATGGCGCGACACCCCGAGTTGCCCGACTTCTTCGAGACGAGGGACCCAGGCGAATGACGACACCGGAAGAAAACGCCATCGCCGTCGCCGCCGTCGAACGGCAGCTCGTCGACGCCAAGCGAGAGGCCAAGGACTATGAGACGCGCGGCCTGGCCGTGCCCGAGCACGTCGCCCGCAGGATCACCAACTTGAAGGGCGCGGCGACGGCGCTGAGAAACGGCTTCGGAGACTCGTCGCCGCCATGAAGAACGATCAGACGAGCGACGGCCGCGCGAAGGCCCGCAACGCAGGAGAAGACCGATGACCGAAACCTACCCGCTGCGCTGGCCGGACGGCTGGCCGCGCACCGCGGCCGACAAACGGTCGCGCGGCACCCAATTCAGGCGCGGCGGTTATTCCGGTTCGCTGCCGACGTTTTCGTTTGGCCGCGACGGCGTGCTGGACGAGCTCAAGAGGCTCGGTGCCACCAACGTCGTCATCTCCTCTTCGATCGACGTGCGCGTGGACGGTGTGCCGCGGGCCGGCGTCGAACCCGACCGCCACACTATGAAGGAGCCGGGCGTCGCCCTCTACTTCACGCTCAAGGGCCGCGCGATGGTTATGGCGCAGGACGGCTACGATTCGCCGGGGGTCAACCTGCGGTCGCTGACGCTGGCGATCGACGCCATGCGTTCCCTGGAGCGCCACGGCGGCGGCACCATGATGCAGCGGGCCTTCGACGGCTTCGCCGCGCTGCCGGCGCCGGACGGGGTGAGGCCGAAGCGCCCGTGGTGGATCGTGCTGAACTACGGGGAGGGCGACGAGGCCCGGGCCGACGCCTCGGTCGAGGAGGTCGAGGCCCGCTACCGCACGCTCTCCAAGAAACGACATCCCGATGCCGACGAAGGCTCCGTCGAAGCCTTCCAGGAACTGCAGAACGCCCGCGACGAGGCCGTCCAGGCCCTCGGCGGATAACCCGACGACCACCCGGAGAAGAACCGATGTCCAACGCTCTCAAGACGTCCACCCTCACGTTCTCGCCGCTCACCGTGAAACTGCTCCAACTGGAGCTAGACCCGCTCAACGTCCGCAAGACCGGGCGCGGGGCCGAGCCCAAGTACGCGGCCTCGATCCGCAAGCGCGGCGTCTACCAGCGAATGATCGTGCGGCCCAAGCCGAACGATGAGAACCGCTACCTCGTCGTCGACGGCGGCGAGCGGTACGAGGCGCTGATGTTCCTGGCGAAAAATGGCGAGACCGCGAACGGCGTCAAGGTGACGGGCGACTACCCGGTCAAGGTCGAGATCGCGCCGCTGACCGACGAGGAGGCCCGCAACGTCTCGCTGTCCTCCAACCTGGTCCGCTCCCGTCTGCATCCGGTCGACGAGTTCGAAGCCTTCGCCGCCCAGATCGCCGCCGGCGCCACCGTCGAAGAACTCGCCGACGAGAACGCGATGAAGGTCGGCGAGGTTCGTCAGGCATTGTCGCTCGCGGCCATCGCCCCGGAGATTCGCAAGGCCTGGCGCGCCGCCGAGATCGGCGGCGACGCGGCCGAGGCCTACGCGCAGACGAAGGACCTCGAGCACCAGGTCCGCGTGTTCAAGAAGCTCAAGAAGCGCGCGGGCGACGCCTACGACGTCTCCGAGGAGATCGCCGGCTCGCGCAACCACGACGTCGCCAAGCTGCTGAAGTTCGTCACGCCGAAGGCCTACGAGGCCGCCGGCCACCACTTGAACCCGTCGCTGTTCGGCGACGAAGACCGGGAGACCATCCAGGTCGACAACGTGCCGGCGCTCAAGGCCATGGCCGGGAAAAAGCTCGACGACAAGCTCGCCGAGCTCAAGGCCGAAGGCTGGGGCTGGGCCATCCTCAAGGAGGGCGCGCCGAAGGACCTCTACGCCTGGCGCCGGCTGCCGACCTCCAACCCGAAGGCGGCGCAGAAGGCGCTCGCGGGTTGCACCGTCTCCGTCGACTACGAGGGCAAGCTCGAGATCGAGCGCGGCTACGTGAAGCCCGGCGTCAGCGTCAAGATCGAGAAGACGCCCGCCGAGAAGGCGGCCGCGCGCAAGGCCGGGCCGTCGAGGCCCCCGGTCATATCGGCGGCCCTGGCCGACCGGCTGACCGCCGGGTTGACCAAGGCCGTCGCCGCCGTGGTCGCGCACGCCGACGTCGGTCTCCCGACCGTGCTGCGGCTCGCGCTCGCCGGCCTGATCTGCTCCGGGAGTTATTCGTCTCCGGTCTGCCTGGAGAACAAAGGCGCGGGCGCCCGCGACGCGGAAGACGAAGACGAAGACGCCGACTACGACTTCGCGGCCGAACTGCGCAAGCTCGCCAAGGTCAAGCCCGCGGACCTGGTCGATCTGTTCGCCAAGGTCGTGGGCTCCTCGATCGAGCTCGGCAGCCACAGCGCGACCCGGATGCTGGTCGCGCGGGAGGGCGAGGTCGAAGACGCGGCCGCGGCCGCGGTCGTTCACTTCGTGCCCCAGAAGCTTCTCCAGGCGGCGCTGGTAAAGGAGTTCGCGCCCGACGACTACTTCGAGAACTCGCCGGGCGCGATGTCCCTGGCGGCGCTCGCCGACATGGCCGTGGAGCCGCAGAAGAACGTCAAGAAGGCCGCGCTCGCCAAGCAGGCGGCCGACCACGCGAAGAAGACCGGATGGCTGCCGCCGCAGCTCCGGACCGACGGCTACGATGGCCCCAAGGCCAAGGCCGCGCCGAAGAAGACGAAGACGCCGACGAAGGCCAAGGCCCGAAAGAAGCGACAGTGAGCTACGTCCAGAAACGAACGAAGGTCCGGATCAAGGCGCGCCCCGAATCGACGGGGTTCATCTACGGTCGGTTGCAGGACCGAGTCGACGCCGGGCTTCGCTACGTCGTAGTCCACACGCCGCTGCCGGACGGCCGGATGGAGGGACGCGCTCAGTACGAAGTCGATGAGGTGGAGGAGGTCGTCGAATGAAGAAGCGCCGCGTCTGCCTCACGACCGAGGTCCACCGCCCGGCCTTCGACGACTTCGCCGACGCCATGCGAGTCGCGGAATCGAAGGAGGGCTGGCGGTCGTCGGAGGTCCTGCGCAACTTCCTCGACGCGGCGTTCTTGGCCGTCCGCGGCGCGCTGATCGTCGGGGAGGCCAAGGACAAGAACGAGGCCGACTACATGGCCATCGTCGCGTCGTGCCGCCACCCGAGCGAGACCATGGGCGCGCTCTCCCGGATGATGGGGGCGACCGCCATGGCGCTGGCGGTCGAGCCCGTCGACTTCGTCGGCCCGGTGTTCTCGGAGCTCTCGGCCGACGCGGGCATGGGGCAGTTCTTCACGCCGCACCACCTGTCCTATTTCATGGCGAAGCTGATCGTCGGCGACGACCCGATGCGGCTGGTCGGTGAGAAGGGGTTCGTGTCCCTGGCGGAGCCCGCGTGCGGCGTCGGCGGGATGATCTTGGCGACGAACGTCGTGCTCCGGGAGGCCGGGCTCGACGTGGCCCGGCAAGCCCACTGGACCGCGATCGACGTCGACAGCCGCGCGCACCGGGCCTGCTACCTGCAGCTCGCGATGACCGACTGCTCGGCCGACGTTTACCGGGGCAACGCTCTCGGGCCTCCCGAGAACCTGGTGGGCGACCGAACGCCGGCGGCCTGCTTCTTCCCGAAGAAGGTGCCGCCGGGCCAGATCCCGAAAGACCAACCGCCGCCACCGCCGCCGCCCGCGCCGGAAGGCCCGGCGCAACTGACCATGTTCTGAGGAGACGCCGTGCCCCGACTCGTTCGCCCCAACCCGCCGCTGGAGGTCCGCTGCCGCGTCGCGCTGCGCCAGCTCGGCGAGATGTTCCCGGAGGCCGTTCTCGACGCGTGGCGTCACGACATGACCGTGGCGCCGCGGTACCGGAAGCCCGGGCTCGGCAAGCTGCTCGCGTCTCTGCTGGACCGCCTGGCGCGGCTCCTAGGCTGCGACGTCGCCGACCTCCGCCTCGACCACGACCCCGCGCTCGAGAACCGGAAGAAGGTCTTCAAGAAGGGCGTCCACGTCGACTACGAGCCGCCCGCCAACGATCCCGAGCACCTGCGCTACCGGCCGCACGGGACGCAGTTCGACGGCAGCCACGACGTCAAGACCCGCATCCGCGGCGACCACGGCCAGCTCTCCGACAACGCGCTGGCGAAGAAGAACCGGCGCATCGAGCGGAAGCGCGCGGCCCGAAAGCAATCCCCGTCAACTGGATTCCCGAAAAGACCGTCTCGGATAAAGCCGAGCGCCAAAATCCGCGGCGCCAACCGCTGGCCGCCGCGTGGCAGCCGACCGTTCAGGAGGAAGCCGTGAAAACTAGACCACCGAGCGGCGAAGACGTCGAGGAGAAGGATGACACCCTGATCATCTCGGTCAAACTAGCGTCCGGGCGGTTCGAGTCGACGATCCACTGCCCGCTGTTCTGTTCGAACGAAGACCGGAAGCGGTTCGTCGATAGTTGGCTTGATCTGATGGCCGCCGGGATCAAGTGCGGTCGGCCATCGAAGCCGGCGGCTGTGTCATGATCCGCACCGCCATCCTCTACGACGAGCGCAACCGGCTGCTCGGCAAGACGTCGGTCGCCGACGCGACCTTCGTCATCCGCCACCTGGGCCGATTCTTCTTCCGGACCGCCGAAGGCGTCCGGTTGTCGGGCGGCGGGGTCGGCGTCCGCTTCCTCGAGGTCGAGCCGCTCGTCCGCGACAAGCTGGAGCCGGTATGACCCCCGAACTGGACGCGCTGCGGAAGACCCTGCGCCAGGTATTCGCGCTGCACCTGAACGGCGGCCGCAACGGCCACACTTACGGCTACAAGATCGTCGACGAGCAGGGAAACCGGGTCGGCTCCAAGTCGGTCCACAACGCGAAGAAGCCGCCGAAGACCACGGTCGTCTACACGCTCGGCGACAAGGAGTTCGACTCGGTCGAGCCGTTCCTGCTCGCCTACCAGCAGCAGCTCCGCGACCGGGAATGGGAAGCGGCCGGCCCGAAGGAGGCCACGGCATGACCGACGACGGCAAGTACACGGCCGACCAGCCGAAGGTCCCCGGCGCGGACGTGATCTATCGCCCGGCCGGCAACGCCGGGGAGTACGCGCCGCTGGCGACGAACCCCTACCTCGGCTGCGGCCACAAGTGCGCCTACTGCTACGTGCCCGCGGCCATCCACATGCCGAGGCCGGACTTCGACGCCGGCGCCGTCGACAAGCCGCGATGGATCGAGCGGCTGACGGCCGACTGCCGGCGATACGCCGCTGCCGGAGAGACCGGCCATCAGGTCATGCTCTCGTTCTCGACCGACCCGTACCACCCCGGCGACACCGGGCTGACCCGGCAAACGCTGACCACGCTGGCCGACCACGGGTTCGGCTTCTGCACGCTCACGAAGGGCGGCCGGCGCGCGCTGCGCGACGTCGACCTCTTTCGGCCGAAGCGCGACGCCTTCGCCGCGACCCTGACCACGCTCGACGAACGCTTCTCGCAGAGGTGGGAGCGGGGCGCGCCCCTGCCGGCCGACCGGATCTCGGCGCTGCGGTTCTTCTACGAGAGCCGCATCTTCACCTGGGTCTCCCTGGAGCCGACGCTGGACGTCGAGGCCTCGCGCGCGATAGTCCGGAAGACCCACGGCTTCGTCGACCTCTACAAGATCGGCAAGGCAAACTACCTGAAGGAAATCACGCGCACGACCGACTGGCGAGATTACACGTTGCGGATGATCGACCTATGCCAGCAGCTTGGCGTGAAGCACTACGTCAAAAAAGACCTGCAGACGCACCTGCCGCCCGGCTACCACAACCCGCTGCGCGTGCAGCAGCATCATTGAGGGACAACTATAGATGATTCCCTGGCCTGCATTCGACGTTCTCACGCCGCTCGGAATAGCGGAGTGCAACGGCGTTGATGTGGACGGCCAATCGGTCGAATGGCTATGCTGGATCAAAGCAACCGGCGAACCTTTTTTCTGGCGTAACCAGTGCATTCGCCGGAATTTCGACTTGACTTCCGGACTGCCGATGGCGTCGCCGTTCACCGAAGTTCCCAACACGAAGCTGCAAAGCCAAATCGACCGCTATATTAAAAACGGATGGTTGCCGCCGGACTGGATGAAGCGATTTCCTACGGAACACTAGAGACTGCCCGGCGGCGATCGCTCCCGGGATCACCCGACGAAGGAAGACCCCGATGAAGAAGCACGTTTTCGCCCTGAGCCTCCTGGTCGCCGCGACGTTCGCGGCCTCGGCCTCCAGCCGCGCCGCCGACCAGCCCGACAAGCCGAAGCCGCCCACGGTCGGCGAGGTCCTGTCGATCATGGCCGCGCTGAACGGGATCGACGCCCACCAGACCGGGATCGTCGACAACGCCGGCAACCCGGTCACGGCCCCGAACAACTTCAGGCTGGGCGGCGCCGTCCGCCTCGCCATCGCGGTCAACATCGATCAGGGCCGGATCGTTATAAAGAGCTACCAGGACGCGCTGACCGCGCTGCGCGTTCAGATCGCTGGCGAAGGCCGCGACGTGCCGAAGGAGAAGCTCGACGAGTTCAACCGGGAGCACGGCAAGATGCTGGAGGCGCCGTCGTCGGCGCTGCTCGCGCGGATCAAGCTCGCGGACCTCTGCCTCGACGCGGCGCCGCCGGCCTGCCCGGCGAAGAACGAGATTCCGGTCTCGACCCTGAGCCTGCTGCTGCCGATCATCGATCGGTGACCAGACGCTTTAGGCCAGTAAAAGGGAATTATATAGATGACTCCCTCGACGATTAGAAAGCTTGTCAGAGCCGATGTTTCAGCCGTCATCGCGCTGGTGTTGTTGAACTGGCCTAACGACGAACGGATCGCCCGTTCTTTGCCCATGGAATTGGCGGATATGTTCTCCAATGCGACCTACCGCCCGACGTTTTTTGTGGCGGAGGATGATGGAAAAATTGTTGGTTTCGGTGGCTGGAATTGGGCTTGGCACAATTACGACATCTACGAGCTATTCTGGGGGAATGTGGCTTTCGGTTATCAGGGGCGCGGCATTGGCCGTCAGTTGGTTGAGGCTCGGCTTGACGACATTCTTGAAGTCACCGCAGCGGAACTACAGGCCAAACAGTCCTACGTGACCGTTTCAACTCACCATCGCGAAATGTATGAGCGATACGGTTTCGCCGTGATCGCGACGATGGACCTATGGCAAGACCCTAAGACACATCTGATGATGAAAAGCCTCTGAGGGACTCATGTATATATTTCCCTTATATTTCATCGATCATTCGCGGGCGAAAACGCGACCCGAAAGCGAGCATGTCCGACTGGTGGAAGAAAGACCCCATCTGCGACTTCGCCCCGATGGGCGCGTGAACTTTGCTACCCGCCGCTTAACAAAACTGAGGTTCCAGAATGCCGAGTGGCCATACCAATCGAGAGACGATCAATCAGCGCCGGCCGCTGACGCCAGCGATGGTCGAACTACTTAAGACGCTGGCCGCTTCTAATCCGCGATTACATTGGGTCGAGCTATCGACGCCTGAGAAAAACACGTTGCGCGCCCTTGGCTATCGCGGGCTGGTCACTAGGGGCGGCGAACCAAGATTAACTGAGGCCGGGCGCGCGGCGCTCGGTCATGGCTAGAGAGCATCCATCATGAAGTACGATCGCACCATCCACAGCTTCCGAAACGGCAAACGCGAAGAAGAACGCGCGATGCGGCGCTGCCGAACCTGCGGCGGCGTCCAATACGATTGGGGCTGCAACTACTCTAAATCCAAGCGCGGCAAGGTGCGGTGGTTTATCCATTGGTACTGCGCGGGGCACGGGTCATGCGGGCGCAGCGACTTCAAATATATGACCTACAACCGCCTCTGTGGCCTTCGGCAGAACCCGCCAATCGTTAAACGCGCACCCGGGTATCCATGGTGCAAAGTGGCCGCGTGAGCGGCGGTGACGTGTCGACACAAAAAAGGCCCGCGTTGCCACGGGCCAGTTTTGGAGGAAACGCCCAAGGAGGGCAACGGTATCTCTACCGCATAACCCCGCTTCTACGCTCTCTCACGTCCGCGATCAAGAACCCGATGCCGAGCGCGAGCGCCAAGCCCGCTCCGACGACGAGCGGCCACCAGTTTCGGACCTCGGCGACGACCGTCATCCGGGGACAACCCCGCACCAGTACCGGCGCCCGGACCTTGACACGGCTGAGGCCACGCTGACATTTCCTCGGGCGACGATCTCCGCGTGGCCGGTTTTAGATCGGTGCCATTGCGCCATCGTCTCGGCCTCGGTCTGATAGCCGTAGGCGACGACCTCGGCGCCAGATCCACGATTGCAGCGCCCGCGGCGATCGACGCAGCGGAGGCCTTTGTTGCCGAAGCCCTGGTGGTCGAGCCGGTTCCGGCGCGCGAGGCTGTCGGCGCACTCCTGGGCGAGCGCCTGCGGACTTTCGGCTCGCGCGTTCCCGGAGGCCAAGAAGGCGGCGAGCAGCGTGAATGCCACGACGATGCCGACGACGAACAGCGCGGCGCGCCACACGATTTGGCGCATCATGGCGCGAGCGCCGATGTGCGGGCCAGTCGGACCTTGCGGCCGCCGCGGTGCTTCACGCTATTCCAGAATGCGACGCCGCCGACGTTCCTAGCATTGTCGACGTGCATGCTGTCGGCGAAGTCGCGACCGCTTCTAAGCCCGTGGTTGCGGACAAGCTGGGCCGGGGGGTGCTGGCCGAAGAAGTCGCAAGCGTCGCCCGTGTAATGGTTTGATCGGCTTTTGTGGTGGCCTTGGCCGCGCGAGGCAGCGCACTTGATTCGGGTGAACCGATAGCCGTGGGCATACAGATCGGCGATCAGGCTGGCGATGGGGCCGGAGAAGTTTTGGGACACGGTGATTCGGTGGCCGCCGGCGACGTCGAGCGCGATCAGTCCGGCCAGGACGGGGGCGGCCGAACTGGCAGGTTCGGCCCCATAACCCGACAGGGTGCGTTCGGCCAGCGGAGGCGCGCTGGGAACCTGTGCGGCTTTCCTGGCCTCATGGCGCGTCCTGGACGACGCCACGCGCTGGCTGCGGGGCTGGCCGCGATTGCGGGCTGTCCTGGCGCCGACCACGAGCGGATAGGCGGGGATCGCGGCGACGTCGAGGCCAAGGTTTACTTTTTGGCCTATTCGGTTGTCAAACCCGCCGTTTTGGTTTGCAAATCGCGGCTTTGCGTTGACGGGCGCGGTGAGGGCGATGGTAGCGACCGCCAGGGCGGCCAGAAGGATTCGCGCGTTCATGTCGTTGCCTCGAATTTCGGGGAATTAAAAATAGGTTTTTAATGCCTT
>CAIZGR010000665.1 GCA_903932535.1 uncultured Hyphomicrobiales bacterium | reverse complement strand
TGGTGGCCGAGATGCTCGGCTCCAAATATGGCCTCGGCTGGTACATCCAGTTCCAGACCAACTATTCCGGCTACGCCAACGTCTACGCGACGATCGTGATCATGTCGCTCCTCTGCGCGGGGCTGGTGAAGCTCCTGTTCGTCGTGCGCGACCGGCTGCTCGGCTGGCAGGAAGGGTTCATCTGATGGCGCCGCAAGCCAGCGCTTTGCGCGCGGCGCCCGCCGCGGCGCGGCGCAACGTCGCGATCGACATCCGCGGCGTGAGCCAGACGTTCGACCTGCACGGTTCGGCGCTGCCGGTGCTCGAGGACATCGACCTCAGCGTCGCAGCCGGGGAGTTCGTGGCGCTGCTCGGGCCGTCGGGCTGCGGCAAGTCGACGCTGCTGCGCCTCGTGTCCGGCCTAGACCTGCCGACCGCGGGATCGATCACGGCGGACGGCGAGATCGTCGATAGGCCAGACCCGTCGCGGATCCTGGTGTTTCAGGACCCGACCCTGTTCCCCTGGACGACGGTCTGGCGCAACGTCGCGACCGGGCTCGACGCCCGCGGCGTGCTCGACCATCAGCGCGGCCGCGTCGACGACGCGCTGAAGCTCGTGGGCCTCGGCGGCTTTGCGCGCGCCTATCCGCACCAGCTTTCGGGCGGCATGGCGCAGCGGGCGGCGCTCGCCCGCGCGCTCGTCAACGATCCCGCCCTGCTGCTGCTCGACGAGCCGCTCGGCAAGCTCGACTCGCTCACCCGCCTGACCTTGCAGGGCGAGCTGCTCGCGCTGTGGCGAGAGAAACAGTTCACCGCCCTTCTCGTCACCCATGATGTCGAAGAGGCGGTCCTGCTCTCCTCGCGCGTCATCGTGCTGAGCGAGCGTCCGGCGAGGATCAAGGCGGAATTCGCCGTCGAGCTTCCCTATCCGCGTCACCGCGACAATCCCGAAGTGGTGGCCCTCCGGCGCCGCATCCTCGGGACGCTCGGCCTCGAGACCTGAGGGGATGCGGATGTCCGTTCCAAAACTCTTCCTCGCGGCCGGCGCCGTGACCCTGGCCGGGGCGCTGCTCTGGTGGTGGGCGACCTACGGCGACGTTATCCAGTACGGATACCTGTCCTTGGGCGAGGCCGGACGATGTCTTGTCGGCGATTCCGACATCTGCGCCCTCGCCAAGGCCCTGTGCCTCGGCTCCCATCCGAGGACGTTGACCGCCTACTGGACGAGCGCCTTCTGGCTCGGCCTCGGCGTGCTCTCGCTGGGCTTGTTCGCTCCGACGAGTCGAAAGAAGCGCCACGTATCGATCGTCCCTTCCGAGGAGTTGACGTCGCCATGAATGTCGCCTTCCATCCGGACAGCGGGTATTCCGCGTTTCCGAAGCCGACGAAGGGACTCCTGCCCCTGATCGGCGCGACGCCGATGGTCGAGCTGACCAAGGTCGCGGCCGGCCCCTGCCGCCTGTTCCTCAAGCTCGAAGGCGCCAATCCCGGCGGTTCGATCAAGGACCGGCCGGCGCTCGCGATGATCGAGGCCGCCGAACGGGAAGGGCGGCTCGAACCCGGCGGAACGATCGTCGAGGCGACCGCCGGCAACACCGGCCTCGGCCTCGCGCTGGTCGCAGCCGCCAAGGGCTACCGGCTCGTTCTCGTCATTCCCGACAAGATGAGCCGGGAGAAGATCTTTCACCTGAAGGCGATGGGCGCGGACGTGGTGCTCACGCGCTCCGACGTCGGCAAGGGCCATCCGGATTATTATCAGGACAAGGCCGCCCGCATCGCCGCCGAGACCGGCGCGGTGTTCATCAACCAGTTCGGCAACCCGGCCAATCCGCTGGCGCACGAGCAGGGCACCGGCCCGGAGATCTTCGAGCAGCTCGGCGGCGCGGTCGACGCCGTCGTCTGCGGCGTCGGCTCCGGCGGCACGCTGACGGGCCTCAGCCGGTTCTTCGCCAAGGCCTCGCCCGCGACGGAGATCGTTCTGGCCGACCCCGTCGGCTCGATCCTCGTCGACGTGGTCGAAGGCAGGGCGCCGAAGGCGCCGGGAAGCTGGCTCGTCGAGGGAATCGGCGAGGACTTCGTCCCCGAGATCGCCGACCTCTCGCGCGTCACCAAAGCCTACGCCGTCGACGACGCGGAGGCCTTCGCCGCCGCCCGCGCGCTCCTCAAGGCGGAAGGCGCCCTGGTCGGCTCGTCGACCGGCACGGCGCTCGCCGCAGCCCTCAAATATTGCCGCGAGCAGACGGCGCCGAAGCGGGTCGTCGTCCTCTCGGCCGACAGCGGCAACAAATATCTGTCGAAGATGTTCAACGACTACTGGATGGCCGACCAGGGCTTCTTGTGGAAGCCGCGGCACGGCGATCTCAGGGACCTCATCAGCCGCCGCCACGACGAGGGCGCCGCCGTGACGGTCGCGCCGGACGACAGGCTCGACGTCGCCTACGCGCGCATGAAGCTCTACGACGTCAGCCAGCTTCCGGTGCTCGAAAACGACCGGGTGGTCGGGATCATCGACGAATCCGACTTGCTTCTGGCGGTGTTCGCGAATGCCGAGCGGTTTCGCGTCGAAGTCCGGTCGGCGATGTCGGCCGCGATCGAGACGATCCCGGTCGGCGCGCCGCTCGGCGATCTCTTGCCCGTCTTCGACAAGGGCCATGTCGCGGTGGTCGTCGACGGCGAGCGTTTCCTCGGCCTGATCACCCGTATCGATCTCCTCAATCATCTCCGGCGGCAAGTGGACTGACGATG
>CAIZGR010000664.1 GCA_903932535.1 uncultured Hyphomicrobiales bacterium | reverse complement strand
TTCGGGCCGGGGGCGGGCTCCTTCTATATGGTCGCGCTGGTCGCGCTTTCGGGCTTCGGGCTGATCCGGGCGATGGCCGGCGCGCGGTTCGCCAATTTCGGCAGCAACTTCGGCGCCCTCGCCGTCTACGCCCTCGCGGGTCCCGTCGTGGTTCCGGCCGGACTCGCGATGGGCTTCGGCGCCTTCCTCGGCGCGCGGATCGGGGCGCATGCGGCCTTGCGCGCCGGCGCGCGGCTCGTCCGGCCGCTGATCGTCGTCATGAGCTGCGCGATGGCGGCGCGGCTCATGGCCGCGCCGGGCGGGCTGCTGTCTCAGGCGTGGACGTTCGGCTTCGGCCATTGACGAGGCCTTGGGCAAGCGCTTATAAGCCCGCGATCCAGGCTGGGCGATAACCCGGCCTCATTCGTTTTGCGCGAAAGCGCGTTGGAAACGCGCACGAGGGAATCCACTTCATGGCCAATACCAAGTCGGCCCAGAAAGCCGCCCGCCAGACCATCCGCCGCACCGCGGTCAACAAGTCGCGCCGCAGCCAGATGCGCACCTTCGTCCGCAAGGTCGAGGAGGCGCTCGCCGCCAAGGACCCGAAGGCGGCGGCGGAGGCTTTGCACGCGGCCGAGCCGAAGCTCGCGCGCGCCGCGCAGAAGGGCATCGTTCACCGGAACGCCGCCTCGCGCAAGATTTCGCGCCTGACCAAGCGCGTCAAAGCGCTCGCCGTCTGATTGTTTCCGTCTGACGCCTGCGCGCCGCCGGCGCTCGGGCGATTCGACGGGGCGCCATGATGACCGAGCCGATTTTGACGGCCGAATCCCCTCCCGATCGGCTCTGCGTCCATGCGTCGAGTCCGTTCTACAGCGAAGCGGCTCTGGCGCGTGGCGTCGGCGTGCGGTTTCGCGGCGCCGAGCGTCAGGACGTCGAGGAATATTGTGTGAGCGAGGGCTGGATTCGCGCCCCGGTCGGCAAGACGCGCGACCGCAAGGGCAATCTCCTGCTCATCAAGCTCACCGGTCCGGTCGAGGCGTATTTTCTGGCGCAGCCCGCGACGCACGGAAACTGACAGCGGCAGCGCGTGTTCGCGCCCGCAGGGCGGGCGTCACTTGCCAATCTGCGCGCGGAACCTGGACACGAGGCCGGCAAAGCCGTCGTAATTCAGCGCCGCGGCCACGATATAGGGACCGACGAGGTAGACGGGCGTGCCCTTCAGCCGGAGCGCTTCAGCCTGCGCTCCGTTGCGGCGAATGAGCGCCATGATCGCACGTTCATGTGCGCCGAGATCCTTGTCCAAGAGGGTCGTTTCGACGCCTGCCGCCGCGACGGCGGCGCGCATCTCGGATTCGGAGCCTCGCCCGCGCAAGGCCATCAGGGCCGCATGCGCGGCCTCGTATTTCCCCTGATATTTTGCGGCGAGCGCGAGCCGCGCGCCATAAATCGAGCTTCGCGCGAGAATCGGCCAGTCCTTGTAGACGAGGCGAATCTCGCCGTCGCTTGCCGCGAGCTTCTGCAGATCCGGGTCTGACCGCTTGCAGAACGGGCAGTTGTAGTCGACGAAGGCGACGATGGTGACGTCCCCGTTCGGGTTTCCGCCGACCGGCGCGTCCGGATCGTCGAGGATGGCGTGGATGTCGACGCCGTTCGACGGGGCCGCCGAAGCCGCCCCGATCAGGACCGAGACGCCGGCGAGGGAAAACGCCGACAGGAAGCCCCTGCGGTCCATGATCTTCTCCTTGAAGACGCATTAATCTTGGAGAAGCCGTGGATCACGCCTCCCGCGCACGCGCGTCTTTTTCCCCATCACGATGTTCGCAGGCGACTATTTCTCGGCGGGGCGCCGCGAGGGCGCCGACCGATCGCCGGCTTCGCCGCCTTTCATAAGCCTTCGAAGAGCGCGGTCGAGAGGTAGCGCTCGGCGAAGGACGGGATGATGATCACGATCGACTTGCCTGCGTTCTCCGGGCGGCGGCCGACGTCGACGGCGGCGGCGATCGCCGCGCCGGACGAGATGCCGACCGGCACGCCTTCGATGCGCGCGACCAGCCGCGCCATGTCGAAGGCGGTCTGGTTGCCGACGGGGACAATCTCGTCGATCACGCTCTGATCGAGAATAGGCGGCACAAAGCCCGCGCCGATCCCCTGGATCTTGTGCGGTCCCGGGGCGCCGCCGGACAGGACCGGCGAGTCTTCGGGCTCGACCGCGACGATCCGCACGCCCGGCTTGCGCGCCTTCAGCACTTGGCCGACCCCGGTGATCGTGCCGCCCGTGCCGACGCCCGACACCACGACGTCGACCGCGCCGCCGGTGTCGTTCCAGATCTCCTCGGCCGTCGTGCGGCGATGGATGTCCGGATTGGCCGGGTTCTCGAACTGTTGAGGGATGATTGCGCCCGGAGTCGTCGCGACGATCTCGTTGGCCTTTGCGATCGCGCCCTTCATGCCCAGCGCGGCCGGCGTGAGCACGAGCTCGGCCCCGAGCAGCGCCAGCATCTTGCGGCGCTCGATCGACATCGATTCGGGCATGACGAGCATGAGCTTGTAGCCGCGCGCCGCGGCGACGAAGGCGAGCGCGATCCCCGTGTTGCCGGAAGTCGGCTCGACCAGCACGCCGTGGCCGGGCGCGATCCTGCCCTGCGCCTCGAGCGCGTCGATCATCGCCACGCCGATACGGTCCTTCACGCTGGAGACCGGATTGAAGAATTCGAGCTTTGCCAGCAGGCGGGCCGCCACGCCCTTTTCCCGGGCGAGGCGGTCGAGCGCGACGAGCGGCGTATCCCCGATCGTTTCCGTGATCGAGGCATAGATCTTCCCCCGGCCCAGCTTGGGTCCGGCGCCTGCAACCGTCGTCATCGCGTGCTTCTCCGTAAGCGGCGCGCCGCCGGGCCGCTCCTTCGAGCGGCGCGGTCCGACTGCGCTTTTTTAACCGAGATCGGTCTATACTACGCTGATTATATCAGCGCTAGATAGCAAAATCTCCTGCCGCCTTCTCGTCGTCGAGCACATGAGCCTCTTCGGCCGATTCGCACATGCTCTCGACCGTGATCGCGTCGAGGTTGGCGAGAAACGTCTCGCCGGCCTTCCTCACGGTCGGGTCGATCACCCGCTCCAGCAGGAGCGAGTTCGCGCCCAGATCGTCCGGATCGGCCGTGCTCAAAGACATGGCGGTGCGGACAATCTCGCCGACGCTGATGCGCCGACGCTCCCGGGCGAGTTCGTAGCCGCCCCGCGGACCGCGCACGCCCTTGAGAATTTTGGCGTGAACGAGCCCCTGGAGCAAAGTCTCCAGGTGGCGGGGAGGCAATTTGTGGCGCGCCGCCAAGGCCTTCGCCGCAACCGGCGCGGACCTCGAATGCAGCGCGACATCGACAACGGCGGCGATGGCGAGAACGCTCCGTCGCGATAGCAGGTTCATTTCAATTCTCCTCAGATGAGCGTCCGGTGGACCCAAATCCGTTCGAACCCCTGACGCTCGCAGTGAGCCGCTCGCCCGCAATCAGAGCGACGCGTACCACAGGACAAACGACGAGTTGCGCAATCCGCGCGCCCCGCCGAACTACAAAAGGCTTGGTTCCAAAATTGATGAGAATGACGCCGATCTCTCCTCGATAATCGGCGTCGACCGTCCCTGGACTGTTCAGAACGGTCACTCCCTCGTGCAAAGCCAACCCCGATCGAGGACGGATCTGCGCTTCAAAACCCCTAGGCAACTCGATCGCCAATCCGCTCGGGATCAACGCTCGCGCGCCGGGCGCGAGGACGATCTCGCCCTCGGCCGGCAATGCGGCCAAGAGATCCATCCCGGAGGGATCTTCACTCTCATACGCCGGCAATTGCAAGCCCTCACCATGCGCGAGACGTTTGTAAACGACTGAGATCATGGGCGCTTCGCCAGTTCGGCCGCCAGCCGGGCGATCACGCGCCCGGCTACCGCGGCTTTGGTCATTGACGGCCAGGACTCGACCCCCTCAGCGCTGATCACCTGGACCTCGTTCGATTCGCCGCCGAAAGTGGTAGTTCCTTCGGCGACACTATTGGCGATAATAAGATCACAACCCTTTCGGTGTAATTTCGCGTTCGCATTGTCGACCACATGTTCGGTTTCCGCAGCGAAGCCGATTACGACCGCAGGACGTAGCATAGTTTGCTTCGAGACTTCCGCAAGTATATCGGGATTTTCGACCAGCCGGAGCATTCGAGGACCTCCGCCGCCCTTCTTGATCTTCTCCGTTTCGACATGGTCGACCCGCCAATCCGCAACGGCGGCGACCGCGATGAAGGCGTCCGCGGGCATCGCGGCGGCAACCGCCGCTTGCATCTCACGCGCCGACTCAACGTGAACGACAGTCATTCCGGGGGGATCGGGCAGGGAAACAGGCCCGGTGACCAGGATTACCGTTGCGCCAGCGCCAGCAGCGGCTTGCGCGATTGCATGACCCTGGCGCCCGGACGACCGATTGCCAATGAAACGAACAGGATCAATCGGCTCGTAGGTCGGTCCGGATGTGACAATCACACGGCGTCCCTCCAGCGGCCCTCGCGGGTTCACGGCCGAATCACCCGGCTTTGCGAGCGCGGATTCGATCGCGTCGACGATCGCCGCCGGTTCGGCCATGCGCCCAGGGCCGAATTCTCCGCACGCCATCGGTCCCTCGCCGGGGCCCACGAAGGCGACGCCGTCGGCCTCCAGCCGCTCGACGTTTCTCCGGGTCGCCGGATGCAGCCACATCCGCACGTTCATGGCCGGCGCGACGAGCACGCGCTTGTCGGTCGCCAGAAGAAGCGTGGTCGCCAGATCGTCCGCGAGTCCGCACGCCATGCGCGCCAGCAGATTCGCCGTCGCCGGAGCGACGACCACGAGGTCGGCGGAACGGGAAAGCTCGATGTGACCGATCAGCGCCTCGTCCGTCAGGCTGAAGAGCTCGTGACGGACCGGCTGGCCGCTGAGGGTCGCGGCCGAGAGCGGCGTGATGAACGCCTGCGCCGAAGCGGTCATCACGACCTGGACCGCGGCGCCGCGTTCGCGCAGCCGGCGAATCAGCTCGAGCGCCTTATAGGCCGCGATTCCGCCGCCGATGACCAGCAGAATGCGCGCGGTGGACAAAGGTATCGTCATGGTCGCTCAACCGTATCCATTCGCCACGGAGCCCAGGCGCCTGAAGGCTTTCCGGCCGCCGATCCGAACGGCGGGAGGCGGCGCGCCGTTCCCGCGTTCGTTCCGGAGGGCGATATCTTCACGCCGGGCCTGCACGGCCTAAGCGCCGGGAATCCCCCGACGCGCTCGGCCTGCCCCTAGAAAACACACTTGGTCAGCGACAATAGCAAAAGCGTTAACAAAACACCAACGAAAATGGAGTCGATCCTGAAACGCCCGTTCGGCTCGGGCGACCGTGCGAACGCGTCGTCACCGAGCCTGTCCAGTTTCGCGGCGATGTCGTCGAGCCGCCGCGGGGCTTCGGCGACGAGCTGAACGAGCGAGGCGACGCCGCGGCCGGCGTCCTCGAGCCGCGCCTTCGGCCCGAGATTTTCCACGATCCAGGCGCCGACCACGGGCTCGGACGTCGACCACATGTTCAACTGCGGATCGAGCTTGCGCGCCACGCCTTCGACGACGACCATCGTCTTTTGCAGCATGACCAGCTCGATGCGGGTGGTCATGTCGAACAGCGCCGTGACCTCGAACAGAAGCGTCAGCAGCTTCGCCATCGAGATTTGGTCGGCGGTGCGCGAATGGATCGGCTCCCCGATCGCCCGGATCGCCTGGGCGAAATCCTCGACGCGATGGATGTTCGGGACGTAGCCCGCCTCGAAATGAACCTCCGCGACCCGCAAATAATCGCGGCGGATGAAGCCGAACAGGATTTCGGCGAGGAAGCGCCGCTCCTTCCGCCCGAGGCGGCCCATGATGCCGAAGTCGACGGCCACGATCCGTCCCTCGGCGTCGATGAAAAAATTCCCCTGATGCATGTCGGCGTGAAAGAACCCGTCGCGCAGCGCATGGCGGAGGAAGGTCTGGATCAGCGTCCGGGCGAGCACGCGCGGGTCGAGGCCCATCGCCGTGAGACGTTCGGGGTCGGCGATCGGAACGCCGTCCACCCACTCCATCGTCATCACTTCGCGGGTGGTTCGAACCCAGTCGATCGCCGGGGCGCGAATCTCCGGGTCGTCCCGTGAGTTCTCCGCGAATTCCGACGCTGCCGCCGCCTCGAGCCGAAAGTCCATCTCCATGCGCACGGAACGCGCCAGCGTCTCCACCACCTGGACGAGTCGCAGACGGCGCATCTCGGGCGCCGCGCGCTCGGCGAGGCGCGCGGCGAAGAACATGTCGGCGAGGTCCCGGGCGAAGCGTCTCTCCACGCCCGCGCGCAGCACCTTGACGGCGACCGGCTGGATCCCCTCGGGCGTCCGGACCGAGGCGCGATGGACCTGGGCGATCGACGCCGCGGCGACCGGCTCGCCGAAGTCTTCGAACACCGTGTCGATCGGGGCGCCGAACGCGGCCTCGATGATGCCGACCGCGGTCCGGCGGCTCATCGGCGTGACGCGGTCCTGAAGGCTCTCGAGCTCGAGGGCGACTTTCGGCCCGACGATGTCCGGCCGGGTCGACAGGAACTGCCCCATCTTGACGTAGGACGGCCCCAGCCGATCGATCGCGCGCGACAGGCCGGCGAGCCCATGCGCGTCGCGCCGGGCGACGAGATTGGCGAGGGCGAGCGGCAGGCGCGCGCCGGGCGGGAGAAGCGTCGGGTCCACGTCGACGAACGCGCCCTCTCGCGCGAAAACGAAGCCGGCGCGCGCGAGCCGCACGCCATGGCCGACCGCAGCGACGATTGACATCAATCAGAGCTTCCAGCCCGAGTGGATCGCGACGACGCCGCCGCTCAGCTTCACGTAATCGGAGCGGGAGAAGCCGGCCGCCGCGATCATGTCGGCGAACAGGTCGGCCGACGGAAACTTGCGGATCGACTCGACGAGATAGCGGTAGGGCGCGCCGTCGCCCGCCACCACTTTGCCCATCGCCGGAATCGCGGTGTAGGAATAGGCGTCGTAAAAGCGGTCGAGAACCGGCAGGTCGACGTGCGAGAACTCGAGGCACAGGAACCGTCCGCCGCGCCGGAGCACGCGATACGCCTCGCCGAGCGCCTTCTCGATCCGAGGCACGTTTCGGATGCCGAAGGCGATCGTATAAGCGTCGAATTCCGCGTCGCCGAACGGCAGCGCCTCGGCGTTGGCCTCGACGAAGGTCACTCTGTCCTCGAGCCCGCGTTTCCGGGCGCGTTCGGCGCCGACGCGCAGCATGTCGGCGTTGATGTCGGCGACGGTCACGCGGGTGTCGCGGCCCCCGGCCTGCGCGATGCGGAAGGCGATGTCGCCGGTGCCGCCGGCGACGTCGAGATGGGCGAAGGGCCGCGACGCGTAAGGGCGGATCTTGGCGGTGAAGACGTCCTTCCAGACGCGATGCAGGCCGAACGACATCAGGTCGTTCATCAGGTCGTAACGGTCGGCGACCTTGTGGAAAACGTCGTCCACCAGCCCCTGCTTCTCGTCCAGCCGCACCTGGCGCTCGCCGAAGTGGGTGTGTTCGGGGCTCGTGGACATCTGAAAAACTCCGTGGAGGCCGCCCCTCTTAACGCGCCGGGCGGCGCGCGTACACCGGCTCAGTCCATCCGGACGGGGATTCCGGCCTGCGCCATGCGCGTCTTGGCCTCGCGGATCGTGTATTCGCCGAAATGGAAGATCGAGGCGGCGAGCACCGCGCTCGCGTGTCCCACTTTGACGCCGTCGACCAGATGGTCGAGATTGCCGACGCCGCCGGAGGCGATCACCGGAATGGGCACGGCGTCGGCGATGGCCCGCGTCAGCTCCAGGTCGAAGCCGATCTTCGAGCCGTCCCGGTCCATCGAGGTGAGCAGGATCTCGCCGGCGCCGAGCGCCGTCACCTCGCGGGCGTAGGCCACCGCGTCGATGCCGGTCGGCCTCCGCCCGCCGTGGGTGAAGATCTCCCACCGCGCCGAGGCGCCCGCGCCCGAGACGCGCTTGGCGTCGATGGCGACGACGACGCATTGGCTGCCGAACTTCTCCGCCGCGTGGCGCACGAATTCACGGTCGGCGACCGCGGCCGAATTGATCGACGCCTTGTCGGCTCCGGCGAGCAGCAGGTTGCGGATGTCGTCGGTGGCGCGCACGCCGCCGCCGACCGTCAGCGGCATGAAGCACACCTCCGCGGTGCGGCGCACCACGTCGAGCAGGATGCCGCGGTCCTCGTGGCTCGCGGTGATGTCGAGGAAGCAGAGCTCGTCCGCCCCCGCTTTGTCGTAGGCGACGGCGCTCTCGACCGGATCGCCGGCGTCGCGCAGGTTGACGAAGTTGACGCCCTTGACGACGCGGCCGTCCTTGACGTCGAGGCAGGGGATGACGCGGGCTTTAAGCATTATTCGGCAGCGTTTGGCAGGACGGGATTCTTCATGAAATCCCAGAACTTGCCGAACATTCGCCCCGCATAGTCCGACGAACTCACATCCGTCACTAAAAACAGGCGAGAACCGGCCAGCGTTTGGAACCGGTCGGATATCTCCTGCGCGGAAAGTTTGCTCTTGAGGAAGCAGACGTGACCATCCATCGTGTACATCCGAGCTCCTGCGTCCAGCGAATCAACAAATTCTTGAAGATTCAGTTCGCTGCCGCTGCCATCATCGAATACAAGAAGGTGTCTTTTCACGATTCGCCTCCTTTTTCGATTTCGCCTCTCACGCTTTCTATGCGGGGGATTTCGCGGGCCGAATCGACGACCTCGAGGCTGGCCCCCTTTTCGAAGATCATGGTCAACTCGCGTTGGCGAAGCCGATATTCCTCCGATTGCAGACGATCGGGATCGCGAAACAGCAAGACAAAATAGGCCACGATGGTCGCCGCCAACAAGAGGGCGCCGGTTGAGAACATCGCCGTCCGGAACCACGTCTCGCCGGCCAGAAGCGCAAGGACGAAGGCAAGCGGCGTTCCGATCCCCGTCAGCCAAAGCAGGGGATTGATCGCCGTCCGGACCACGCGCACCGTTTCGACGCGCGCGGTCGCCGTCTTGACGAGGTCGTCGAGTTTCAAGACGCCTCCTCGGCGGCCGGTGGCGTGCCGAGCGACCCCTTAGCCCGCGCCGCCCGCAACACCGCCAGCGCCTCGCGCGGATCGAGCCGGCCGTCGTAGAGCGCGCGTCCGGCGATCGCGCCGGCGAGCCGGGCGCAGTCGGGCTCGGTCAGCCGCCGCACGTCCTCGATCGAGGCGAGGCCGCCCGAGGCGATCACCGGGATCGTGAGCGCTTCGGCGAGCGCGACGGTGCTGGCGATGTTGAGCCCCTGCAACGCGCCGTCGCGCGCAATGTCGGTGTAGATGATCGCCGCCACGCCCGCGTCCTCGAACCGGCGCCCGAGATCGAGCGCCGAGACGTTGGACGTCTTGGCCCAGCCCTCGACCGCGACCAAGCCCTCGCGCGCGTCGATGCCGACGGCGATCCGGCCGGGAAAGAGCCGCGCCGCCTCACGCACGAAGCCGGGGTCGCGCACCGCCGCCGTGCCGATGATGACCCGCGTCACCCCCGCCTCCAGCCAGCCGCGCACGGTCTTCATGTCGCGCACGCCGCCGCCGAGCTGCATCTTCATCGTGAGGCCCGCGAGGATGCGCCGGACCGCCTCGGCGTTGACCGGCTGGCCGGCGAAGGCGCCGTCGAGGTCGACGACATGCAGGTAGTCGAACCCCTGCTCGGCGAAGGCGCGCGCCTGCGCCGCCGGGTCGGCGTTGAACACGGTCGCCTGGGCCATGTCGCCGCGCAGCAGCCGCACGCATTCGCCGTTCTTGAGATCGATCGCGGGAAACAGGATCACGGGCGCCACTTCAGGAAATTGGCGATCAAGGCGAGGCCGAGCGTCTGGCTCTTCTCGGGGTGAAACTGGACGCCCACGATGTTGGCGCGCGCCACGATCGCGGTCACCGGGCCGCCGTAATCGGCGGTCGCCGCCACGTCGCCGGGATTGTCGGCGTATATCTGATAGGAATGGACGAAATAGGCGTGCAGCCCGTCGCGGCCCGTCGGGATGGCGTCGAGGACGGGATGGGGGCGCTTCACGTCGAGCGTGTTCCAGCCCATGTGGGGGATCTTCAGGCCCGGGTCGTTCGGCTTGATCGGGGCGACGTCGCCGGGAATCCAGCCGAGGCCGGAAACGACCTCGTATTCCAGGCCGCGGGTCGCGAGCAGCTGCGCGCCGACGCAGATCCCCAGGAAAGGCTTGCCCTGCTTCTGCACCGCCTCGGTCAGCGCCTCGACCATTCCGGGAACGGCGTCGAGGCCGCGCCGGCAGTCGGCGAAGGCGCCGACGCCCGGCAGCACGACGTGCTCGGCCGCGAGCACGTCCTCCGGGCGCGAGGTCACCCGTACCGCGCGGTTCATCCCCGCCTCGCGGACGGCGCGCTCGAAAGCCTTCTGCGCCGAGTGCAGATTGCCGGACCCGTAGTCGATGATGGCGACGGTCATGGCCTAGAGCGCGCCCTTGGTCGAGGGAACATTGCCGGCCTGACGCGGGTCGATCGCGACGGCGCTCTTGAGCGCGCGCGCCACGCCCTTGAAGCACGATTCGGCGATGTGATGGCTGTTCGTTCCGTAAAGCGTCTCGACATGCAGGGTGAGCCCGCCGTTGCCGGCGAACGCCTGGAAGAACTCGCGCACGAGCTGTGTGTCGAATGCGCCGATCTTTTCGGTCGGGAATTCGGTGCGGAACACGAGATACGGCCGGCCCGACACGTCGATGGCGGTCCGGGTCAGCGTTTCGTCCATCGGCAGCAGGCAGTCGGCGTAGCGCCCGAGGCCTTTCTTGTCGCCGAGCGCCTTCACGAGCGCCTGCCCGAGGGCGATGCCGACGTCCTCCACCGTGTGGTGGTCGTCGATGTGGCGGTCGCCTTCGGCGCGGATCGTCATGTCGATCAGCGAATGGCGGGCGAGCTGGTCGAGCATGTGGTCGAAGAAGCCGACCCCGGTGGAAATGTCGGAGCGCCCCGAGCCGTCGAGGTCGATCTCGACCTCGATGCTGGTCTCCTTGGTCTTGCGTGCGACCGCGCCCTTGCGCATGGAAATGCCTTCGCCTCGAACGGGGTGGGCCGCGGTAATAGCAAGCCTCGCGGCGGTTTTCCACCCTCGCGTCGTCGCAGGCGGAAGGCGGGCGCCCGAACCGGGCGCAGGCCTGCGTCGTCACTTCGCCGCTGCCCGCCGCCTCGCGCTCGGGTGCGCCGTGCCGAAGACGTGGTCCCACCACGGCCCGCTGACGCCGAAGCCGCGATTCGGGTCCTGGAAATGATGGCGCATGTGGTTGCGGCGCAGAGAGCGGCCGATCCGCGTCCTCGGCGCGCCCTGGTGGACCCAATAATGCGTCATGTCGTAGCCTAGGGAGCCGATGAGGAAACCCGTCATCGGCGGAAAGCCGGCCGGGAACCCGATGAGGAGCCACGTCGCGGCGAGGGCGGCCAGCAGGAGCGGCGCGCTGAGCAGAGCCGGCATCACGAGCCGCAGCGGATCCTCGGGATGTTCGTGATGGGCGCCGTGGATGAGGACATGCAGCCGCGCGCCGAGCTCGCCGGGCAGATCGGCGTGGAACACGAACCGATGGCCGAGGTACTCGGTCAGGGTCCAGACGCCATAGCCGAGCGCGGCGCCCATGAGGATGGTCGCCGCGTCCAGCGAGCGGACGCTCAGCGCGAGCAGCGCCAGGATGCACGGCCCGTAGAGGAGCGGCGGGACCCACCAGCGCGCGCGCGACAGCTCGTCGAGCCGCGGATCGGCGAGGAGGCGCGACAACGCGGAGAGCGCGTCGGCGAAGCCTCCGGCGCGCCCGTGAGGCGTCTGCGAAACGTTCGGCTCGGGGTCCATTCAGCCTCCGGGAACGGGCTCGCGCGGCCCGGCTGTCAGAGAGCCGCGGCGGCCGCGCGGCAACCGCCGGGCTTGTGCGCCGGCGCGCGCGGCGCCAACACTCGCATTACGACGATTCTCGGGAGGCGGACCATGGCGGACACCCTTTCAGGCAGGACCCTCTTCATCACCGGCGCCTCGCGCGGCATCGGGCTCGCGATCGGGCTCCGGGCCGCCCGCGACGGGGCGAACGTCGCCATCGCCGCCAAGACGGCCGAGCCCGATCCGAAACTGCCCGGCACGATCTTTTCGGCCGCCGAGGCGATCGAGAAGGCCGGCGGCCGGGCGTTGCCGCTCGCCGTCGACATCCGCGACGAGCGCCAAGTGCGCGACGCGCTGGAAAAGACCGCAGCGACCTTCGGCGGCCTCGACATCGTGGTCAACAACGCCAGCGCCATCGCGCTCACCTCCTCCGAGGCGACCGACATGAAGCGCTTCGACCTGATGCATCAGGTCAACGCGCGCGGGACCTTCATGGTGTCGAAGCTCGCCGTCCCCTATCTCGAGGAGTCGGCGCATGCGCATATCCTGATGCTGTCGCCGCCGCTCGACCTGAAGGAGAAGTGGTTCGCCGCCCACACCGCCTATTCGATGGCCAAATACGGCATGAGCCTCGTCGTGCTCGGCCTCGCGGGCGAGCTCAGGCGCAAGCGGATCGCGGTCAACGCGCTCTGGCCGCGCACCACCATCGCCACCTCGGCGATCCGGAACCTGCTCGGGGGCGAGGCGGTGATGCGCGCCTCGCGTACCCCCGACATCCTCGCCGACGCGGCGCATGCGATTTTCCTGAAGGATCCGAAGACCTTCACCGGAAACTTCCTGATCGACGACACATTCTTGTACGAGAAAGGGGTGCGCGACTTCGATCGTTACCGGGTCGACGGAAGCGTCGACCTCGCGCCGGACTTCTTCGTGCCCGACGATTCGCCCCCGCCGGTGAGCCTGAAGAAAGTCGCGCCCGATGCTTCGTAAGGCTGTTGTCGCCTTCTTCGTCCTCACGGCCTCGCGTGTGTTCGCCGACGACGCCGCGACGCGGCCGGCCTGGTGGGGCAGCCCGGCGGCGAACGGCGGAAAATGCTGCGAGAACCTCGCGGAGGTGCGCGACAACATCGACCGCGTCGACCGCGACCTCGTGCGCCTGATGGCCGAGCGCCAGAGCTACGTCGGCGAAGCCGGGCGGTTCAAGAAGGACCCGGCGGCGGTCAGCGACCCCGGGCGGGTCGACGCCGTGATCGCGAAAGTCCGCGCCGGCGCCGCGACGCAGGGCCTCGACCCGACGGTGGCGGAAAAGACCTTCCGCGCCATGATCGCCGCCTTCGAGGATTTCGAGCGGGCGGAGTGGACGGCGCGGCACGCGGAACCCGCGAAGTGACCCGGCGCCCAGGGACGGCGCCCCTGTTTGCGCGACCTCGTCCCGAGGAGCCCGCTGCTCGTGGGCCTTGCGGACATCGTAGGCCAATCCGAGAAACCAGCCTTCCTTGTCGGTTATGAGGGGCGAGCGCTCGTTGACGTCGTGGATGACCTCATGCAGCCGGCATAACGATTGGTCGTCGCCGACAAGCAGAACGCCCGCGCGATTCTCGAGCACTTGGTGCGAAAGCAGGAACGATTGTTCCTCGAGCGCTTTCCGAGCGTGTCCATCGGCGGCGCGTTTCACCGCGCGGAGGGAAGAGCGAGGAGGCTCCCATGCCGTCCGGCCCCTCCGGCGAACCGCGCCGGCCCTTCCGCCGCCTCGCCGCTCGCGAGCGTCGCGAGCCCATGCGCGACCTCGTTGGCGGCGGCCGCCTCGCCGCTCAAGTTCCATTGCTCGATCGCCGACAGCCGGTCGTTGCGCATCGCGTTCTGGGAAAAGCCTGTGAGCGTTTCCGCGAGCGCGAGCGCGCGACGGAGCGCCTCGCCGTCGGCCGTCACTTCGTTGACCAGGCCGATACGGAGCGCCTCCTCGGCGCCCACCGGCCGGCCGGTGAGGATCATCTCCATCGCCCGCCCGTGCCCGACGATGCGCGGCAGGCGGATCGTGCCGAGGTCGACGAGCGGCACGCCGAAGCGGCGGTTGAAGATCCCGAACACGGCCGAGCGCGCCGCGATCCGGAGATCGCACCAGAGCGCGAGCTCCGTGCCGCCGGCGACCGCCGGCCCCTCGACCGCGGCGATCACGGGCTTCCCGAGCTTCAGCCGCGTCGGCCCCATCGGCCCGAAGTCGCCGTCCTTCTCGAACCGCCCCGTTTCGCCCTCGGCCAGGGCCTTGAGATCGGCCCCGGAGCAAAAGGCGTCTCCCGCGCCGGTCAGCACCGCGACGTCGGCGCCTTCGTCGGCGTCGAAGCGCTTGAAAGCGTCGTAGAGGGCGCGGGCGGTCATGAGATCGACGGCGTTGCGCTTCTCGGGCCGCTCGATCGTCACCACCGTCACGCGCCCCTCGGCGCGAACGGACACCGTACTCGTCATGCTTCGCCTGCCCCATGTCTCCCGGCGCGCCGATTTGGCGACGAACACTCCGGCGGACAGGCGCCGCGGTCAAGCGGCCGGACGGCCAGCTTGACCCTCCGCCCCTCGTCGGGCAAGGCAAACGCCCCTTTGCAGTCGAGCGGCCAAGCATGTCCAACCCCGCGCCGCCCTCCGGCGCCGGCGAGCAGCCGGGCGGATTTCTCGTCACGCTCGCGCACCGTCCCCGCCTGCTCGCGGCGGCGCTCCTCGTCGTCGCGACCTATCTTGCGCTCCTGTTCGCGCCGGTCGCCATGCGGGAGTCGACCCGCCTCGTCGTCGCGTGGAACGCCGGCGCCTGGGCCTATCTCGCTCTGATCGCGATCATGATGGGCCGCCCGGGCGCGGACCCGGAGACGCAGGCCCGCCCAGAGGACGAGAACCAATGGGTGCTCCTGGTCCTCGGCGTGGTCGCGGCCTGCGCGGCCCTCGCCGCGATCGTCTGGGAGCTCGGCCCGGTGAAGGCCATGGAAGGACTCGCCAAGGCCGAGCACCTCGCGCTCGCCGCCGCCAGCATCGTGAGCGCCTGGGCCTTCATCCAGATCCTGTTCGCGATCCATTACGCGGGCGTCTACTATGCCGCCGTCGCCGACGGGGGCGCCGGCGGGCTCGACTTTCCGGGCACGCCGCGGCCCGGATGGACCGAGTTCCTTTATCAGGCCTTCGTCGTCGGCTGCACCTTCGCCAGCTCCGACACCAGCGTGACGTCGCCCCGGATGCGGCGCATCTGCGGCATCCAGGGCGTCGTCGGGTTCTTCTTCAACACCATCATCCTCGCCCTCGCCATCAACATCGCGGCCGGGTTCTTCTGAGCCGCCGCCGACCGGACCGAACGCCCATGACCGAATCCACCCCTTCGACCCGCGTGCGCGCCGCGCTGCCGCGCGGGCTCGTCGACCGCGCCCCCGCCGACATCGCTGCGGCGGAGGCGATGATCGCCAAGATCCGCAGCGTCTACGCGCTCTACGGCTTCGAGGCGGTCGAGACGCCGTTCATCGAATATACCGAGGCCCTGGGAAAATTCCTGCCCGACCAGGACCGGCCGAACGAGGGCGTGTTCTCGTTCAAGGACGACGACGAGCAGTGGCTGTCGCTGCGCTACGACCTGACCGCCCCGCTCGCCCGCTATGTCGCGGAAAACTACGACAGGCTGCCCAAGCCCTACCGCTCGTATCGGGCGGGCTGGGTGTTCCGCAACGAGAAGCCGGGTCCGGGGCGCTTCCGCCAGTTCATGCAGTTCGACGCCGACACGGTGGGGGCGGCGAGCGTCGCCGCCGACGCCGAGATTTGCATGATGGCCGCCGACTGCCTGGAGGCGCTCGGGATCAAGCGCGGCGACTATGTCGTCAAGGTCAACAACCGCAAGGTTCTGGACGGGGTGATGGAGGCGATCGGCCTCGGCGGGCCGGACAACGCCGGGCGGCGGCTGACCGTGCTGCGCGCCATCGACAAGCTCGACCGGCTCGGCCCCGAGGGCGTCCGCGCCCTGCTCGGCGCGGGGCGCAAGGACGAGAGCGGCGACTTCACCAAGGGCGCGGGGCTCGAGGCGGAGGCGATCGAGCGCGTGCTCGCCTACACCGCCGCGCGCGCGGCCGACAATCGCGCGACGCTCGCAGCGCTCGCGCCCGCGGTCGGCGGCTCGACAATTGGCGAGCAGGGCCTCGCCGAACTCTCCGAGATCGTCGGCCTCGTCGAGGCGGGGGCAGCGGCCGATCGGGTGATCGTCGACCCCTCCGTCGTCCGCGGCCTCGAATATTACACCGGCCCCGTCTTCGAGGCGGAGCTGACTTTCGAGGTCAAGGACGAGGCCGGCCGTCCGGTGCGGTTCGGCTCGGTCGGGGGCGGGGGGCGCTACGACGGGCTCGTCGCCCGCTTCCGCGAGGAGCCCGTCCCGGCGACCGGCTTCTCGATCGGCGTCTCGCGCCTGCTCGCGGCGCTGCGCGCCATCGACAGCCCGATCGTCGCCGCCGCGGAGGCGGCCGGTCCCGTCGTCGTGCTCGCGCTCGACCGCGACGAAAAGGCGATGGCGAGCACCCAGCGCCTCGTCGCGAGCCTGCGCGCCGCCGGCGTTGCCGCCGAGCTTTATCTTGGGCAAGCCGGCATGAACGCCCAGCTCAAATACGCCGACCGGCGCAGAAGCCGCGTCGCGGTCATCCAGGGGTCGAACGAACGCGACGCGCCGGGCGGCCCGCAGGTGACGATCCGCGACCTGAAGCTCGGCGCGGAACTGGCGAAGGGCGCCAAGGAGCGCGCCGACTATCTGGAGCTGCGCCAGCGCGCCCAGTTCACCGCGCCCGAGGCGGAGCTGGTGGAGCGGGTGCGCGAGGTGCTGGCGCGGGGGTGAGGCGCCTTGTCCTCCCCGCGCAAGCGAGGATCCATGCCGCCGCCGCGGATGCAAGGCGCTCGCGCCGACGCCGGCGCCCTGCGGCTCTGGATGTGCGCTTGCGCGGGCATGACAGGGGAGGCGTGCGGCCGCTCGTGCGCTGGCCGCTGCGGCAGGACTGAGGTAAAATACAGAAGCTATCGAACCTTGGGACCAAACATGCCGCTCAGCATCGAAGACCCGGAAACCGAGCGGCTCGCGCGCTCGCTGGCGGAGCGGACGGGCGAGTCGCTGACAATCGCCACGCGGCTGGCGCTCGAGGAACGGCTGCGACGAATCGGCGCGGCGCCACGCCGGTCGGCGCCTCTCGAGGATCTCGCAGCGATCCGACGCCGCTGGAGCGCGCTGCCGGTTATCGACGGGCGCGGCGCAGACGCAATCATCGGTTATGACGAGAACGGCTTGCCTCGCTGATGGTGATCGACACCACCAAGCGCACGAAGAGACACGAAGCGCCTTCGTGGCGCTTCGTGTCCTTCGAGGTGAACCCGAACGCCCCCGATCACGCCGCCTCGACCAGCGGCGCCGGCGCGCGCATCAGGCAGTCGAAGGCGGAAAGCGCGGCCTTCGCGCCGTCGCCCATGGCGATGACGATCTGCTTGTACGGCGAGGTCGTCGCGTCGCCCGCGGCGAACACGCCGTAAGCCGACGTCTCGCCGCGCGGGTCGACCTCGATCTCGCCGCGCGCGGAAAGCTTCACCGCGCCCTTCAGCCATTCGGTGTTGGGCACGAGGCCGATCTGGACGAAAATCCCGTCGAGGTCGACGCGCCGCGCTGCGCCGGTCGTCCGGTCCTTGTAGGCGAGCCCGACGACCTTGGTCCCGTCGCCGAAAACCTCGGTCGACTGCGCCGAGGTCAGCACCGAGACGTTCGGCAGGGAGCGGAGCTTGGCCTGCAACACTTCGTCCGCCCGCAGCTTCGGATCGAACTCGATCAGCGTGACGTGCGCCGTGATGCCGGCGAGGTCGATCGCCGCTTCGACGCCCGAATTGCCGCCGCCGATCACCGCCACCCGCTTGCCCTTGAACAGCGGCCCGTCGCAATGGGGGCAGTAGGCGACGCCGCGGTTGCGGTATTCGGCCTCGCCCGGAACGTTCATCTGCCGCCAGCGCGCGCCGGTCGAGAGAATGATCGTGCGGGCCTTGAGCGTCGCGCCGCTCGCGAGCCGCACCTCGGCCAATCCGCCGGGCGTCGCGGGCTGAAGCTCGGCCGCCGTCTGGGCAGTGATCACGTCGACCTCGTGGGCGCGCACCAGGGTTTCCAGCTCCTTGGCGAGCTTCGGGCCTTCGGTGTGGGCGACCGAGATCAGGTTCTCGATGCCGAGCGTGTCGAGGGTCTGGCCGCCGAACCGTTCGGCGACGACGCCGGTGCGAATGCCCTTGCGCGCGGCGTAGATCGCCGCCGCAGCGCCGGCGGGGCCGCCGCCGACGATCAGCACCTCGTACGGCGCCTTGGCGTTCAGGCGCTCGGCGTCGCGCGCGCCCGCTCCGCTGTCGACCTTGGCGAGAATCTCCTCGAGGCTCATGCGCCCTTGTCCGAACGGCTTCCCGTTGAGGAAGACGGACGGAACCGCCATGATCTCCCGCTCGGCCGTCTCGGCCGGGAAGGCCGCGCCGTCGATCGCAACATGGCGAATATGCGGATTGAGCACGCTGATCGCGTTCAGCGCCTGGACGACCTCGGGGCAGTTCTGGCACGACTGCGAGAAATAGGTCTCGAACCGGAATTCGCCCTCGAGCCCCCTGATCTGCTCGGCGACCTCGGGCGCGATCTTCGGCGGATGGCCGCCCGCCTGCAAGAGCGCGAGCACCAGCGAATTGAACTCGTGGCCCATCGGCAGGCCGGCGAAGGTGACGACCGCGTCCTCGCCCGCCGGGCGGATCGCGAACGACGGACGGCGCGGATCGTTTCCGTCCGTGACGAGGGCGATACGGTCCGAGAGCGCCGCGATCTCCTGCAACAGCTCCCGGGTCTCGCGGGACGCCTCGCCGCCGTCGAGCGAGGCGACGAGCTCGATCGGGCGCTGAATGCGTTCGAAATAGCCCGTGAGCTGGGCCTTGATCTGATCATCGAGCATGGAAGGTCCCCTCGAGCCTCTGTGGCGAAACGGGGACAGGGTCCCCGGAAATCTTCTAATGGTTTGGTTTGACGGGGGAGCCGCGCGCGGCGGCTCCCCCGGGAGGGGCGGCGCGTCTCGCCGCCCCGAAAAGGCGCGCGAGTCGCGCGCCTTCCCAGGCTCAGATCGCGCCGACGAGGTCGTGCGAGGGGGCGAGGGTCTTGCGGCCCTCTTCCCACTTGGCCGGGCAGACTTCGCCCGGATGGGCGGCGACATACTGCGCCGCCTTGATCTTGCGCAGGAGCTCGGCCGCGTTGCGGCCGACGCCGCCGGCGGTGATCTCGACGATCTGGATCTTGCCGTCCGGGTCGACCACGAACGTGCCGCGGTCGGCGAGCCCCGCCTCCTCGATGTAGACCTCGAAGTTGCGCGACAGGCGGGCGGTCGGGTCGCCGACGAGGGCGTATTTGATCTTGCCGATCGCCTTCGACGTGTCGTGCCAAGCCTTGTGGCTGAAATGGGTGTCGGTCGAGACGCCGTAGACCTCGACGCCGAGCTTGTCGAACTCGGCCTGATTGTCGGCGAGGTCCTCGAGCTCCGTCGGGCAGACGAAGGTGAAGTCGGCCGGATAGAAGAAGAAGACCGACCACTTGCCCTTCACCGACTCGTCGGAGACGTCGATGAACTTGCCGGCCTTGAACGCGGTCGCCTTGAACGGCTTGATTTCGGTGTTAATGAGCGACATGAAACATCCTCGATCGTGAGACGGGTGGAATTCGGGTTGTCGTTGTTCGCCCCGGCGGCCGCCCAGCGCGGCTCCCCGAAGGCGCGGTGGGTATACGACGTTACTTCCATCGATAGAAGCGGAAAAAACCGATTGCGCTGATCGATAAAGCCGATCAGAGATCGGGCGATGAAAGCCCTGCCGACCCTCCGCCAGCTCAGGTTCCTCGTCGCGCTCGCCGATCGCCGCCATTTCGGGCAGGCGGCGGAGGCCTGCTTCGTCAGCCAGTCGACGCTGAGCGCGGCGATCCAGGAGCTGGAGGACAACCTCGGCGTCGTCCTGTTCGACCGCACCCGCCGGTCGGTCGCGCCGACCGGCATCGGGCTCGAGATCACCGAGCGGGCGCGGACCCTCCTCCGGCAGGCCGAGGATCTGGTCGACGTCGCCATCGCCGCGCACGACCCGCTGTCCGGTCCGCTGCGGCTCGGCGTCATCCCGACCATCGGGCCGTTCCTGCTGCCGCGCGTGCTGCCGAAGCTGCGCGCGGCGGCGCCCGACCTGAGGCTCTACCTGCGCGAGGAGCAGACGGCGCGGCTCCTCGATCGGCTCGAGGCCGGCCAGCTCGACGCTGCGGTGCTGGCGCTGCCCGTCGCGCTCGACGACGCCGAGAGCGAGGACATCGCCGTCGATCCGTTCTTCGTCGTCTGCCCGCGCGACCACCGGCTGGCGTCGCTCGGCGCCGTCGGTCCGGGCGACATGGCGACCGACGACCTCCTGCTGCTCGAGGACGGCCATTGCCTGCGCGAGCATGCGCTCGCGGCCTGCGCGCTCGAGGGCGCGCGCCGCAACCTCGCCTTTCAGGGAACGAGCCTGCACACGCTGGTGCAGATGGCGGCGAGCGGGCTCGGCGTCACCCTCGTTCCCGAAATGGCGATCGCCTCGGGGCTGCTGGCCGGCCTCGACCTCCATGTCGCGCCGCTCGCGGGCGACCGGCCCTGGCGGCGGATCGCGCTGGTGTGGCGCAAGAATTCGGGCCGCAAGGAGACGTTCCGCCGGATTGCGGGCCTGCTGCGCCTGGCTGCTGCGCCCGCGGGCGAAGCCGGCGCTTTCTATCCGCGGCCGGCGGCGGCCTGAGCCCCTTCGGGACGCCCGCTTCGCGGGCTCCTCAGGACGAGGGCGCCGCGAATTTCCTTTTGCTCTCCTCGGCCCCCGCCGCCCCCCACAGCCCCCGGTAGACCGCGACGATCTCGTCCGCCTCGCGCTCGCGGTTGAAATCGCGCTCGACCCGCGCCCGCGCCTTGGCTCCGATCGCGGCGATTCGCTCGGGCTCCCGCATCATCGGCTCGATCGCCGCCGTCAGCGCGTCGATGTCGTCGATCGGCGCGAGGAACCCGTTCTCGCCGCCGTCGATCACCATTTCCGCCGCGCCGGCCCGCGTCGCGACGACGGCGTTTTCCGCCGCCATCGCCTCGAGCAGGGTGAGCCCGAAGCCCTCGACGCGCGAGGCGAACACGTAGATCGAGATCCGCCGATACCAGAGCGGCGCCTCCGCGATCGGCACCTCGCCCAGGAAGCGGATGCGCTCGGAAAGGCCGGCCGCGGCGATGCGGCTCTTCAGCTTCTCCACGAACGCCAGGTTGTCGAGCGAGACGTGGCCGACGATCACGGCGGCGAAGTCGGGGTATTTCGGCAGCAGGCGGCACATCGCCTCGACGAAGAGGTCGCTGCCCTTCTGGCGGCGCACCCGGCCGAAGGTCCCGACGCCGTATTTGCCCGGCAGCCCGGTTGCGGCGAAGGCGGCGGCGCGGTCGGCGGGCGGCTTGTAGGTCTCGAGGTCGATGCCGTGGTGGATGACGGTCGCCGGGCCGTCGACGAACGAGGCCGAGACGGCGCTGGTCGCGATCACCGCGTCCATCCGGCGGATCAGGAAGCGGGTGTAGAGCGTCTTCCGCCGCTGCCCGGCGGAATTGAAGATCAGCTTCAGCCGCCAGCCGAGGAGCCTGAGCACGAGCCCCATCAGCATCTCGGTGTTGCGTCGGGCGTGCCAGATGCGGGCGGGCCGGCCTTTCGCAGGCGAGGCGCGCAGCCGCAGGAGGTCCATGAGGCTCAGGCTCGCGATCCCCTCCGGCCGGTCGGGGCCGAACCAGACCGCCCGGCAGCGCTCGGCGATCAGCGGCGCGATCGTGCGGTTGACCGCCGTGCCGCCGGAATAGCGCCGCTTGAGATTGGGAACGACGACCTCGATCGCGTCGAGATCGGCGGCGCGCCCGGCCACGCTCATGGGCGCCTCCGGGCGAGGTAGAATTGGCGGTGCATCGATTCGGTCATGAAGGAATAGCTCGCCCCGGTCATGGCGTGGATGAAGCCGGCCCAGCCGCACAGGAAAAACCGGTTCCAGAGGAAGATGCGCAGGAAGTAGATCGGCGGGTTGAAGAAGAGCTTCAGCCAGGACGGCTTTCGCCCGCTTTCCAGCCGCTGCTCGGCCTTGAGCTTCGCGTAGACGATCTCCTTGCGCATCTGCTCGTCGAGCGGCAGGCCGCGTTCGTGGCGCAGGAGGCCCTTGCGGGCGATCTCCGTCCGCCCGTCGACGATAAGCCCCTCGTGGACGACGAGGGCCTCGTCGAAGCGCGCACGGGTCCGCCGCACGAGCCGAAGGATGTGCTCGGGCCGCGTCCACAGGCTCACCGGTTTCCGGCTTCCGTACAGCGTGAGCGTCCTGCGCAGGGACCAACCGGCGATCGATGGGTCCGCCGCGACGAGGCGCGGCAGGTCGGCGGCGAGGTCGCCGTCCAGCCATTCGTCGGCGTCGACGCTGAGCACCCAGGGCTCGCGCGCCGCGTCGAGCGCGAACTGCTTCTGGCGCGCGTAGCCGAGCCAGTCCTGATGGATGAGCCTTATCGGCAGGCCGCCGCGGGCGCAGGACTCGATGATTTCGAGCGTGCGGTCGGTCGAGCCCGAATCGACCACGACGATCTCGGCTACGCCCGCAAGGCTCGCGAGGCACTTGCCGATGCAGGCTTCCTCGTTCTTGCAGATGACGGTCGCGGAGATCGGCAGGGGGGCGGCTTCAGGCGGCTTCGCGGTCATGTCTCGGGCGGGCGACGCGATCGTCCCGGGGCGGGATGGCTTCGGGCGGGCCGGCGCGGTAGAAGGCCGCGCGCCGCGTTCGCCGGGCGCATTATCAGGTCTTGGCAGGATCGGCCAGTGTCGAGCGTTCCGAAGGCATTCGTCATCCATCTCGAGCGCGCGGCCGGGCGAAGGCCGAGCGTCGAGGCGCTTCTGCGCGCGCTGCCGATTCCAGGCGAAATCCTGCCCGCGGTCGATGGCCGGCTCTTGCCGGCGGAAGCCGTGAAGGCGGCTTACGTGCGCGCCCGCCATGCGCCGCGCTATCCCTTCGCCCTCGGCCCGCCCGAGATCGGCGCCTTCCTGAGCCATCGCGCCGCCTGGCGCCGGATCGTGGACGAGGGCCTCGACCATGCCGTGGTGTTCGAGGACGATGCGGCGGTCGACCCGGGGCTTTTCGCGGCGCTTCTCGAGTTTCTGGCCGCCGAACGCGGCCGCTGGACTTATGCGCTCATGCCCGCGGCAGGCCTCGAGCCTTCCGGCGAAGCGATGGCGCGGCGCGGCGGCTTCACGCTCGTGCGGCCCCATGCGCCGCCGCTGCGCGCGATCGGGCAGGTGGTGTCGCGCGAAGCGGCGGAGCGCCTGCTCGCGGTCACCGCGCCGTTCGACCGGCCGATCGACACGTTCCTGCAGATGAACTGGATCACCGGCGTCACGCTGCTCGCCGTCGCGCCGACCCCGATCCGCGACGTCTCGCGCCAGACCGGGGGGACGACGGTGCAGCGCAAAAGCCTCGGCTTTTTTGAGCGCCTGCGTCACGAGGCGATGCGGCCGATCTATCGGGCGCAGGTGCGGACGCGCTACCGTCGCGCGCTGAGCCTCGGCGCCGACACGAAACCGTAACGCGCCGGGCGGTATGAGGCGCCGGGCAAACACGTCTTCAACCCCGAGCAGAAGGAAACGCCAACATGAGCGATCTGGTTTTCATCGCCTTCGACACCGAGCAGCAGGCCGAGGAGGTGCGCGAGAAGGTTCTCGGCCTCCAGAAGGACTATCTCATCGAGATCGGCGACGCGGTGATCGCGGTGCGCGACGCCAACGGCCGGGTCAAGCTCAACCAGATCATCCATCCGGCGGCGAGCGGGGCGGTCTCGGGCGCGTTCTGGGGCATGCTGGTCGGCTGGCTGTTCATGATGCCGCTCGCCGGCGCCGCGGTCGGCGCGGCCGGCGGCGCGCTCGGCGGCTCGCTGGTCGACGTCGGCATCAACGACGACGACATGCGCAGGCAGGCCAACGAGGCCCTGAAGCCGGGCACGGCCGGTCTCTTCCTGCTCATCCGCAAGATGACGACCGACAAGGTTCTGGAGGACCTCAAGGGACTCGGCGGCACGGTGATCCGGACCTCGTTCGATCACGCCAAGGAACAGGCGCTCCAGGCTGCGCTCGCGGCGCAGGTTCCGGTCGCGCCCGCCGCCGTCGAAGCGCCGGCCCCCGCGCCGGTCGAAGAAGCGCCGAAGGCCTGACCAGACGAGACAAAAGGCCGAGGACAAATCGGCTCGACGGCGCCGGCGTTCTCGGCGTCGCCGTCGAGAGAGGCGTTTGGCGGCAAATCGCTGCGCACCGGACTCCCGCGCCGCGCCTCGCGACTTGGTTCTGAGCGTGCAGACCGTCGGCGAGGCCGTCCGCGCCGGCGGCGCCGACTTCAGTCCGTGCGTCGAGCGGAAGAATTTCCGCGCCCGCTGACCTGGATCAATGCATTTTTCGCGCCATGTGTTACGCATGTCGGCGATCGGGCGGAGCGTCGCTGACGGGCCGGCGTCAGCAGTAAAGAGGGCGATCGGAGGTCCCGGAGGGTTCTGGAGGAAGCCGATGATGCCGAGACAAACCAGCTTGCGGACGGCGCGGTCGCCGCCGCGGATGCAGACCACGAGCAAGAGTCCGCCAGCGCGGCGGCCGGTGGGCCGCCGGCGCGCGGCGCTGACGGCGTTCTGGATGAGAATCCAACGGCGCGAGTGGATGACCGAAGACGCCGCGCGCGCCTTCCGCCATTGCTCGCTGATGCAGGACAACCCTGCGTCCGGGTGAGAGGGATCACGGGTGGGACGCCGGCGGCGCGATGCGGCGAGGCCGGCGTCGATCCGAGCGTTCGGCTATCGGCTCGCCGCCTGCGCGCCGACCGTGAGGTACCAGGGGTGGGAGGGGATGCCGTTGGCGACCACCTCGAGCTTGCTGTTTCCCGGCTCGATCGCTTGCGGCACGTCGAAGGCGGCGAAAACGATCGTGGAGCCGGTCGCGACCCCCGTGGCGGTGACGTTGTGCGTGAACGCATAGGTCACGTGGCCCGTCGAGTCGTTGGTGATGCGCACCAGCGGATAGTTGGTGGCGGCCTGGAATTCGTCGCCGAAGGCGTTCGCCTGCGAGAGGCCGTTGAACTGCGTCCCCGAGATCACATAGGTCCCGCCGGCGGTAACCTCGGTCGGCGCAGCCTCGATCGTCGGGCGCCACGGGTTCTGGAAGGCGCCGGACGACTTGTAGACGGCTTGGCCGTTCAGCATGACCTCGCCCGTCGGCAGGAGCAGCATGCTGGCCTGACCGCCGACGAACGAAGCCGCCGGCTCCGGAATGAGACGGACGCCGTCGAACTCGTAGAAGCGCCAGGTCGGCGTCGACGCTGAAAGGGACGTCGATTGCGCTTCCTTCGAAACGACAGGATGGATCGCGCGGCCGGCGATGCGTGCGTAGCGCGCCTGCGGATCGTTTGCGGTTCCGGCCGGGTTCGTCTCCACGAGGACATGTCCATTCGGGAGAAGGCTGGCGAAGGAATCGCCCGCGCCCTCCCCGTTGGGGAAGTCGGGGCCGGCCCTCCACGGCCCGCTCCCGGCCGCCGCCGCGCCGCCGAAGCCGAGATCGAAGATCGCGGTGTGGCCGACCTTTGTGACGACCTGACAGGCGTTCGGGTCGGTCGAGGGACCGGACGCCGCGCACACGGCGCCCGTTACGAACACCGTGCCATCCGGGCGGAGGATCGCGGGGCCGATCTCGCCGGGTGGATCATAGGTCATCGTGCCGTTGTTGAACGAGATGGCCTTGTCGGCGTTCGGGTCCGCCGACTGCAGGTTCGCCGGCGTCTCGCCCGCGGCCACCCACCGTGTCAGCGTCGGATCGGCGTCGGGGATGAACCGTTCCGCGTGCGGATGGCTCTTCACGTCCACGGTCAGGACCGATCCGTCCGGCAGAAGCGTCCAGCCTTCCTCGGCGTTGATATCATGCTTGCCGATGGTCGAGACCTCGGTCCAGGTCATCGTCTTGAGATTGAGAACGGCCGCGCGCTTGGTGAGCTTCTGTCCCAGCAACAGGCGCCCGTCGGCAAGCAGCGTCCAAGGCGAATCGCCGATGAAGCCCCAACCCGGAGGCGGATTGACGTTCGACCACGTTCCCGCCCTCGGGTCGTAGATCGCCATCTTGTTCGTCAAGGTGAAGACGAGGCCGCTCGCCGACTCCTTCTTCAAAAGATATCGCGCTTATCGCATATCGTGTTGATAGGGTCCGAGGCCTGCTGCGGCGGCGATCCAGAGGGCCGGGTCGCTGCTGGGCATGGCTTCGAGGGTTCGCCGCCAACTCAAGTACGTGGGA
>CAIZGR010000663.1 GCA_903932535.1 uncultured Hyphomicrobiales bacterium | reverse complement strand
TTGAGCACGACGATCCGGACCGAACCGGCCGCATTGCCTTTGTCGGCTGCGCTCGAGGCGACGCCGGGATGCCACTTGGCGAGCGCGTCGAAGTCCTTGACGATCGCCCAGACCTTGTCGACCGGCGCGGCGACGTCGATCGTTTCGACGATCTTCTGCCGCGAAGCGCTATGCGCCCACGCCTGCGCGACCCCCAAACCAAGACAAAGAGCGACAATCGCCCAGGCCCAACGCTTCACGCCGCTTCCTCCTTTGTCCCGCGTCCCGAACCGACGCCCTTTCGAACGCGAACGTTGGCTGCTCGTCATGCGGTCGGCAACAGAATCTCGCCCTTGCCGAGCGCGGCGAGATCGCCGGCGAGACGGCGCAGACGTCTGCGAAAGCGCTCCGCGAGGGCGGCGCTCTCGCGCGCGACGTATTCGGCGATAATGCGCGCGGCGACGAGATCGTGCTCGCCGCAGTCGCCGAAGGTGGGCGACAGCAGCGTCGCCCCGCCCCCGAGCAAGATCGTTCCGCGGCCCATCAGATAGCCCGGCAGGTCCCCCGCCTCGCCCCCGATCGCGAGCGTGCCCGCGATCATCCGGCTGCCGGCGTAGGCGCCGGCGCGGCCCTCGATCAGCACCACGCCGCGGCGAAGGCGATCGGCGGCCCGCGCGCCGGCGTCGCCGCGAACGATGAGCAATCCGCCGGCCATGCCGATGGTCTCGCCGCTCAGGGGGCCGGCGAGGCGCTCCCCGGCGGAACCCGCGATCTCGAGAACCCCGCCTTTCATCCCGGAGCCGGCGAAGGCGCCTGCGTCGCCGCGAATCGTCAGCCGCCCGCCGCGCATCGCACGGCCCGCCTCGACGCCGACGCCGCCCTCGACCATGATCGTCCCCGCCGCAAGCTGAGCCCCGACGCGGTCGAAGCGCTCGCCGCCGCCTTCGAAGACGACCGTGTCGGCCTCGCCCATGCGGATGTGAAACACGTCGCCGGCCATCACGCGCTCGCGCGTGGTTTGCAGTTCGAGGCCGGCGATGTCCGACATGGGCTTCCCGGCGAGGTTCGCCGGCGTCAGCGGCGAAAGGTCGAGGCGCTGCGGCGGGGCTGCGCGAAGGGCGAAGGTCAACGGCTTCACGGCAGCAGGTCCTTCAGCCGGTAATGATGGCGGCCGAGCTTGCCGCCGTAGTTCCCCGCTCCGACCCGCAGGGCACCGCGTTCGGGGCCGAGGGCGATGATCGCCGCGAGGCCGGCGCGCATCGCGTCCGCGACGGCGGCGCTCGTCAGCCCGTCGATGACGATTTCCAGCACCGAGCCGATCTCGGGTCCGAGGGCGCTCTCGACCGCGCCCTTCAGGGTCGGGCAATAGGCGTCGTTGGTCGAGGCGCTCGCGCCCTTGTATTTGGAGCCGACTTTCGAGCCCGATCGTACGATGCCGCCGGGAAACGGCATGATGACGTCGGGAACCGCGCGCATCGCTTCGACCGCGGCTTCGGTCGCCGCGAGGGTCTTCTCGGGCGTCGCGCCCATGATCAGGAGGTTGCCGCCGCCGACCGCGCGCTTGGTCATCCAGGCGGTCGATTCGCAGACGAACTCGCCGTCCATCACCGGCACGCGCCAGAAGCGCCGGGCGCCGAGCTTCTTGGCGATCTGCCAGCCGTCGCCGAAAAACCGGATCGCGGCGCCGACTTTCAGCTTTCATCGCCCGCGTCGAGCCCCGCATAGCAGGCCGAGCCCGGACTGGTCAGAACGCACTGGCCGACCCGGTTCTGCACCTGACGTTGCAGTTCGGAGGTGGAGACCGAAAACATCAGCACCCGCACGCCCGGCCGCCCGTCCGGCGTCTCGCCCGGCGCGAGCGCGCGGTCGATTCCGGCTTCGCAGCCGCAAGCGATCACCGACGTCGCGAAACCCGTCATGGTCGTCGCCGCCTGCAACGCCCAGCGCTCGGTCGGCGCGGTGATGACGAGCGCCGTCGCCCGCATGTCGAAGGCTTCGGCGAAGGTGTCGTCGATCCGGACGTCCGTCGAGGTCAGCTCGAGCATGCGATGGTCTCGAAAGGCTCGGGCCGCGGAATTGCGCCCTCGGGCACGGCCATGAAATCGGACGGCAGGCCGTAGCGCGCGTCATAGTAGCCCTCCATGCGCTTGCGCATGGCGGCGTCGACGGAGGGCGAGACGTTGATCGCGCGGCCGAACCGGTAGTGCGTGACGGCGCCGTCGCGCACGACCAGGTCGCCGTCCTTGTAGACGCGCGCCGCCGAACGGAACATCGCGGCGCGATCCTTTCCGGGACGGTAGAGCGCGACGTCGGCGCGGCCGCCAGCGCCGAGATGCCCGCGGTCCGAGAGTCCCAGGAGCTTGGCCGGGGCGGCGCGGGTCATCGTGGCGATCTCGTAGACCGTGTATTCGCGGGTGAGCGAGGGCAGCGTCGTCATCGCGGCCGCCTCGGCAGGCACGCGGGCAAGCCATTGGGCGCGCAGACCCTTGTCCATCAACAGGGCGAACAGCTCCGGATAGACGGTGAACGGCGCGCCGTTGGGGTGATCGGTGGTGAAGAAGACGCGCGAGGGATCGTCGATGAGCAGGAACAATTCGAGCCCGACCGCGAACTGTACGGCGTTGAAGAAGCTCCCCGCCTTGTATTCGAAGGGAACGATCCCGCCCCCGTTCGAATCGCCGTCGAAGATCACGTATTTCTTCGGATGGGCGAAACCGCGCGCGGAGAACTGACGCAAGACGTCGGACGAGATGGTCACCGTCTGGCCGAACATCGCCTGCCCGACGTCGATCGTCACGTTTTTCGCCGCATTGATCGCTTCGGCGAGCTGCGGCGCGCCCGACGAGATCCCCTGCTTGCCTTCCGAGCCGTAGCCGTAGAACTGAAGGTGCGCCAGATGCAGCGGCAGGTCTTCGGCGGCGCCGATGGTCTCGAGCGCCGTCTTGAAGTTGCCCGGCATGCCGAGATTGTTGCAGTGGACGTGCAGCGGGTGCGGCACCCCCAGTTCGTGCACCGCCTGCTGCAACGCTTTCACAATCCCCCGGCTGCTCACGCCATAGGACGGCACCACGTCGTCGAAGGAGAACTTCCGCATGTTCTCCTTGAACGCCGCGACGCCGCCGGCGTTGATGACCTTGATCCCGAGCGCGCGCGTCGTTTCCAAAGTCCAGGCGACGTGATCCTGGATCGCGCGGGCGCCCTCGCCGGCGCGCATGAGGCCCAGCACATAATCGTCGTTGCCGAGGATGGCGAGGATCGCCTTGTCGATGATCGGGATGTCGGCGAGCTCGAGATGCGCATGCAGGGCGTGATGCGGCGACACCGCCGGCTCGACGACGGTGGTGAAGCCCATCTCCGCATAGAGGCAGCCGGTCTCGAAGGTCGACCAGCCGGCGTTGGAGAGCGGCGTCGCCGCCGGGCGGCGCGCATGCGCCCGATGCTGCTCGGGCAGGAGCAGACGCGCGGTGTTCACGTTGCCGCCCGCAATATGCGAGTGGATGTCGATGCCTCCGGCCATCACGATGAGGCCCTCGGCGTCCACGATTGCGTCGGGGCGCACGTCCGCCTGAGGCGGCGCGACGATGCGGTCGTCGCGAATCCAGAGGTCGCCGACTTCGTCGCGCTTGTTCGCGGGATCGACGATGCGACCGCCCTTGATGCAGGTCAGCATGCCTCGCCGCTCCCGTCTGAAAGGCATCCGGCGATGCGGGCGAGCGCCTCGGCGACGCTCAGTGCGCCATCCGGCGACCGCGACCGCGCGCTGACGGCGACCAGGGTCCCCGTGTCCGAGGAATGAAGGACCCCGTCGTGGTCGACGCCTGGGCGTCCGACCTCGATCAGCACATTCGGCGTTTCCGCCGGTCGCGCCCCGCCATCGCACAGGGCGACCGCGATCGAGCCTCGCGCCCATTCCGGCGGCGGCGCGCCGAAGGCGGAGATCCAGACCACGCAGTCGGCCTCCCCCGCTCGCACGAGGCGTTCGGCGTCATAGCGCCAGGGGTCGTGGACCGGCGCGCCGGAGCCGAAGCCGGTGCGCATCGGAAAGCCCGTCATCCAGCCGCAGACCGCGAGCGCGCCAGCGCCGTTGCCGCCCGCCGCCAGCGGCAGGGACGAGAACCGGGTGGACTCGTTGAGATCCCGCACGAGGCCGTTGACCATCTCGATCTCGAGCGCGTCGAGGTCGGCGGCCGACCAGATCGCGACGCCGAACTTGGCCTCTCTCAACAATTCCGCGATCGCATCGTGTTGCGACGGCGCCGCCGTCCGGGGACGCCTTTTGACCCGCGCCCGCAGCGCCGCGAGATTGGCCGCAAAGCCGGCGCCCCGGCCGAAGACGACGGTCTCGACAGGACCCGGGCGCTTCGAGGGCGCGTCCCTCGCGAGGACGACGATTCGCCGCTGAATGTCAGCGCCGTCGGGCCGCGCCGGCACGGACAGCAACCGCTCGTTCAAACCCGGCCACGCCTCGTCGAGACCCTCGCCGACCAACACAACAACGTCGGCCCGCACGCGGGCTTCGCCCGGAGTCGTGAGCATGACGCCGGTTTCCCGCAAAGAGTCGAGATCGCGCAACATCGGCGCGGAGTGCATGTGCTCGACCACCCCGCCGACCCGCTCCGCGAGCGCGACCGCATGCCTCGCCCCGTCCACGTCGGTCCCGAGCCCCGCGAAGAGCGGCTGCCCGCTCGCCATGATGAGGCGCGCGGCTTCAGCGGCCGCCTCGTCGAGAGAGGCGGGCGTTCCGCCGATCCACGCCCCTGCCCTTTCCATCACGCCCTCTCCGCTCGCCATGCCCCGGCCTTCTCGAGCGTCTCGCGTCCTCGCGCCCGACGCGGGTTCCGTTGCGAAAACCCGCGATTCCCCAGTATTCCTATTCCTGTTTTCTGTCGTCGGATGACCGGCGCCCTGCCCGCTGCGACGTCGCACGCCGCCGCCTTGCCGCTTCCCCTGCGGAAGCTCGCGCCATTCGCTCCTCGGACCGTTCCTCACGCTCGGATCGCCGCGCCTCGTCCGGCCCGCGACCTCTTGATGGAATCGATCATAGTCAAAGACCCCCGGCGAAGGAACATCGCCCGCGCATGAAATCATCGGGAACGCCGCGGTCGGGAAAAATTCCCGACCTGTTATCCTAGGCCGCGCGCCCGACGGACTGGACAGATCGCCGCCAGCCGCTTCAAGTACCGACCGCGTTCGAATGGGACCGCAATCAAAAGGGGAAACGCCAATGGCCGCTGAACGGACCCGAGCCGCGTCGCGCCGGCTTTTCTCCGACAGTCCGAACCTCGCCGCTCGCTGGACCATGCTTCGAGGCGCGACGCTTCGCTTCGACCCTCGGCATGAGGGGCGCAGGCTTGCCGCCTGACGCGCCCGGCCTGATCGTCGTGGCGCAATCCGCGCGCGCGCTCGCTTCCTCCGCAAGGCGCGCCGGCTATGCGCCGCTCGCCATCGACCTGTTCGGGGACGACGACACGCGCGCGCTCAGCCGCGCGACCGTCACGCTCGACGGCGGGCTGTCGGATGGCCTCGGCCATGCTGCGCTGATCGACGCCGTGCGCGCCCTTCTCCGCCTCCACGATCCGATCGGCGCGGTCTACGGCTCGGGCTTCGAGCACCAGCCAGAAGGCATCGCCGCGGTCGCGCGAGCGGTTCGCGTTTATGGCTTGAGCGCGGTCGCGCTGTCGCAGGTCAAGGACCCGATCGCGCTTGCGGCCGCCTGCGCGCGCTCGCGTGTCGCCCATCCGCAAGTCGCGCTTTCGCAGCCCGAGATTCGCGACGGCTGGCTCGTCAAACGCCGCGGCGGCGCCGGCGGCGGGCATGTACGTTTGGCCGAGCGGGAAAGGGCGGCGGCGCCCGACGCCTATTTCCAACGTCGCGTCGACGGGCGCAGCGTATCGGCTTTGTTCGTCGGCGACGGCGCGCGCGCGGCGATCGTCGGATTGAGCGAGCAATGGGCGTCGCCGTCGGCGCGTGCTCCCTACCGCTACGGAGGGGCGGCCGGCCCCATCACCGTCGATCCGGATCGCCGCAAAGAGATCGAGATCGCTGTCGCAGCGATGACGCAGGAATTCGGCCTTGTCGGCCTCGCCAGCGCCGACTTCATCGTTTCGGACGAGGTCGCCTGGCTCATCGAAGTCAATCCCCGTCCCGGCGCGACCCTCGACATCTTCGACTGCGACGACGATCCGCTGCTCGCCCGGCATGTCGAGGCCTGCTACGGTCGGCTCGGCACGCCCGCCGCGCGAACGGTGGGCAAGGCGGCCGAGGTCGTCTACGCCCGGCGCGCCGGCGCCTGCCCGGCGCGGACGGAATGGCCGGATTGGGTCGCCGACCGTCCGCCTTCCCAAACGCGCTTCGCGGCGGACGACCCGATCTGCACGGTTTTGGCGACCGCGGCGGATGCCGCCGCCGCCAGACGCCTAGTCGCGGACCGGGCGCAGCAAATCACCACTCTGGTCGAGGAATGGACGCCGTGAGCAACGAACCCGCCTTCAGCGTCAATCGCCGCGCCGAGGCGCTTGCGCGCGCCCTGCGAGGCGAAGCCGCCGCGCTCAATGTCGGCGTGGCCCGAGGCTCGCTCGGCGAGACCCTGATCGACGCCGGCGCGAAGCATCGCGGCGGCGTTTCCGCCGGCTTGCGCCTTGCGGAGATCTGCATGGGCGGTCTCGGCCATGTCAGCCTCGGCCCGAACGCCGCGACGCCGCGCTGGCCGTGGACGATTGCGGTGGCCTCGTCCCAGCCCGTCGTCGCCTGCCTCGGGAGCCAGTACGCCGGCTGGAACCTTTCGCACGGGAAATTCTTTGCGCTGGGATCGGGCCCGGCGCGGGCGCTCGCCCAGAAAGAAAAAATCTTCGAGGACATCGGATACCGGGACACGTCGGATTGCGCGACGCTCGTGATCGAAAGCGGCCGCCCGCCGCCGCCCGAGGTGATCGAGAAGGTCGCGAACGACTGTCGCGTCGCGCCTTCGGCGGTCACGGTGATCTATGCGCCGACCCAGAGTCTGGCGGGCGGCGCGCAGGTCGTGGCGCGGGTTCTGGAGGTCGCGCTGCACAAGGCGCACGAATTGAAGTTTCCGCTGGAGCGGATCGTCGACGGCATGGGTTCGGCGCCGCTGTCGCCGCCGCACCCCGATTTCGTCACCGCGATGGGGCGCACCAACGACGCCATCATCTACGGCGGCATGGTGCAGCTTTTCGTGACCGGACCCGAGGCGGACGCGAAGTCGCTCGCCGAATCGCTGCCGAGCCGGACCTCGCGCGACTTCGGCGCGCCATTTGCTGAAATCTTCAAGCGCTTCAGAGGCGATTTTTACGCAATCGATCCGATGCTGTTCAGCCCGGCCGAAATCGTCGTCACCGCGATCGACTCCGGCGCGAGCTTCCGGGCCGGGATGCTGCACCATGACCTGCTCGACGCTTCGTTCGATTGACGCGGGCGCCGCGCGCTTGCGCGGACCGCTCGTCGCCGTGGTCAGCGATCAGCATGACTGGCATGCGCGGCAGATGGAGACGGCCCTCGCAGCCCGAGGCGCGCAATTCGAGCGGATCGACCTCGCCCGATGCGGGTTCGACACGACGAGCGCCATCGGCCTCGCGTTGCAGCACCTCGGGTCGCGCCTGCCGGACGCGGTCCACGTGCGGACGCTCGCGGCCGGATCGTTCGAGGCGATCACTAGGCGGCTCGGCGTGCTGCATGCGCTCACCGCGCTCGGCGTCCCGGTCTCGAACGACGCGCGGGCGATCGAGCGTTGCGTCGACAAGTCGATGACGAGTTTCGCGCTCGCCCGCGCCGGACTGCCGACCCCTCCGACCTGGACGCTCGAATCGTTCGACGTGGCGCGCGCCATCGTGACGCGCGAATCGCGGCGCGGCCCGCTGGTGCTGAAGCCCCTGTTCGGTTCGCAGGGCAAGGGCCTGCGTCTGGTTCGAAGCCCCGACGACCTTCCGGCGCCCGATGCGGTCAACGGGGTCTACTACCTTCAGCGTTTCGAGGCGGTCGAAGGCGAAGGCTTCCACGACTATCGGCTTTTTGTCGTCAAGGGCCGGGTGATCGCCGCCATGATGCGGCGTTCGACGACCTGGATCACCAACGTCAAGCAAGGCGGCGAGCCGTGGCGCGTCGGGCGCGACCCAAGGCTGGAGCGTCTCGCGACGGCCGCCGCCGCCGCGGCCGGCGCGACGATCGCCGGCGTCGACATCCTCGACGCAGCCGAGGGCGGGCCGACCGTGCTCGAGGTCAACAGCATGCCGGCCTGGAGCGGCCTGCAGAAGGTCGCCGACATCGACATCGCCGGCGCCGTCGCCGACGGGGTCCTCGCCGGGATCGCCCGCCGCCCCGCGCCGGAGCTTGCGCTTTGAGCCGGGCCGGCTCCGCGATCGGCGCGGCGTTCGTCGAGGCCTGCCTTGCGGAACTCGACGCGCTCAAGCCCGGAAACGTCCATCGCTGGGCCGCCGGCCATCGCATGGAGGTCGACGATTTCGTCCGCAGCGCCGAGGCGAGCGCCGCCTGCGTCGCGGGCAGCCGCCTCGCAGTCGGCGCGCGCGTGCGGGGCGCGGTGGAGGCGACCCTCGCCGCCGTCGGGCAGAACACCAATCTTGGAATCGTGCTGCTCTCAGCGCCGCTGGCGGCGGCGGCCGAATCGAGCGAGCCCGATCTGCGGGCGGCGGTTTCCGGCGTCCTCGACAGGCTCGACCGGCAGGATGCGGTCGACGTTTTTTCCGCGATCGCCGCCGCGAACCCGGGCGGCCTCGGCCGCGCGCCCGGCCACGACGTCCGCGAGGCGCCAACCGTATCGCTCGGCGAGGCGATGGCGGCCGCGGCGGATCGCGATCGCATTGCGCGGCAATACGGAACGGCCTTCGAGGACGTGCTCGTCGTCGGTCTCGGGGCGCTCGACGCGGCTCGAAAGCAGGAGCGCGATCGGCGCTGGGCGACGCTGGCGGTGTACCTCGCTTTTCTCTCCGAGTTTCCGGACACGCACGTCGCACGGAAATTCGGTTCGGCGACCGCGGAAGACCTGCGGCGGGAGGCGGCGCCATGGCGCGAGCGGCTGGCCGCCGCGGCCGAGCCCGAAACGCTGATCCCCGGCCTCATACATTGGGATCGCGCGCTCAAGAGCCGCGGCGTCAACCCGGGCACGAGCGCGGATCTGACGGTCGCGACCCTTTTCGCCGCAACGCTGCGAACAAATCGACATGGCGTCTTGCCGTCGTCGAGCAAGAATGCTTGATTGGCGACGCGGGAGCAACCCGCGGCTATCCGGCCAACCGATCCCGCCCCCAAGGCGGGATGCTGACAACAAGGATAGGCAGTCCGTCTCATCGCGGCATGCGAGGGGCGGGCGTTTGTCTTCATCCCCTGGGAGGAAATCGAATGGCTAAGATTCATAAGCTGTGTGTTGGCGAGTCTCTGGTCGGCGACGGCAACGAGATCGCCCACATCGACCTCATCATCGGGCCGCGCGGCAGCGCCGCCGAAACGGCCTTCGCGACGGCTCTCACCAACAACAAGGATGGCTTCACCGCGCTTCTCGCGGTCGTCGCGCCGAACCTCGCGGTCAAGCCCTCGACCGTGATGTTCAACAAGGTCACGATCAAGGGCGCCAAGCAGGCGGTTCAGATGTTCGGCCCGGCGCAGTACGCGGTCGCCAAGGCGGTGGCCGACAGCGTCGCCGACGGCACGATCCCAGCCGAGGAAGCCGACGACCTCTTCATCTGCGTCGGCGTCTTCATTCATTGGCTTGCGGAAGACGACAAGAAGATCCAGGAGTTCAACTATCAGGCGACCAAGGAAGCGCTCGAGCGCGCCGTCGCCGGGAAGCCCACTCCGGCAGAGGTCGTCGCGCAGCGGAACACCGCCAAGCATCCGTTCGCCTCCGCGTAAACTTCTGTCGAGACGCATGGGTCTGGACGCGCGGGCGTTGGCCCGCGCGTTTTTTTTAACGCCCGAGGCGTCGCCTCGTGGGGCGCATTCATCGCCGCGCCGCCATGAGGCGTTTCCGCGGCTCGCGTTGGCGCAGACTCGCGAAACGGCCGTCGTCGCGGCGCCGGATAGGACGCGCGCTCGCCGTCAAGCGGCGCCGGCGGCGCTCCAGCGTGAACGGCGACAGGCGAACGCGAGCGCGCCGAAGCCGAGCACCGTCGTCGCCCAGGTCGCAGGCTCCGGGACAGCGCCGAGAGCGAGGAAATTCCCAAGATAGTTGCTGGGGCCGCCAAAGCCTTCGAAGTAAAGGGAGCCGCCGTAGGGCTCGAAACTGAGGTCTACGTTGCTGGAGTTGATCAGGTCGAGCGAGCCGGTAAGCGGGCCGCCGCGACTGCCCGTGAACACCAGGCCTTCCTTTCCGGAGGCTAATAGGGTGACGTCCACCACGACATTGTCGATTGGGGTCGCGATGTCGGCGGTCGTGAAAGTCGCCCCGGCAAAAGCGAAAATCACGGCAAACCCGGTCAGCGACCCCAAGTTGTATTCGCCCGGCGCCAAGTCGACGGGCGAAATGAAGGATCCCGTGCCGACGATCGGGGTTCCGATCGTCCCGGGGGGTTCGCCTGAGCCGCGGTTGTCGAATTGGAAGCTGAACGATGTTGCAGCATGAGCCACGGCTGACGTCATGGCGAGGGCCATCATCGAAACGACACGTGTCTTCAGTTTCAAATCTGCCCCCAAGGTTCACAGGCGCTCCGAATGTGAGCATAGGCGACATGCCGGTCAACACAATTCACTGAACTGTCGCGGCCCGGTTGGGATGTCCCGCCGCCTTCCGCATCGACGCGAACCGTTCGACATACGCGGCGCCGCCCCCGGATATGGCCTTCCGGCTCACCCGGAACTCTCCGGAATATTCCCCCTGCCGCCAGCGATAGCCCCGGCGCGCTTTTCCCGCCCTCCGGCCGCCTCGGTCGCGCCGAAGCGCGCTTCCACCGCGAGGCCGCCTCCGGCGGGCGAAAGAACGAACGTCTCTCCGCCGAGCATGCGGACCCGGTCGCGCATGCCGGAGAGCCCCATTCCTCCGCTTGCTTCGCCTTCGAGCCCGCGTCCGTTGTCCGCGACGCGGATGACGAGGCCGGCGAGGCCCGGGTCATGCAGCGCATCGGGACTGGTCCCGTCCTCGAACCTGAGCGACGCCTCGATGCGCGTGGCGCCGGCGTGGCGAAAGGCGTTGGTCAGCGCCTCCTGCACGAACCGATAGGCCATCTGGCTCGCCCGTTCGCCGAGCGAGCCGGCGCGCGGATCGACGTCGAGCGAAAGCGCGACCGCGGGCTCGGCGCGCCGCCAGTGGGCGATCAGCGCGCCGAGCGCGTCCACGAGCCCCAGCTCCTCGAGCGCCGCCGGACGCAGGTCCGCGAGGATGCGCCGGTTCTGGTTCTGCAACGCCTCGACCTGGGAGGCGATCGCGGCGGCGGCGGCGCGCGCCTCCGGAAGGCCGTCGAGCTTCTTCGTCAAGACCGCGGCGCTGGCGCGAAGGGCGAACAGGTGCGGCCCGAATTCGTCGTGCAACTCGTGGGCGATGACCCGCCGCTCCTGATCGTGCGCGTCGACCGCCCGCTCCATCAGTTCCGCATTGGCGCGCTCGAGAAAGCTCAGCGCGCCCGCGAGGCTGTTGATCCGGGTGTTGAGGCTCACGATCTCCGGCGGCCCGCCCACCCTGGCGCGCGCGCTGTAGTCGCCGGCCTCGAGGCGCGCGAGCGCGGCGCCCGCCGCGTCCAGGGGCTTCAACGCCCGGCCGACCAGCAAGTTGGTGGCCGCCATCGCGGCCACCGCCAGCAAGGCGCCGGTCAGGGCCGCGTCGCGCGCGCCCCCCCAGGCGTTGTCGACGACATCCGAGGAGTCGGCGACGATGACGATCGAGTTCATCCGCCGGTCGTTGAAAACAATCGGGATTGAGACGACTTCGTTCGGCGCGTTGACCAGCGCGCGAAACCAGAGCGGCGCCGTCGAGCCGTTGCTCGCCGCGAGCACGATCGCCGAGGCGTAAGACGGCTCGCCGACGCCGACCCGCACATGGCGCACGTTCTCCAGGTTCGCCAGCAGCGTCTCGATCGCCCGCTCAGGCTCGCTCGCGTCCTGGAGGCGATCGAGGGTGGTGACGACGAATTCCTTGGTCAAACGCATCGCGTTCTGGGTCTCGGCGCGCGCCCGCGCGCTCGCCTCGACCAGAATGCGGCTGACGTCCACCACGAGTCCCAGCGCCAGCAGCGAGCCGAAAATGAGATTGAGCCGGTTTCGCAGGGAAATGGAACGCCACATCGGTTCGCCGCCTTTTTCGCGCAGCGTTGATTTTGCCCAAGCGCATGTCAATGTTCGGGTCATGGGCCGAAGACGGCGCGCGTTTCAGCGAGGTTGGCGGGTTGCGGGTTCTCATCGTCGACGATCATCCGATCATCGCGTCGGGATGCCGGGCGCTGCTGGAGACCGGGCCGGGCGGCGAAGTGTTCGAGGCTTGCGACGGGCATGCGGGACTCGCTGCTTTTCTCGCCCGCAAGCCGGATGTCGCGATTATCGACATCAATCTTCCGGACTTTTCCGGGCTGGAGCTGCTGCGCCGGATTCTGGAGCGCGATCCGGGCGCGCGCCTGATCATTTTCAGCATGAACGACGATCCCGTCATCGCCGCCCGCGCGATCGAATCCGGCGCCAAAGGTTACATCGCCAAGAACGACGATCCCACGCTGTTCGCCGACGCGGTCAGGACCGTGGCGGACGGCGGCGTCTATCTCCATCCGGCGATGGCGCGCCAGATCGCTTTCCTTCGGGCGGGCTCCAACGCCGCGATGGTGTCGAGCCTCGGCGCGCGGGAGCTCGAGATCCTCCGCCTCATCGCCGGGGGGCGGACGATGGCCGAGATCGCCGGCGCCCTGAACGTCTCCTACAAGACCATCGCCAACAACTGCACCCAGCTCAAGCACAAGCTCGGCGCCCGCACCACCATGGACCTCATGCGCATCGCGCTGGACGCGAAGCTCCGTTGACAGCCGATAGACGCCGCCTTCAGTCGTACTTTATGTAGGCGAAGCGCGGGTCGCCGGCCGGCGTCCCCTCGAGCGCGCCGCCCTCGAGGCCCGGGCGCCAGCAGACGACCTCCTCGATCTTGCGAGCGAGCTCGAAGTCCTTGTCCGTGACGCCTTTGGCCGAGTGCGTCGTCAACTTGACCTCGACCCAGGCGTAGGAGGCGCGAAGATCGGGATGATGCCAAGCGGCCTCCGCGAGATGGCCGACAGCATTGATCGCCATCAGCGTGCCTTTCCAGCTCGTCGTCTTGTAGGTCCGCCGGATCCAGCCGTTTTCGTAGCGCCAGTGCGGCAAATCGCGTTTGAGCCGGTCTTCGATCTCGTCCGGCTGGTAGACTTTGACGTGTCCAGCGGTCGTCATCGGCGCTTCTCCGATCAACAACGACGAAATCCGGCGCGCCTCCCTTTGCGCGCGCGGCGCTTCGCCAGATTATCGCCGACTGTCGGCGTCCGGCAAGCGCTCGCCGCGCGGCCGGCTCCCGCCGTCCCGAAGCTCCGCCCCAGGGGCGGGCACTATGCGCTTGGCGCATAGCAGCCCTTCGGCTCGGGCGTTGGCTTTCGCGGCGCGCAAATATCATACTGCGCTGCAATAGGGGCGCCGAATGGGCGACTTTCGCTGGCGCCTGTAAAACCGCGGAGAAGCCTTCGGGCGCTGGTCCTCGCGTCGCCAAATCAAAAAAAACTGATCCAGACAAGGAATACCGCAATGGTTCGCAAGACCTCGCTCGCGGCGACGGGCCTTCTGTTCGTCGCTGCATCGGCATTCGCCGGAATTATCGACGATCGACAGTCCATGAAGCCGATGCATGCGATCAGCGCCGATTTCGGCCAGCGCCATTTCGTCAGCTACTTCACGAGCGCCGATCGTCGCTGCGATCTCACCGTGGTGTCGGCGACGCGGATGGGCGAGACGGACAAGACGGCGCCGGACGACATCCAGCGCCTGCGCCTGGTGGTGAACCCGGCGAGTTCCGCCCGCATCGACACGCCGAACGGCGGCGCCTTGCAGTTCGCCTGCGCCGCGGACGCCTCGCGCATGACGATGACGGCGCTGCACCAACTCGCGAACAACTGATCGGGCGAAAAGCGCGTCAGGCATGACTCGCGGGCCTCAACGCTTCGACCGCGTGCACCGCGGTCGGATTGAGGCCCGGGCAGCCCGCATCGACGATCGCGATCAGCTCCTGGATCATCTTCGGCGTCCAATAGGCGCGCAGGTGCGACGCGGCACCCGAGGTCGCTTCCGGATCGGTCATGGCAGCGTAGAAAGCGCCAATCTGGTTGGCCATGCGGACGAGCTTTTCCGTCTTGCCGGTGGTCACGCCGCCAGTCCTCCCCTTGTCGCCGGCCGATCGCCGGCGAAGCTCAACGCCCTGTCGGCGCGGGCGACGGCGACGATCGAAATTCCGAATTCCCGCGCCTTGGCGAGCGCGAGCGAGGTCGGGGCCGACAGCGCGACCAGCGTCGTCGCGCCAAACATCGCAGCCTTCGTGACCATCTCGAACGAGCAACGGCTGGTGATGAGGAAGAAACCGTCGCGAGCGTCGACCCCGGCGCGCCAGAGCGCGCCGATCGCCTTGTCGAGCGCGTTGTGGCGCCCGACATCCTCGCGCGCCAGCGCGATCCGTCCGTCGAGCCCGCACCACGCGGCCGCGTGGACGGCGTGGGTCAGCGCGTTCAGCGGTTGGCGGGCCTCGAGCGCGGACAGCGCAGCACCGATCGCGGCGGGCTCGACGGGGCGCGCGGCAACCGGCTTTCGCGGAAGCCGCTGCAACTGCGCAAGATCCTCGACGCCGCAGAGGCCGCAGCCGGTGCGTCCGCTGATCGCGCGGCGGCGGGCGAGATGCGCCTTCAGCCTTTCGCCGGCGACCGCCACATCGACGCGCCATCCCTCGCAAATTTCCTCGATCCCGACGCCGCGAATGTCTTCCGGACGATCGACGACGCCCTCGGTGAACAGGAAGCCGTAAGCGAAATCCACGAGGTCGCCCGGCGTCGCCATCATCACCGCGAAGGGCGAGCCGCCGACGACGAACTGCACCGGATCCTCGACCGCGATCATGCGCGCGAACGCCGGGCCGACGACGCCGGCGTCATAGGAGAACGCGCGGGCCTCGACGTCCCGCGCGGCGGCGGCCTCATTCGGCGGCATCGGCGGTCGCTCCCTCGATGCGGCGGAGGCTGATCGCCTCCTCCTGGTCGCGGATCTGCCAGTCCGACAGGTGGTTGGTGCGCCGCACCTGCACCGCCGTGACCTTGTATTCCGGGCAGTTGGTCGCCCAGTCGGAATTGTCGGTGGTCACGACGTTCGCGCCCGTCGAAGGGTGATGGAAGGTCGTATAGACGACGCCCGGCTGCATCCGTTCGCTGACGCTGGCCCGCAGCGCCGTCTCCCCCGAGCGGCTCTGAAGCGCGACGAGGTCGCCGTCCACGATTCCGCGGCTCTCGGCGTCGAACGGATGGATTTCCAGCACGTCCTTGTCGTGCCACGCGGTGTTGGCGGTGCGCCGCGTCTGCGCCCCGACGTTGTATTGCGACAGGATGCGGCCGGTGGTGAGCAGCAGCGGGAAGCGCGGGCCGACGCGCTCCTCGGTCGCGACATATTCGGTCAGCATGAACTGGCCCTTGCCGCGCATGAAGCGCTCGACGTGCATGATCGGCGTGCCCTCGGGCGCGTCGGCGTTGCACGGCCACTGGATCGAGCCGAGCTCGTCGAGGCGCGCGTAGGAGACGCCCCGGAAGGCCGGCGTCGTCGCCGCGATCTCGTCCATGATCTGGCTCGGATGCGCATAGGGCATCGACACGCCCATCGCCTGGGCCAAGGCGATCGTCGTCTCCCAGTCGGCCTTGCCGGCGAGCGGCTCGATCGCCTTGCGCACCCGGCTGATGCGCCGCTCTGCGTTGGTGAAGGTGCCGTCCTTCTCGAGGAACGAGGCCCCCGGCAGGAAGACGTGGGCGTAGCGCGCCGATTCGTTGAGGAAGAGGTCCTGGACGACGACGCATTCCATGGCCCTGAGACCAGCGGTGATGTGGTGGGTGTCGGGGTCCGACTGGGCGATGTCCTCGCCCTGGAGGTAGAGCCCCTTGAAGGCGCCCTCGACCGCCTCGTCCATCATGTTGGGGATGCGCAGGCCCGGCGCGCTGCTGAGGGCTACGCCCCACAGGCGCTCGAAAATCTCGCGCGTGGCGTCGTCGGAAACGTGGCGGTAGCCGGAGAACTCGTGCGGAAACGAGCCCATGTCGCACGAACCCTGCACGTTGTTCTGGCCACGCAGCGGATTCACCCCGACGCCGTCGCGGCCGATGTTGCCGGTCGCCATCGCGAGATTGGCGATGGCCATGACGGCGGTCGAGCCCTGCGCGTGCTCGGTGACGCCGAGGCCGTAGTAGATCGCGCCGTTGCCGCCGGTCGCGTAGAGCCGAGCGGCCCTGCGGAGGGCCTGCGGATCGACGCCCGTCGCCTCGGCCACCGCCTCGGGCGCATGGCGATCCTCGGCGACGAAGCGCGCCCAAGCCTCGAAATTGGCCTTGTCGCACCGCTCGGCGACGAAGGCCTCCGCCACGAGGCCCTCGGTGACGATCACATGCGCCAGCGCATTCAGCACCGCGACGTTGGTTCCAGGCTTCAGCGCCAAGTGATAATCCGCCTCGATATGCGGGCTACGCACGAGGTCGATGCGGCGCGGATCGATCACGACGAGGCGGGCGCCGGCGCGCAGGCGCTTCTTGAGGCGCGAGGCGAACACCGGGTGGGCGTCGGTCGGATTGGCGCCGATCACCACGACCACGTCCGAACTGTCGACCGACTTGAAGTCCTGTGTCCCCGCCGACGTGCCGAAGGCCTTCGAGAGGCCGAAGCCGGTCGGCGAGTGGCAGACCCGCGCGCAGGTGTCGATGTTGTTGTTGCCGAAGCCCATGCGCACCAGCTTCTGGACGAGGAACACCTCCTCGTTGGTGCAGCGCGAGGACGAGATCGCCCCGATCGAGTCGCGCCCGTATCGCGCCTGGATGCGCTGGAAGGCGCTTGCCGCATAGCCGATCGCCGCCTCCCAGGAGACTTCGCGCCACGCGTCCTCGATCCGCTCGCGGATCATGGGCCGGAGCGCGCGGTCCTTGTGGGTCGCGTAGCCGTAGGCGAACCGGCCCTTGACGCAGGAATGGCCGTCGTTGGCCCGGCCCGCCTTGTAGGGGACCATGCGCAGGACTTCGTCGCCCTTCAGCTCCGCCTTGAAGGCGCAGCCGACGCCGCAATAGGCGCAGGTCGTGACCACGGTCCGCTCCGGCGTCCCCTTCTCGACCACCTTCTTCTCGTTCAGCGTCGCCGTCGGGCAGGCCTGGACGCAGGCCCCGCAGGAGACGCATTCCGAGGACAGAAAATCCGTTCCGCCGGTCGAGACTTTCGAGTCGAAGCCGCGGCCGGCGATCGTGAGCGCGAAGGTCCCCTGCACTTCCTCGCAGGCGCGCACGCAGCGCGAGCAGACGATGCACTTCGACGGCTCGAAGGTGAAATACGGGTTCGACGCGTCGACCGGCGCTTCGAGGTGGTTGGCGCCTTCGTAACCGTAGCGCACCGCGCGGAGGCCGACATTGGCGGCCTGGCTCTGAAGCTCGCAGTCGCCGCTGGCGGCGCAAGTGAGGCAATCGAGCGGATGGTCGGAGATGTAGAGCTCCATCACGCCGCGCCGGAGCTTCTCGAGCCGCGGCGTCCGAGTGTGGACGATCATGCCCTCCTCGGCCGGCGTCGTGCAGGACGCGGGCGTCCCCCGGCGGCCTTCGATCTCGACGAGGCAGAGCCGGCACGAGCCGAACGCCTCGAGGCTGTCGGTGGCGCAGAGCTTCGGAATGGGATTGTCGATCAGCGCCGCCGCGGCCATGACCGACGTCCCGCGCGGGACGCCGACCCGCCGCCCGTCGATGGTGAGCGTCACCTCCGGCTCGCCGGTCCGGATTGGCGTGCCCGTGTCGCGTTCCTGCAAGAGCGCCATCAGCGGACCTCCACTTCCGCCGCCGCCCGCTTCGGCGCCGCGGCGAAATCCTCCGGGAAATGGTCGAGGGCGCTCAGCACCGGCAACGGAGCCAGCCCGCCGAGCGCGCAGAGCGAGCCGTCGGTCATGACCTCGCAAAGATCGCGCAGAACCTCGAGGTTTTTTTGGCGCTCGACGCCGGCTGCGATCCGATCGACCGTCTCGACGCCGCGGGTCGAGCCGATTCGGCACGGCGTGCACTTGCCACAGCTCTCCCGGGCGCAGAAGGCGAAGGCGAAGCGGGCCTGCCGGGCCATGTCGACCGTGTCGTCGAAAACGACGATCCCGCCGTGGCCGAGCATGCCCTTGGCCCGAGTCATCGACTCGTAGTCGAGCGGCGTGTCCAGCAGTTCTTTCGGGAAATAGGCGCCGAGCGGGCCGCCGACCTGCACCGCCCGGATCGGCCGGCCCGAACGCGTCCCGCCGCCGAAATCCTCGACCAGCTCGCGGATCGTCGGCCCGAACGCCAGCTCGACGAGTCCGCCGAAGCGGACGTTGCCGGCGACCTGGAACGGCTGCGAGCCGAGCGAGCGGCCGACGCCGTATTCGGCGTAGGCCTTGGCGCCGTGCGCGAGCACCCAGGGGACCGAGGCGAAGCTCAGCATGTTGTTGATGACGGTCGGCTTGCCGAAGAGCCCGCTCAGCGCCGGCAGCGGCGGCTTGACCCGCACGAGGCCGCGCTTGCCCTCGAGGCTCTCCAGCATCGAGGTTTCCTCGCCGCAGACATAGGCGCCCGCGCCGAGCCGAGGCTCGATGTCGAAGGCGCGGGCCGAGCCGAGCACGCGCTCGCCCAGCACGCCGGCAGCGCGGGCGTGCTCCACGGCGCGCGAGAACACGTCGAAAGCATGCGGATATTCGGAGCGGATGTAGACATAACCCTTGGTGGCCCCGACCGCGAGGGCGGCGATCGCCATGCCTTCGACGACGAGGAAGGGATCGCCCTCCATCAGCATTCGGTCGGCGAAGGTGCCGCTGTCGCCCTCGTCGGCGTTGCAGACCACGTACTTCTGATCCGCCGACGTGTGCCTGACCGCGCCCCACTTGATGCCGGTCGGAAAGCCCGCGCCGCCGCGACCCCTCAGGCCGGAAGCGACGATCTCGTCGACGATCGCGTCGGGACTGAGCCCGATCGCCCGCTCGAGCCCCTTCATGCCGCCATGCGCGCGGAAGTCGTCGAGCGAAAGCGGGTCGGTGACGCCGCAGCGGGCAAAGACGAGACGCTGCTGCCGGGCGAGCCAGGGGATGTCCTCGACGCGGCCGAGCGCCTTCGCGTGTGCGCCACCGGAGAGGAAGCCGGCGTCGAACAGCCCCGCGGCGTCTTCCGCCGCGACCGGGCCGTAGCCCTGCCGCCCGTCCGCGCCTTCGATCTCGATCAGCGGCTCGAGCCAGAAGAGGCCGCGCGAGCCGGTGCGCACGACGGCGAGATCGATCCCGCGCCGGCGCGCCTCGGCTTCGAGCCCGGCGGCGACGGCGCCGGACCCGACCGAAAGCGCCGCCGAATCGGCCGGAACGAAGACGCGCGCGGTCATCGGGTCCCTTCTTTCGCCGCAAGGACGATCGCGTCGAGACGGGCGCGGTCGAGCCGCCCGACCGGCTCGCCATCCACGAGGGCCGCGGGAGAGAGCGCGCAATTGCCCAGGCAGTAAACGGTCTCGACGACGAGGCCGGCGCCGGGCTTCGGCTCGTCCGGCGCGATCCCGTGGCGCGTCTCGAGATGCGCCACGAGGTCCTCGCAACCCATCGCCTGGCAGGACTCCGCCCGGCAGAGCTTCATGACGCGCCCTTCCGCCGGCTGGCGGCGAAAGTCGGGATAAAAAGTCACGACCCCGAGCGCCTCGGCCTTCGAGATGTTGAGGGCGTCGGCCATGAGCGGAAGGGCGCGATCGTCGATGTAGCCGAACGCATGCTGAAGATCGTGCAGAATCGGCAGCGCCGCCCCCGGGATCGACCGTCTGCGTTCGATGATTTGGCGCGCCAGCGTCTCGTCGAACGCCGTTGCGGCGATCATGGGCGTCCTCCTGATATTTCCGGAGATCATGAGCCAGGAGAACGGCGACGGCAAATCGAACGTTCGGAAGAAACGATAGAGATTTCCTATTTCGCCGCCGTGGCAGGAGAGGCGCGCGTATCCGGCGGAGGACCCGGAGGTTCGATCCGCGTCGCCAGATCGGCTGGCAAGGGAATCTCGAACAGATTGCGCGCAAGGGGCGACGGCGGATCGCGGTCGCTCATCACCAAGCCCAGCGTGCGGCGCGCGACCGGCTCGACCAGCTCGATCGCGCGCGTGCCCTTGGGCACGCCGAAAAAACGCAAGAGATGGCGCGGCACGATCGCCGACCACCGGCCGGCGTTGACATGGGTGACGAGGTTGAAAATCGAGTTCGTCTCCACCGAAGGGGCCGGGCTCGCGCCGACCGAGCGGAAGATACCGTCGACGATGCGGCGGTTCTGCATGTCGGAGGTCAGGAGGCAGAGCGGCGCCGTGGCCGCCTCGCTCCAGGTGACCCGCCTGCGGCGGGCGAAGGGGCCGTTGTCGGGCGTCAGGAACATGTATTCCTCGGCGCAGACCGGCTTCGCCCGGACCCGCTCGATCGGCTCGGCGTCGAGATAGGTCAGTCCGGCGTCGAGCTCGAAGGCCTCGATCCCGCGCTCGATCTCCTTGCTGGTCATCGACAGGACCGCCACGGTGACGCCGGGGTGCTTGGCGTGGAACGGCCCCGTGAGCTGCGAGACGATCGGCAGGGCGGTCGGAATGGCGCCGAGTCGCAGCCGCCCGGACAGCCCCTTGCCGAACTCCTCGAGACCCCGCCGCATGTTCTCGGCATCGGCCAGGATCCGCTGCGCGTGCTCGAGCGCGCGCTGCCCTTGCGGGGTCAGGCCGACAAACCGGTGGCCGCGCTCGACCAGCGGCGCGCCGAGATCCTCCTCGAGCAGCCGGAGCGCCGCAGAGAGCGTCGGCTGCGAGACATGGCAGGCCTCCGCCGCCCGGCCGAAGTGCTTTTCCCGCGCTAGAGCAACCAAATATTCGAGCTGCCGAAGCACCATCCTCTTACCTCCCCCTCGAGACGGGACGCCGAAAGGCGGCGGGAGTCAATAGCGACAGCCTATCGCTTCAAAGGCGGCGGCGGGGCGAAGGTCCGAGCCTTGCCGACCGGCGAACGGAAGAAGAAACTGTCGCCGCGCGCGCCTCGTCCGAGCCGGCGCCAAGGGCGGAGATCGCCCGGTATCGCGAAGACCGGCCTTCTCCTCGAACAGAGTTTTGGATGCGCAAGCTCTCCTTCCGGCACATCGAGACCCTTCAGGCGATCGCGACGGCCGGGTCGCTGATCCAGGCCGCAGCCGCGCTCAATGTGACGCCGGCCGCGCTGACCGCGCGGGTGAAGAGCCTCGAGCAGGCGTTCGGCTTCCGGCTCTTCGACCGCCTCCCCACCGGCATGCGCATGACCAAGGCCGGCGAAGGCGCGCTCGAGGCCGCGCAGGTCGTCGAGAAAGCCCTCAAGGACTTCGGCGACGTCGTCCGAGCCATCGCGACCGGCGAAGGCGGCAGGCTGTCGGTCGGGGCGGTCTCGACCGCAAAATATTTCGCGCCGCGTCTGATCGCGGCTTTCGTTCGTTCGCGGCCGCGGGTTGACCTGCGCTTCCTGATCGGCAACCGCGATGCGACCGTCGAGTCGCTGCGCAACGGCGCGATCGAGGTGGCGCTCGCCGGGCGCCCGCCGCGCGATCTCGCGGTGGAAACGTTCCCGCTCGGGCCGCACCCCTACGTCCTGATCGCGCCGCCGGACCACCGCCTGCGCAGCGTCCGGAACCTGCAACGCAACGATCTGGCGGGCGAAGCCTTCCTGTTTCGCGAGCCAGGCTCGGGCACGCGCTCCTTGTTCGAGGATTTCATCGGCGACACCGCGATCCGGACGGTGCAACTGGGCATGGAGCTCGGCTCGAACGAGACGATCAAGCAGGCGGTCATGGCCGGCCTCGGCGTAGCGCTGATCTCGGCGCACACGGTCGCCGCCGAAATCGAGAGCGAACGCCTGATCTGCCTCGACGTCGATGGGTTGCCGATCATCCGCCGCTGGTTCGTCGTCAATCGCACCGACCGCGCCCTGTCTCCAGCCGCGCGGGCGTTCCGGGATTTCGCGGTTCAAGAGGGGGAGCGGTTTCTGCCGGAGCTCGCCGGAAAGGGAGGATAATATATTGCAGCATCGGAGCAACTGTGTCTCGCCGCCCAGGCGCGCAAGACGGGAGGCCGGGCCGAGATCAGTGGACGAACTTGATGATGCTGAAGATGGCGCCGACGAGACCGAGGTTGAAGACGAGCACCCAGCGGAGGGTTTCGTTGCGGGACTGAGCAACAGGGCTCCGAATCCGGGTTAACAAAAGCGCGGAGATCAGCGTGGAATGCCTCCTGGTAGTTGCATCGCGCGCCCAAGAAACTCGTGGCACGTGCAATTCAGCGGTCTGCATGCTTCATCTGCGGCGTGCCTCCGGAGTTCGTCGCCGCCGAAACAAGGTCGAGGGGCGACTTTTTTAATCGTCGTTAACCCGAGTTCGGAGCCCTGGACTGAGCAATTTCGACTTTGAGTATGGCCTCCGTCTCGGATATTTCGTGCTTGAATCCTGCTATTTCATGTTTGAGTTCCGCCTTGACCTCGGCGAGGTCGGCCTTGGTCGCGACGCTCTCGTTGAAGGCGGCTTCGAGGGCTTCGGCCGAGGCGCGCGCCTGTTCGGGCGAGAATCCGCCGCGCGTCAACCGGTCGATATAGCCGAGTCGGTTGAACAGGACTTTGACGGCTATCGTATCCATTCCAACAGAGAACCGGCCGGAGAAAAGGACTGCGAAAGAGGCGGCGGACCGCTGCCGCCGCCTCGGCCTTCCGCGCTCCGCTGACAAAGGCGGAACAGGCCGCCGAAAGACATACGCGTCCACATTATTGCGTTGCCGCGGGTCCCGTGGCCGTGCGCGGGCTCATTGGCTGTGCGAACCCTGCAGATCCGGTTGACGAGGCCGGCGGCCATATCCATATTCCCATTATATTGATGTCGTTACCCTTTCGACGCACACATTATCGGGGTGCAGCGTCCCTCGAGCGGCTTCGGTTTAATCCCGATCACGGTTGCCGAACCGGAAGTCGCCCGCCCTTCAACAGCGGCGGAATCGGCGCCGCGATCCTGAAAGTTCCCTGCGACACGATCCTGTCGAAGGCGACGCACGTTCTGCCGTCGAGTCGGCCAAACGCCTCGCGCATCGCCGGTTCGAGGATCCGATGCTCAAGTCCTGGAAGCAGGTCGCCCACTTGGTGTGACTTAAGCTCTCGAACTCGTCCATCGCGATTTGACCCTTCGTGTGCTTGGCGGCTCACGACGGCAAAAATCACTGTTAATACCAGTAAAATCAAAACTCTACGGCCACCCCAGCAAAGCCGGGGGATCTCTTAAATTTGGTGAGAGGCCCGGAATGGGCACGTCGAGCGCGGCGTAGCGCCAGCGTCGAACGCGCACGCTCTCCCACCCGAGCGCGGCGCTGACGAGCGTCGACTCGCCCGGAACCCACGCCGGCAGGTCGTCCGGCGTGATCACTCCCGTCGTCGTTTCCTCCCACTGGCCTGTGGTTTTCCACATGGCCGCCTTTGACTCTTGTCCGCCCGAAGGCGGCCGGAATGCAAAACCGAGGGTGGTCAAATGGTCCCGAAACGGAATTCACGATGTTCGGGTGACTTACGGCGACGCTCGCCGTTCCGACACAACAGCGAGGCGCGGGGGCAAATCAAGGAAGCGGCAGCTAAAACCTGCTTTCTGCGGGTTCCGCGCATCCAAAACAGAAAAGAGCGGCCGAGGCCGCCCTTTCCGTGCTTTTGCGAGATGGATGCGGGAGTTCAGAAGTCCATGCCGCCCATGCCGCCGCCGCCCGGCATCTGCGGAGCGGGCTTGTCGCGCGGCACTTCGGCGACCATCGCCTCGGTGGTGATGAGCAGGCCGGCGACCGAGGCCGCGTCCTGGAGCGCGGCGCGCACGACCTTGGCCGGGTCGACGATGCCGGCTTCGATCATGTCGACATACTGCTCGGTCTGGGCGTCGAAGCCGAAGGTCTCCGAGGCGTTCTCGGTGATCTTGCCGACCACGATCGAGCCCTCGACGCCCGAGTTCTCGACGATCTGGCGGATCGGCGCCTCGAGCGCGCGCAGCACGATCTTGATGCCGGCCTCTTCGTCGGCGTTCTCGCTCTTGAGCTTGGCGACCGCGGCTTTGGCGCGCAGCAGCGCCACGCCGCCGCCCGGGACGATGCCTTCCTCGACCGCCGCGCGGGTGGCGTTGAGGGCGTCGTCGACGCGGTCCTTCTTCTCCTTGACCTCCACCTCGGTCGCGCCGCCGACGCGGATCACCGCGACGCCGCCAGCGAGCTTGGCCAGACGCTCCTGGAGCTTCTCACGGTCGTAGTCGGAGGTCGTGTCCTCGATCTGCGCCTTGATCTGCCCGACGCGCGCCTCGATATCCTTCTTGGCGCCGGCGCCGTTGATGATCGTGGTGTTCTCCTTCTCGATGCGCACGCGCTTGGCCTTGCCGAGCATCTGGACCGTGACGTTCTCGAGCTTGATGCCGAGATCTTCCGCGATCATCGTGCCGCCGGTGAGGATCGCGATGTCCTCGAGCATCGCCTTGCGGCGGTCGCCGAAGCCCGGCGCCTTGACGGCCGCGACCTTCAGGCCGCCACGCAGCTTGTTGACGACGAGGGTCGCGAGCGCCTCGCCCTCGATGTCCTCGGCGATGATGACGAGCGGCTTGCCGGTCTGCACGACCGCCTCGAGCACGGGCAGCATCGGCTGGAGCGACGACAGCTTCTTCTCGTGGATGAGGATGTAGGCGTCCTCGAGTTCGGCCAGCATCTTCTCGGCGTTGGTGATGAAGTAGGGCGAGAGATAGCCGCGGTCGAACTGCATGCCTTCGACGACGTCGAGCTCGGTCTCGAGGCTTTTCGCCTCTTCCACCGTGATCACACCCTCGTTGCCGACCTTCTGCATGGCGTCGGCGATCATCTTGCCGATCGACTTGTCGCCGTTGGCCGAGATCGTTCCGACCTGGGCGACTTCCGCCGAGTCCTTGATCTTCTTCGAGCGCTTGGCGATGTCCTTGACGGCTTCCGCGACGGCGAGATCGACGCCGCGCTTCAGATCCATCGGATTCATGCCGGCGGCCACCGCCTTGGCGCCCTCGCGCACGATCGACTGGGCGAGCACGGTCGCGGTCGTGGTGCCGTCGCCAGCGGTGTCATTGGTCTTCGAGGCGACCTCGCGCACCATCTGCGCGCCCATGTTCTCGAACTTGTCCTCGAGCTCGATCTCCTTGGCGACGGTGACGCCGTCCTTGGTGATGCGGGGCGCGCCGAACGACTTGTCGAGCACGACGTTGCGGCCCTTGGGGCCGAGCGTCACCTTGACGGCGTTGGCGAGGATGTCGACGCCGCGCAGCATGCGCTCGCGGGCGTCGGAGGAAAAGCGTACGTCTTTGGCTGCCATTGTTGAGAATCTCCTACCCCTTCGGGGGCTTTAAGGTCGGAAGCAGAAATTCGGAAGTGAAAGCGCGATCAGGCGATCACGCCCATGATGTCGGACTCTTTCATGATCAGGAGCTCCTGGCCGTCGATCTTGACTTCGGTGCCGCTCCACTTGCCGAACAGGATCTTGTCGCCAGTCTTGACGTCGAGGGGGACGAGCTTGCCGCTCTCGTCGCGGCCGCCCGGGCCCACGGCGATGATTTCGCCCTCTTGCGGCTTCTCCTTGGCGGAGTCCGGAATGATGATGCCGCCCTTCGTCTTCTCCTCGCTCTCGAGGCGACGGACGACGACGCGGTCATGCAGGGGACGGAATTTCATGAGTGCTATTTCCTCTTGCGAGTGCGCCCGTTTTGAAGGGCGCGAAATGGAGTTAGCACTCGTTTCAGGCGAGTGCTAACGGCGCTGAGATAGGAGCCGGCGCTTCGGGCGTCAAGAGCGGCGCCCGGAAATTTGCCGCCTCTCGCGAAGCGGGATGTCGCGAGCGCGGACGCGGCGGACGCTCCGTTCAGGGCGGCCGATCCGGCGGGCGTCGCTTCGGAGCGCATCAGACGACGAAGCGCCTCGCCCCTCGCGGCGCCCGAGCCGCCGGGCGTCGAAGGGCGAGGAGCGGTCGTGCGAGCCGGGCGCCGGGGCGACCGCGCTGCGCAGCGAGCGGCCCTGACGGGAGGGCTCGGCGAACGGGTCCTATCCGACTTGTTGCTGCCGTTCCCGGTCGCCCGGGTACGAGACGCGTGCGCCGACTGCGGGCGTTCCGGAAGACACGCAACGAGCCGCGAAGGACCTGAACGGGCGCTCGGAGCGGATCGGCCTTTTTTTGGTCAAAGGAGCGCGCCGAGCGTCAGAACCGCCAGGATGACCATGACGAGAATTCCCATCAGGGGCGCCGCGAAGCGGAGGTACTGGTCGAAGCCTACGCCCGCGAGCGCGAGGCCGGCGACCAGAATGGCGTTCGTGGGCAAGGCGAGCCTCAGCCAACCTGCGGCCGCGACCCATGTTGCCATGACGAGCGCCCGGTCGACGCCGGCGAAGCCGCCGAGCGGCGCCAGAACCGGCGCCGTCAGAGCCGTCCCCGCCGATCCTCCGCCGACGACGAACGAGAGGGGCAGGCTCGCGACGAAGGTCAGCAGGACGAAGGCGACGCTCGATGCGCCGGCGACAAGTCCTTCCATCGCGTGCAGCACCGTGTTGATCGTTTTGGTGTTGGTCATCACCACCGAGACGCTGCGCGCGAGGATCACGAGGAAGGCGGGCGCGGCGAAGTCGGCCACGCCCCCGAGAAACGCCTTGGCGACGACCGCTTCTCCCATACGACCAACGATCCCGGCGACGACGGCCATGACAAGCGCTACTCCCCCTTCCCCCACCCTCCCCCGGTCGGCGTCACGATCTCGATCGCCTCGCCCGCCTCGACTTCCGTCTGCGCGCAACCGGGCAAAATCTCGATCCGGCCGTCGTTGCGGCGCACGGAATTCTGGCCGAGTTCGCCGGGCTCGCCGCCGAGCGTCCCCGGATTTGGGACGGCGCGATGGCCGCTCAGCACCGCCACATGCATATCCTCGAGGAACCGGATGCGCCGCAGCGTCCCGTCGCCCGCGCGCCACTTGCCCTTGCCCCCCGAGCCGCGGCGGATGTGGAAATCCTCGAGCACCACCGGAAATCGGCTTTCCAGCACCTCCGGGTCGGTCAGGCGCGAGTTGGTCATGTGGGTATGCACGCCCGCCGCGCCGTCGAAGCCGGGGCCGGCGGGCGCGCCCGAGCATATCGTCTCGTAATATTGACGGGTCGCGTCGCCGAAGGTGAGGTTGTTCATCGTGCCCTGCGCGGAGCCGAGCGCGCCGAGCGCCGCGAACAGGGTGTCCGTCACCGCCTGCGACACCTCCACGTTGCCCGCCACCACGGCCGCCGGATATTTGGGCGAGAGCATCGAACCCTCGGGCAAAATCACCCGGATCGGCTTCAGGCAGCCGGCGTTCATCGGGATGTCGTCGTCGACCATGACGCGGAAGACGTAGAGCACGGCCGCGCGCGTGACGGGCTCGGGCGCGTTGAAATTGGTCGGCTGCTGCGGCGACGTGCCGGTGAAATCGACCGTCGCCTCGCGCCGCGCCTTGTCGACCGTGATCCTGACCTTGATCACGGCGCCCTGGTCCGAGACCGATTCCGCCTCGCTGTCGCCGAGCCGGTCGATCACCCGCCGCACGCTCTCCTCGGCGTTGTCCTGCACGTGGCCCATATAGGCCTCGACCGTCTCGAGGCCGAAATGCTCGACCATGCGGCGCAACTCGCGCACGCCCTTCTCGTTGGCGGCGATCTGCGCCTCGAGGTCGTTGACGTTCTGAACAGGGTTGCGCGCCGGCCAAGGACCGCTGGTGAGCAGTTCGACCAGTTCCCGCTCGCGGAAGCGGCCGTGCTCGACGAGCAGGAAGTTGTCGATGTAGACGCCCTCCTCGTGGATCGTGGTCGCGAGCGGGCTCATCGAGCCCGGGGCGATCCCGCCGATGTCGGCGTGATGGCCGCGCGAGGCGGTCCAGAAGAGGATCGCCGCGCCCTTGTCGTCGAACACCGGCGTGCACACGGTGATGTCGGGCAGGTGCGTGCCGCCGTTGTAGGGGGCGTTCAGCGCGAACACGTCGCCGGGCCGGATGCGCCCGGAATTCTCCTTGATGATCGTCTCGACCGAGCGGTCCATCGAGCCCAGATGCACCGGCATGTGCGGCGCGTTGGCGACGAGGCGCCCATGCCGGTCGAACACGGCGCAGGAGAAATCGAGCCGCTCCTTGATGTTGACCGAATAGGCGGTGTTCTGCAGCGTCACGCCCATCTGCTCGGCAATCGACATGAAGAGGTTGTTGAAGATCTCGAGCATCACCGGATCGGCCCGGGAGCCGATGGCCTCGCGCTTGGGCAGCGGCTCGAACCGGGTCAACACGATGTGGTTTTTCGGCGTGATCTCCGCCCGCCAGCCCGCTTCGACGACGATCGTCTGGTGCGGCTCGATCACCAGCGCCGGCCCTTCGAGGCGCGCGCCGATCGGCAGCGCCTCACGTATGAAAACGCCAGCGTCGCGCCATGCGCCTTTCGAGAAGACTTTTGTCCGGCGCAAAGGTTGTAGCTGCGCTCCCCCCGGGTCGGAGCCCGGGGGTCGGTCGACGCGGTCGTCGACCGGTTGTAGCCGCGCTCGCTGAGCGCGGACGCGGTCCATAGGGCGTTCGGAAGAACGCCCGTCTGTCGACGGGCTGTCGACCGCGTCTACACGGGGGCGCGCCCGCTCCGAGAAGGGCGCGGCGCCCCCGACTGCCTCCGCCGACACGGCCTCGATCACCAGCGCCTTCGTCCGGTCGACGAAGCCGAACCGCGCCTTGTGCGCGGCCTCGAAGGCGCGGCGCATCGCCAGCGGCGAAGCGAGCTTCACCTCGATCGTCGTGTCCGAGCCGGCGTATCGGATGTGGGCGCGCCGATGGAGCCTGATTCGGGCGCGCTCGACCCCTTGCCCCTCGACCTCGGCCCGCGCGCTGTCGGCGAGCGCGTCGGCGACGAGGCCGACACGGGCGAGCGCTCCGGCGTCGAGCGGCTCGTCGACCCCCTGCGCGCGCTGCGCCGCGATGTCGGCGAGCCCCATGCCGTAGGCCGACAAGAGCGACGACAGCGGATGGATGAGCACCGTCGCGATCGCCAGCGCGTCGGCGACGTCGCAAGCGTGCTGGCCGCCGGCGCCGCCGAACGCGTTCAGCGCGTAGCGGGTCACGTCGTAGCCGCGCGCGACCGAGATCGTCTTGATCGCCTCGGCCATCTTGGCCACCGCAATGGCGAGGAAGCCGTCGGCGACCGCCTCGGGCGCGCGGCCGTCGCCGATCGCTTCCGCCAGCGCCTCGAATTTCGCCCGCACCACCTCGGCGTCGAGCGGCGCGTCGCCCGCCGGCCCGAACACTTTGGGAAAGAGGTCGGGAATGAGCTTGCCGGTCATCAGGTTGGCGTCGGTGACGGCGAGCGGGCCGCCGCGACCATAGCAGGCGGGGCCGGGATCGGCGCCGGCCGAATCGGGGCCGACCCGGAAGCGCGCGCCGTCGAAATGCAGGATGGAGCCGCCGCCGGCTGCGACCGTGTGGATCTTCATCATCGGCGCGCGCATCCGCACGCCCGCGACCTCGGTCTCGAAGGCGCGCTCGAACGCCTCGTCGAAATGGGCGACGTCGGTCGAGGTGCCGCCCATGTCGAAGCCGATGACCCGGTCGAAGCCGGCGCTCGCCGCCGTCCGCGCCATCGCCACCACCCCGCCCGCCGGGCCGGACAGGATCGCGTCCTTGCCCGCGAACAGGTTCGCCGAGGTGAGGCCGCCCGACGACATCATGAACATGACGCGCGCGCCGGTGCGCTCGACGTCGAGCGCCTGCGACACCCGCTCGACGTAGCGGGCGAGGATCGGCGACAGATAGGCGTCGACCACCGTCGTGTCGCCGCGCCCGACGAGCTTGATCAGCGCCGAGCAGGCGTGGCTCTCGGAGACCTGGGCGAAGCCGAGCCCGCGGGCGATGTCGCCGACGATGCGTTCGTGCTCCGGATAGCGCCAGGCGTGCAGGAAGACGATCGCGACCGCGTCGAACTTTTCCGCGCGCGCCCGAGCCAGCGCCGCCCGGACGGCGTGCGGATCGGGCGCCGCCTCCACGGTCCCGTCGGCGCGCACGCGCTCGTCGATCTCGATCACGCCGGCGTAGAGCTGCTCGGGCTTGACGATCTCCTTGGCGAAGATTTTCGGCCGCGCCTGATAGCCGATCTCGAGCGCGTCTCGGAAACCGCGAGTGGTGACGAGCAGCGTCCGCTCGCCGCGCCGTTCGAGCAGCGCGTTGGTGGCGACGGTCGTGCCCATCTTGACGGCGCGAACCGCGCCTGCCGGGATCGGCTCGCCCGCGGCGAGGCCGAGGTGGCGGCGGACGCCCTCGACGGCGGCGTCGTCATAGAGCGCGCTTTCGGACAGGAGCTTCACGGCGCCGAGCCGGCCCGAGGGATGGCGCCCGATCACGTCGGTGAACGTGCCGCCGCGATCGATCCAGAAGTCCCAGGCCCGCTGCACGATCACTCGCCCCCGCCGTTCCGCGCTTCGCCGCGACCCTACGAAAGGTTCTGTGATCGGCGCAACCGGGGGATGAAGGTTGGCGAAGAACCCCACAATCGCCAAACTCGAAGAGCCTCATCAGCCAAGGCCGTGGCCGGGCTCGCAGGACCGCTTCGCCCCGTTCACGGCGAGAAGGTTTGAACAGGAGGAGCCATGACCCAGGCGGGAACGACAGACCATCCCATCGCCATCGAGCCGATCTCCGGGCGCGTGCGCTTGATCTGGCGCGGGCGCACGATCGGCGAATCTGCGCGGGCGCTCGAGCTGAAGGAGGCCGGCTACAAGCCGGTCGCCTATGTCCCGCGTGAGGACGTCGACATGCGCTTTCTGGAGCGCACCGACCGCGTCACCACCTGCCCCTACAAGGGCGAGGCGAACTACTACAGCCTCCACGAAGGCGACGCCCGCGACGACAACGCGGTCTGGACCTACGAGCGCCCGAAGGGCGGCGTCGGCGCAATCGCCGGACATCTGGCCTTCTATCCGAACCACGTCGAGGCCTTGCGGGTCGGCTGATGCTCTTCTTCCCGGCCTGACGCCGACCTTGAGCCGCCCGGCGGGCCAAGCCGGCCGCCGGAGGCGGGGCCGAGGCAAAGCGCCTGACGTTTCCAGAGCTCGAGGCTCGGCCCCTCTTCAGCGGGCAGGCTGAACCACCCCGGACGGGCATCCCGGCTGTGAGGGCGGAGCTGCGAGAATGAGGTCGCCGATCGGCCCCGAACCGGCCACGTCGCCGGCCAACCCGATATCAAGTTCGCCGATCTTTCGCTCCGCACCCCTTCCTTGGCAATTCACAGTCACGCGCGCGCCCGCGCCTGCGCCGAAGGCTTGGTCGAAGGCCGCTTGGATCGCCTCGGACGAAAGCGTCTTGCCGAGATTTTGGGCGAACAGATCACGCACTGCGGAAGCATTGATCTGCTCCGCGAGATCAGCGGCGCGATCGAAGTAAGCGTCGGCCGTGGCGCCGTAGCACGTGCCGTGCACGATCCATTCGTGCCGCTCCAGCCCGGACTGGTAGCCCGGCATGGCGGCAGACAGGCGCTTCTTCGTGGCCTCGCTGAGATCCGGCTCCAGCAGGCTGGCCCAATCGTGTCTCTTGTCCGCCGCAACAAGGCCGTCGGCGACATTGCAATAGGCCTTGCCGCGCGGTTGAGGCCACAGGCCGTGCAGGCTCAGATGGGTCGCATCGAAGCTCTGTCCGGATTCGCTGGCGCATTCGGCTTTGTCCTCGTGCTGAAGGCAAAAGGCCGGCTCCCAGCCGAGCGCGAGCACATGGGTCGCGCGCGGAGCGCCGGACGGCGCGACTGCGGCCGCGTCGACCTCTCCGCAAGCGACTTCAACCCAACGTTGCCCGGGGGACGCGCCGTCGATCACAATCTGATAGAATGTCGCTTCCTCTTTGTTCTTTCCGGTGATCGGGTACGAGCGGCCGGGCTCGATCGTCACGCCGCCAGGATTCGTATGATCGCGAATAGACTGGTAGGCTGGGCAAGCCTGCGTAGCGACCAAGGACCCCGACATCGCGACCTGCCCTGACGCCGAGGTGAGCCCGAGGCAGGAGCCGGCCGCCAAAATGGATAGAACGCTCTTTGTCTTCAATGTCTCACACCGAACGTCAGATCGCAGTTCGACCAATGTCTACAATAATACCGGCTCGGAGCGATCAGGGCTATTGTGATTTTCGAGATGATCCTATTTTTCGACGCCGAGGCGGCGGCCCGCAGGATTTCCCGCGCCGGGCGCTATGTAGACCCGGTCCGCTGACCGTGTCCGCCGAGATAGCCGATCGCGGCTGAAGGCCCCGCCGGCCCTCACAAAGCGCCCGCGCCAGCCGACAAGGTCTGCGCAGGGTCGCCGGCCCACTGCGGCTGCGCGCCGTCGAAGGACACCGTGACGTCGTTCAACCGCCGGTGCAGATCGTCCGGGTCCGCGCGGTAGAGGTAGGGCGCAAAGCTGTCCTTGACGAGATAGGCGAGCGGCTTGCCCGACCGGTCGTAGTCCGCGCCGTAAACGAGGAGGGCGTGATCGGCGGTGCCGACGACGGCGGCCTCGCCGCGCGCCAGCGACCGGCGGATCAGGCCGATCAGCTTGTCGAGCGTCACATAGCGGACGCGCGTCTCCGGGCGCGCGTCCGGATCGCGCGAGGGACCCCAGCCGTCGGAGCCGTCGCGCGAAAGGTCGTATTCCGCCCACGCTTCGCCGCCGAGCGCGGCGCTGGCCAGCGCCGCGGGGCTCACCGGCTGGCCTTCCAGATGCGTGGCCGGGGGCGGCGCGCCGAGCGTCGAGGCGACCGCGTTCTCGATCTCCTGCTCCTTGCGGCGCGCCTCGGCGGATTGAGCGAGCGTCCCCTCGAGCGCGGCGAACAGCGGGGCGGCGTTCACGACATCGTGGAAGTCGCCGCGGTCGACGAGCCCGTTCTCGCGGACGAGCGCCAGCGCCTCGACCGGGAGCCCTCCTTCGCTCGGCTCGCCCTTTTCGCCACGGACGAGGCGGCGGAAACGATCCGCGATCGCGTGCCGCTGCAACGCGGCGCGCGAGAACTCGACATGGACGCCGGGATGCCGGCTCATGTAGTTCGTCTCCAGCATGCTCAGCGTCGCGAACACCCAGCAGAGCCCGGTGTCGCCCTGGTCGAGCGGGGCCGTGATCGGCAACACGTAGCGCTCGGCCGCCGCCTGCGCGTCGCCGCCGGCCTCGACGTCGAGCATGGGCACGGCCTCGCCGGGCCGCAGCCAGCCGACCGCGCCCGCGGCGACGAGCCCGGCGAGCGCGAGGCCGGCGAGCGTCCGACTCCTCGCGCCGCGCCCGCGCCCCGGCGCCGCGCCGTCGAGAACCGTCATGAGAATCCCCCGAGCCTCCGCGCGCAAGCCGAAGCCTCCGCGGCTTCGTTCGCACCGGCGCACAGAAACTGCGCGCGCGTGGTTCCAAGAGGGCGAACCGGTGACCCGAACGTGGCGGCGGCCGGGAAAAGTCGCGTCAGCGGCGCGGTTCGCGTCCCATCGCGTAGAAGGCGTCGTTGGGGCGGATCGAGAAGGCGTTCGCGAGCCGGTTCGACATGGCGAACATCGCGGCGATGGCGGCGATGTCCCAGGCGTCGTCGTCGGTAAGCCCGTGGCCTTTGAGCGCCGCGTAGTCGGAATCGTCGATTTCATGCGAGCGCTCGGCCACCTTGACGGCGAAGTCGAGCATCGCCTTCTGCCGCGGCGTGAGATCCGCCTTGCGGTAGTTGATCGCGACCTGGTCGGCGACAAGCGGGTCCTTCGCCCGGATGCGGAGGATCGCGCCGTGCGCGACGACGCAATAGTGGCAATGGTTGAGGCCGGAGGTGGCGACGACGATCATCTCGCGCTCGGCCTTGCTCAGGCCCCCCGCCTTCTCCATCAGCGCGTCATGGTAGGCGAAGAAGGCGCGGAACTCGTCGGGCCGGCGGGCCAGCGCGAGAAAGACGTTGGGCACGAAGCCCGACTTCTCCTGCACCGCCGCGATGCGCGCGGCGACGTCCGCGGGCAGGCTTTCGAGCGCCGGAAGCTCAAATCGGCTGATCAGTGTGTTGCTCACAACGCATCCTTACGGTTGGTCCGGCCATGCTACCATCGTGGCCCCGCGCGGGAAATCGGCCGCGCTTCTCGAACGAGCCCTGCCATGGAATTCGGCGTCTACACCTTTGTCGAGACCCGGCTCGACCCGACAACCGGCGAGCCGGTCGACCTCGACCGGACTTTCGCCGAACTTCTCGAGCAGATCGAGCTGGCCGACAGCGTCGGGCTCGACGTGTTCGGCCTCGGCGAGCATCACCGTCCGGACTACGCGATCTCGGCCCCGGCGGTGGCGCTCGCCGCGGGGGCGGCGCGCACGAAGCGCATAAGGCTGACGAGCGCAGTGACCGTGCTGTCGTCGGAAGATCCTGTGCGGGTCTACCAGCAGTTCGCCACACTCGACTGTCTCAGCGGCGGGCGGGCGGAAATCATGGCGGGGCGCGGCGCCTTCATCGAATCCTTCCCGCTGTTCGGCCACAATCTCGACGATTACGAGACGTTGTTCGCCGAAAACCTCGAGCTCCTGCTCGCGATCCGCAAGGAGAGCCGCCCGCACTGGCGCGGCGGCCGTCGCCCGCCGCTCGCCGGGGAGGGCGTCTATCCCCGCGCGCTGCAAAACCCCCTGCCCGTCTGGATCGCGTCGGGCGGCACGCCGCAGTCGGTCGCGCGCGCCGGCGCCCTCGGCCTGCCGCTCGCCATCGCCATCATCGGCGGAGAGCCGGCGCGCTTCGCACCGCTCGCCGAACTCTATCGCGCTTCGGCCCGCCGGGCCGGCGTCCCCGAGGCTTCGCTGGCGCTCGGCATCAACGGCCACGGCTTTCTCGCCGACACGGCCGAGGCGGCGGCGGAGGCCTATTTCGCGCCCTACGCCGAGGTGATGGGCCGGCTCGGGCGCGAGCGCGGCTGGCCTCCGCTGACGCGCGCCCAGTTCGACGCCGGCCGTGGCCCACGCGGACATCTGATGGTCGGAACGCCCGACGACGCGGTCGCGAGAATCCTCGCCCAGCACGCGGTCTTCGGCCACGACCGATACCTCATGCAGATGAAGGTGGGCCTTCAGCCCCAGGAGGCGATCCTGCGCTCGATCGAGCTCTTCGGCACGGTCGTCGCGCCGCGGGTGCGGGCGGAGATCGGAAAGCGGAGCGCGGCTCGATGAGAGGGCGCGCGGCGCGCGCCCCAGGGCGGCCAGACGCCGCCCCTCCGGCTCTGGGTTGACGTCTGAGCGCTTTCGTCAAAGGATCGAGGCGCTGGCATGCCAGCTTGTCGCATGGTCGGGTAGCACGCGCATGACGGAGCGCATCGGCTTCGTCGGCGTCCTGCTCACGGGCCACGGCATGGCGAAGAACCTGGTCCAGAAGGACTTTCCGCTGACCATGCTCGCCTTCAGGATTGCCGTCGAAGCGCGAGAGCGGCCCGCATTCCACCGGCCTCATCCTGAGCTTGTCGAACGATGATCCGGGGAGCGGCGACGTTTGCGTCTCCTCGAGCCTCCTTCGACAAGCTCAGGATGAGGCCGGCGGAAGCGGCTCGAGCGTCGCCGCGGTTGCAAAAAGAAACGTTATCCTATTGAACCGGAAGCCATATTGTGATGTCTTCGAGTCTCCTCCCGTCTCGACGCGACTCATGCCGAAGGATCGGGGCGCGGCCGCGCCTTGCCAGTCCCGACGAGGAGACTAAACTTTTCATCGTCCTTTGGCGGCCGGTTCGATAGGACGGATGCTGACTAAGGAGGGCATTCGCCTTGGAGCGCAATCCGGTCACTTGGAGTTCCGCGAGGGATCGGAAGGGCGCGGACGACGCCCCTTCTGCACAGGCCGTCCGCTCTTTCGCCGCGATCGGCGAAGCGTGATGCATCCCTTGCTTGCCCGACAGCTCCAGAACGCGACGTCGGCGTCGGGCGACGTCGACCTTCAGCGCTTGTGCGACCTCGTGAGCCGGACTTACGACGACACGGACCGCGATTCGCTTCTTGCCGGCCAAAACGCCGGCCATGGCGCCGCGGCGAGCGACTTCGCCGAGGCGGACGCCACCCGCCAGCGGCTGCAGGAGGTCGAGAGCAATCTCGCTGCGGCCATCTCGTCGATGTCCGAAGGCTTCGTCCTCTACGGGCCGGATGACCGGCTGGTGATGTGCAACGCGCGCTATCGGCAGTTCTACGACCATTCGGCCAACGTGGTCGCGCCCGGCATGCTGTTCATCGACGTGCTCCGGCACACGGCCTACGCCGGCAGATACCGGCTCGACGGCAAGACCGTGGAGCAGACGATCGCCGAGCGCCTCGCCCGCCACCGCGCCCCCGATGGCGTGCCGATGGTGATCGCCTTCGCCGACGGACGCTGGATGCGCACGGTGGAGTACCCGACGCCCGAGGGCGGCGTCGTCGGCATCCACACGGACATCACCGACTCGGTCCTTCTCGAACAGCAATTGCGCGCCGCCAAGGATCAGGCCGAGGCCGGCAATCGCGCCAAATCCGAGTTCCTCGCCACAGTCAGCCACGAAATCCGCACGCCGATGAACGGCGTCATCGGCATGACGGGGCTGCTGCTGGACACCGAGCTGACCGACGAGCAGCGGCATTTCGCCGACACGGTGCGGGTGTCCGCGGAATCCTTGCTCACGGTGATCAGCGATATCCTGGATTTCTCGAAGATGGAGGCCGGAAAATTCGATTTCGAGGAAAGCAATTTCGAGATCCGCGAGCTGGTGGAGGGGGTCATGGATATCCTCGCGCCGCGCCTGTACACCAAGGATGTCGAGCTGACCTGCGTGATCGGTCCCGGCGCGGATGGAATTTTCGTGGCCGACGCCGGCCGGCTGCGTCAGGTGCTGCTCAATCTGGCCGGCAACGCGGTGAAGTTCACCGATCGGGGCAATGTGGCGATCGAGGCGGACGTCAAGTGGGTGGACCAGACGCCGTGGCTGCGGATGGATGTGACGGACACCGGCGTCGGCATTCCGGAGGAGGCCCATTCGCGGCTGTTCTCGATGTTCAGCCAAGTGGATTCCTCGCCGTCGCGGCGTTTCGGCGGCGCCGGCCTCGGGCTGGCGATCTCCCAGCGAATCGTGAACGCCATGGGCGGGCGGATCGGCTTTCGCAGCGCGATGGGCGAAGGCAGCACTTTCTGGGTCGAGGCGCCCCTCGCATATTCGGGCAAGACGGCGGTCGCCCGCGTCACGCGGCTGACCGGCCTGGCGATCCTGGTGGTCGACGACAATGCGATCAACCGCGACGTGTTCCGGCGCCAGTTGGAGGCGTCGGGCGCCACGGTGGTCTGCGTTGAGGACGGCGCCGCGGCGCTGCGAGAGCTCTACGGGGGTGGTGGCGGGCCTTACGACTTCGCCCTGATCGATCATCAGATGCCGGGCATGAGCGGGCTCGATCTGGGCCGGGCGGTGCGGGCGGACCCCCGTCCGAGCCGGACCCGGCTCATTCTGGCGACCTCGGGGCCAACGGCTCAGCTGCGCCAGGACGCGCAGGCGGCGGGCTTCGCGGTGACGCTGGTCAAGCCGGTGCGGCAGAGCGCGCTGTTGAGCCGGATCGCGGAACTGCTGCCGGGGGGCGCCAAGCCTCCCGCGCCTGCGCCCGCGCCGCAGCCGCCGCCCGAGCGCGCCCATCTGAGGGTTCTGGTGGTCGACGACAGCGCCACGAACCAGCTCGTCGCCGCGGCGTTGCTGGAAAGGCTCGGCGTCCGCGCCGACGTCGCGGGCGACGGCGGGGAAGCGGTGCAGATGGTGATCGCCGGCCATTACGACATGGTCCTCATGGACGTCAACATGCCCAATGTCGACGGCTACACGGCCACCCGAATGATCCGGGCGCTCAACGGCGAGAAATCCCGCGTCGCCATCGTGGCGATGACCGCCAACGCCATGCAAGGCGACCGCGACGCCAGTCTCGCGGCGGGAATGGACGACTACCTGTCCAAGCCGATCGACCGCAGGCGTCTGGGCGAAATGGTCGAACGCTGGAGCGGCAAGGCCGCGTCGCGGTAGCCTGCGCGAGGCTTTCGCCCGGCCGAAAATGAACATTGTTTACCACGTTTGTGTTGCGCTTCCGCGCGGAATGGTCCTAACTACGCCCCATGGGGGCGAATGCGTGGATTGGGGCCGGGCCGGTTCCTCCGGGGGTCGAGGCGTTCATCGCGCGCTGGCAGGGGCGCGAGGGCGGGCAGGAGCGCGCGAACTACGCGATGTTCCTGACGGAGCTTTGCGCCGCGCTCGCCATCCCGCCGCCCGAGCCTGCCGGAGCGCACAGCGAAACCAACGACTACGTGTTCGAGCGGGTGGTCAAGGAGCCGGGGCGCGACGGCGGGGCGTCGAGCCGCCGCATCGACCTCTACAAGCGCGACGGCTTCGTCCTCGAAGCCAAGCAGTCGCGCCAGACGGAGGGCGGCGACAAGCAGGTTCTGGGCGCGCGCCACCTCTTCGGCGAGGAGGCGCCGGCGCGCGGCCGGCGCGGCGCCGAGCGCGGCTGGGACGTGCTGATGTTCAACGCGCGCCAGCAGGCGGAAAACTATGTCCGGCTGCTGCCCAAGCAGCACGAGCCGCCGCCCTTCGTCGTCGTCTGCGACGTCGGCCATTGCTTCGAGCTTTACGCCAACTTCCGCCGCGACGGGAAAGCCTACGACCAGTTTCCCGACCGGAGTTCGTTCCGCATCTATCTCGAAGACCTCCGCCGGCCGGAGATTCGCGAGCGGCTCGCCGCCGTCTGGACGGAGCCGCTGACGCTCGATCCGGCGCGCAAGTCCGCCGAGGTCACGCGCGCCATCGCGGCCCGGCTCGCAAAAGTGTCGAAGGCTCTGGAGGACCAGGGGCATCCGCCCGAGGACGTGGCGGCGTTTCTCATGCGCTGCCTCTTCACCATGTTCGCCGAGAACGTCGGCCTTCTGCCCGAAAATTCGTTCCGGGATTTGCTGGCGCGGTGCGAACAGAATCCCGAAGCCTTCCGTCACGACGTCGCCCAGCTCTGGGAGGCGATGAACGACGGAACCTGGGCGCACGCGCTCCAGCAGAAGGTGCCGAAATTCAACGGCGAGTTCTTCCGCAACCGCGCCGCCCTGCCGCTCGCGCGCGAAGAGATCGGCGAGCTGAAGCAGGCGGCGACCTACAACTGGCGCAACGTCGATCCGTCGATTTTCGGCGCGCTGCTCGAGCAGGCGCTCGATTCCGGCGAGCGGCGCAGGCTCGGCGCCCACTACACCCCGCGCGCCTATGTCGAGCGGCTGGTTTCCGCGACGATCATCGAGCCTCTGCGCGCCGAATGGGGCCTCATCGTCTCGACGCTCGAGCGGCAGAAGGGGGAAGGCCGCGCCAGGGACGCGCTCGCGTCGGTGCGCAGGTTCCACGACAAGCTGTGCGCGACCCGCGTGCTCGACCCGGCCTGCGGCACCGGCAATTTCCTCTATGTCGCGCTCGAGATGATGAAGCGGCTCGAAGGCGAGGTTCTGGAGGCGCTGGCCGACCTCGGCGGACAGGAGGCGCTGACCGGGCTCGAAGGCATGAGCGTCGATCCGCACCAGTTTCTGGGGCTGGAGATCAACCCGCGCGCCGCGGCCATCGCCGAGCTGGTGCTCTGGATCGGCCACCTGCAATGGCACATCCGCACCAAGGGCGGCCTGCCGTCCGAACCGATCCTGCGCGCGTTCAAGAACATCGTCGTGCGCGACGCGGTGCTCGCGGCCGACAAGGAACTTCGGCGGGACGCGAACGGAAAGCCGGTCACGCGGCCGGGGCCGGACGGCGCCGCGGTCGAAGTCTACGACTACGGGAACCCGCGCCGCCCGGAATGGCCGGAGGCGGAGTTCATCGTCGGCAACCCGCCGTTCATCGGCGGCAAGGACATCCGCGCCCGCCAGGGCGACGAATACACGGCGGCGCTGTGGGCCGCGAATCCCGACGTGAACGAAAGCGCCGATTTCGTCATGTACTGGTGGGACCGCTGCGCCGACATCCTTTCGCGGAAAGGTTCGGCGTTGCGGCGGTTCGGGCTGGTGACGACGAACTCGATCAGCCAGGTGTTTCAGCGCCGGGTGATCGAACGCCGGCTGTCGGCGAAAAGCCCGGTCTCGATCGTCATGGCGATCCCCGATCATCCGTGGACGAAGGCGACGAAGGACGCGGCGGCGGTGCGCATCGCGATGACGGTCTGCGAAGCGGGATCGCAGGACGGCGTGTTGCGCGAGGTCGTGCGCGAGAGCGGCGTCGATACGGACGCGCCGGTGATCGATTTCGTCGAGCGGGTGGGGCGGATCAATCCGGACTTGACGGTCGGCGTGGACGTTACGGCGCTCGACGCACTCCTTTCGAATAGAGGACTCGCTCACAAGGGCTTCCAGCTCAATGGCGAAGGATTTATCGTGACCGCTGCGCAGGCAAGCCTCTTGCTTTCTCAGGATCAGCTCAAATACCTCAAATCATACTTCATAGGACGGGACCTTAATCAAAGGCCTCGTTACCTCAAGGTGATAGACCTTTTTCCTGAAACTGCGGAGTATGTAAAATCGCAGATGCCCAAAGTTTATCAGCATTTGTTACTAAACGTTTTTCCCGACAGAAAGAATAATTCTATTCCATATCGCCGCGATAATTGGTGGCTATTTGGACAACCGAGCGTCGAATTGCGCAATGCTCTGTCTGGATTATTTCGTTCAATTGTTACCGCTCGTCAAGGACGACACAGAATGTTTTCATTTACCGACGCAGAAAGTATTTCTGAAAGTACAGTAGTGGTTATCGCTCACGACGACGCCTATATAATAGGAGTTCTGAGCAGCCGCATTCACGAGAAATTTTCGCTGAGGGCGGGTGGCTGGTTAGGGGTTGGAAACGACACCCGATATTTCCATACCTCGACTTTTTTGCCCTTCCCCTTCCCCGCCGCGGACGACCTGCAAAAGCAGCGCATCCGCAACATCGCCGAAGATCTCGACGCCCACCGCAAGCGCGTCCTCGCCGGCCATCCCCACCTCACGCTGACCGGCCTCTACAACGTCCGCGAGCGTCTGCGGGCGGGGGCAAAGCCCGAGACGCTCGACCCCGGCGAGCGCCGCATCTTCGACGACGGCCTCGTGCTGATCCTGAACGAGCTTCACGACAAGCTCGATGCGGCCGTCGCCGCCGCCTACGGCTGGCCCGCCGACCTCGCCGACGAGGACGTCCTCGCCCGCCTCGTCGCGCTCAACAAGGAGCGGGCGCAGGAGGAGGCGCGCGGCCTCGTGCGCTGGCTCCGGCCCGAATACCAGATTCCCCGCTTCGGCTCGCCCAAGGAAAAAGCCGAGCTCGACCTCGTCGGCGGCGGCGCGGGCGCCGAGGCGCCCGCCGCGGCCGGCGCGCGGCCAAACTTCCCCGCCGACGATCTCGGCCAGACCGCCGCCGTCATGGCGGCGCTGGCCTCGGCCTCGGCGCCGCTGTCCGCGGACGCGCTCGCGGCGGGCTTCAAGCAGGGCCGCAAGATCGCCCCCAAGGTCGCCGCCGTCCTCGCCGCGCTCGCGCGCACCGGCTACGTCGACACCCCCGACCGCGGGCGGACCTTCGCGCTGCGCCGGGCGGCGTGAGGGGCGTCGAAACACGCCGTCGCGCGACGGCTACGCCTTACCCCGCTTCGTGGGGCGCGACCGCCGTCCGCTTTTCGATCAGCGCGAAAATCCGCGGGTCGGTGAAGTCGGCGGCGGCGAAGAGGGCGCCGGCGGCGATCAGCGCGGCTTCGTCGAGCGAGGTCGTGAGCCCTACGACCGCGAGGCCCGCCGCCGCCGCCGAGCGCACGCCGGTCGGCGAATCCTCGAAGGCGACCGAGCGGCCGGCCGCGGCCCCCGTGAGCGCGAGGCCGCGCAGATAGGGCAGCGGGTCGGGCTTGGATCGTTCCAGCTCGGCGCCGACGACGACGATCCCGAGCCGGGCGGCGAGCCCGAGCGCGGCGAGCACGGCGTCGGCGTTGGCGCGGGGCGCGTTGGTGACCACGGCGCGCCGCAGGCCGAGAAGGTCGGCGTAATCCAGCAGCTCGACCGCGCCGGGGATTGGTTCGATGCCGTCGAGATCGGCCCGGTAAGCCGCCTCCTTGTCGTCGAGCGCGGCCAGCCTGCGCTCGGGCGTCAGATGCGACAGGAACGCCATCCCGATCCGTTCGTTCGACGCGCCGTGAATGCGCGCATTGTAGGTCTCCTGGTCGACCGCGATGCCGAACGGCGCGAAGACGCGTTGGAAGGCTGCGAGGTGCTTGGCGTCGCTGTCGACCAGCGTGCCGTCGAGATCGAAGAGCAGCGCGGCGCCCGTCACATCGTCGCTCCGATCTGCCACGGCGTGAACTCGGCTTCCCCGTAGCCGAGCGCCTCCGACTTTGTCCGCTCGCCCGACGCCACCGCGAGGATTTTTTCGAAGATCTCGCCGCCCTTGCCGGCGATGGGCGCGCCGTCGAGCACGTCGCCGCAGTTGAGGTCCATGTCCTCGATCATCCTGAGGTAGACGTCGCTGTTGGTGGCGAGCTTGATCGACGGGACCGGCTTGCAGCCGAAGGCGGAGCCGCGGCCGGTGGTGAAGGCCATGACGTTCGCCCCGCCCGCGACCTGCCCGGTGGCGGAGACCGGATCGTAGCCCGGCGTATCCATGAAGACGAAGCCCTTCGCCGTGACCGGCTCGGCGTATTGGTACACCGCGTTCAGCGGCGTCGTGCCGCCCTTCGCCGCCGCGCCGAGCGACTTCTCCAGAATCGTGGTCAGGCCGCCCGCCTTGTTGCCGGGCGAGGGATTGTTGTTCATCTCGCCGCCGTTGCGCGCGCAATAGTCCTCCCACCACTCGATCCGCTCGATGAGCCGGCGCCCGATCTCCGGCGTCGCCGCGCGCCGGGTCAGCAGGTGCTCGGCGCCGTAGATCTCCGGCGTCTCCGACAGGATCGCGGTCCCGCCGTTGCGCACCAGGATGTCGACCGCGGCGCCGAGCGCCGGATTGGCGGTGATCCCGGAATAGCCGTCGGAGCCGCCGCATTGCAGCGCCAGCACGAGCGCGCTCGCGGGCGCAGGCTCGCGGCGCGCGCGATCGAGCGCCGGCAGCATCGCGCACACCCGCTCGAGCCCCGCTTCGACCGTCCTGCGGGTGCCGCCTGTCGCCTGGATGGTCAGGCTCTGGAACGTCTCGCCCTCGACGATGCGGCGCTCCTCCTTCATCCGCCCGATCTGGAAAACTTCGCATCCCAGGCCCACCATCAGCGTCGCGCCGACGTTGGGGTTGGTGGCGTAGCCCCATTGGGTGCGCATCAGCGTCTCGAATCCCTCCCCTTTCGAGGCCATGCCGCAGCCGGCGCCGTGGACCAGCGGGATCACGCCGTCCACGTTGGGATAGTCGTCGAGCAGCCCCGACCGTTCGACCTCGCGCGCGATGAGCCGCGCGGTCGTCGCCGAACAGTTCACCGAGGTCAGGATCGCGAGGTAGTTGCGCGTGCCCACCTTGCCGCCGGCCCGGCGGAACCCCTGAAAGGCCGGCTGATCCGCGACCGGGGCGATGGCCTCCGCGTAGGCGTCCTCGCCGAAACGGTGCTCGCGGGCGAAGGCGCGCACCATGCAATTGTGCTCGTGCACCCACGCGCCGGGGAGAATCGGCCGGGAGGCGAAGCCGATGATCTGCCCGATCTTGCGGACGGGCTCGTCGGCGCCGATGGCGGCGATCGCCATCTTGTGCCCCTTGGGGATGCGTTCGCGCGCGCTCACGCCCTCGGACGTCGCGCCGGCGGGGATGTCGTCGACCGCGACCACGACATTGTCGGATGCGTTGAGACGCAATGTGCGCGGCGCCGCCATGGCTTGCTGTCCTTGCGAAAATCCGCGGCTATTCGGCGAACAGGCCGGGCCGCTGATGGGCTACCGTCTCGAGCAGGTCTCCGGTGGCGCCGAGATGGCGCTTCATGGCGTCGCGGGCCGCGGAAGCGTCGCCTGCGTCGATCGCCTCGACCACAGCGCGATGCTCGGCCAGCGCCCCGCGGATGCGGCCCGGCGGAGCCATGAGAATCCGCCGCACCCGTTCGAGATGCACCCGAAGGCCGTCGAGCACCTCGCCCGCGCGCGCCATGGCGAGCCGGGACGTCAGGATCTGGTGAAAGGCGACGTCCGACGCATAGAAGGCGGCGCGATCGTCCGCCTCGACCGCGGCCTCCGCCTCGGCCAGATTGGCCGCGAGCGCGTCCTTGTCGGCAAGCGTCATGCGGCGCGCCGCCTCCGCCGCGATCTCGCCCTCGAGCGCGCTGCGAATGAACAGGCGCTCGCGGACGTCATGGAGCGAAATCTTTGAAACGAACGACCCGTGCCGGGGCGCGACGTCGACGAGCTGGTCGTAGGCGAGGCGGCTGACCGCAGCCGACACGGGGTAGCGCGAAACCCCGAATTTTGCGCATAGCTCCGCCTTCTCGATCAGCCCGCCGGGCTCGAGCGCCCCGGTCAGGATCGCTCGCTTCAATGCGCCGTAAACGGCGTCGGCTTTCGAATGGGCGCCCTTGGCCAATGTCCCTGCCCGCAAACCGCAGGGAGCGGCCCCTTCGTCCGTTCCCAACTGGCATGCCAGAGGCTAGACAGGCGGGACGGCTTCGTCAATGGCGTGGCGGGCGGGCGATGTCGGGCAATCGGGCGAGACAGCGCGGGACAAACGGCAGAGGTCTGGGGCGGCGGATGAAGACGGAGTCTTCGGACGAGTCGGGGGGCGGCATGGCGGCGTTCGGAAGATCGCGCCGCGCCGTCGTCACGCCCAAGCCGCCGGCCGATTTAAGTCTGGTTGGCCCAGTCGTGCGAGCGGGTCGGGAAATTGCGAGGCGGCAAGATCGCTGACGCTCAAGCGGCGAATGAAGCTGGACGCGCCGGATAATTCCGGATTCGGGTTGTTGACCGGCGAGAGAAGGCCGACCGGCTTGCGCATGATTTGCGTGACAACGCGGATCGGCTCGACGAGGTCGCTATCGTTCGACAGCACGGCGGCGACATCGAAATTCCCTTGGAAGGCGTCGAGCAGCAAGTGGCAGGCAAGATTCACGTCGCTGCCCTTTTCTTCGACCTTCAGGACTTTCACCACGTCCGGCCAAGGCTGCGGCATGTCGGCGATCGGCCGGAACTGCGGCGGGTGCACCATGCCGGCGAACTTCTCCGAGGTGAGAAACATCCCCATATGAACGGAGATTTCCGGAATGGTCGCCAGGGCGTCCAGATAGATCTGCTGCCGTGCAGGGCCGTGCGGATCAAGCCGCCCTGAAACGCGGGCGGTATAGTACCTCACCGCGACAATTTGATTGGCGGGATTGAGGACGCGCTCGGCGAGGATTTTGATATTCAGCCACTTCAGGGCTGGGCGCCTCTGAAGGAGTCGAAAATACAGATTGAACCCATCAACATAGATAATTGTACGCATGAAAAACGCTCAGCACAGAAAAAGCAAAGGCTGCGTCGGATTTCTCCTTCGCAGCCCTTGAGCCCATAGCACGCTATGGGCGGGTACCTTTGAAGTTTAGCGCAGTTCGCTGACAAACGGCAGAAAAAAGCGGCTTGCATTTAAATCACTTATTGTCTTTGATATACCACTGATCGCCGAGCGAACTGGCGGCGCCAAAGCGCCTGTCGATGATTTTTCGCTGGCCTCGACGGGGAGGGCGCGGCCCAGCAGGCTCCCGAAAAGTTCCGTTCGGCAAACTCCACGACACGGCCTGTCGGCGGTCCTTGCCGACGACGCTTCGAAGGTTGATTTGATTCGGCTATGCGGACAAAGTCGGGTCCGCAGGAGGAAGACATGGCTGCGCTCCACAGGAATTTGATCGCAGGCGAATGGGTCGAGGGCGTCTCCGTCTCCCGCAACGTCAACCCGTCGAACACCGGCGACATCGTCGGCGAATACGCGCAGGCCGACGCCGTTCAGACCGACGCCGCGATCGCCGCCGCCCGGTCCGCCTTTCCGCGCTGGTCGCGGACCACCCCGCAGGAGCGGCATGATCTCCTCGCGCGCGTCTCGGCCGAGATTTTCGCCCGCCGCGACGAGCTCGGCCGCCTGCTTGCGCGCGAAGAGGGAAAGACCCTGCCCGAAGCCGTCGGCGAGGTCGCCCGCGCCGGGCAGATCTTCGACTTCTTCGCCGGCGAAGCGCTCCGCATTCCGGGGGAGACCTTCGCCTCCGTGCGGCCGAACGTCGGCGTCGAGGCGACGCGGGAGGCGGTCGGGGTGATCGGCGTCATCGCGCCGTGGAACTTCCCGATCGCCATTCCCGCCTGGAAGATCGCGCCGGCGCTCGCCTACGGCAACACGGTCGTGTTCAAGCCGGCCGACCTCGTCCCCGGCTCGGCGCACGCGCTCGCCGAAATCATCGATCGCGCGGGCGCGCCCGAGGGCGTCTTCAATCTGGTGATGGGCCGCGGCTCGGTGGTCGGCGAAGCGATGCTCGCGAGCAAGGCGGTCGACGCGGTCACTTTCACCGGCTCGGTCGCCACCGGCCGCCGGGTCGCCGCCGCATGCGCCGGGGCAATGCGGAAATTCCAGCTCGAAATGGGCGGCAAGAATCCGCTGGTGGTGCTCGCCGACGCCGACATCCCGGGCGCGGTCGAATGCGCCGTCAACGGCGCCTATTTCTCCACCGGGCAGCGGTGCACGGCGTCGTCGCGCCTCATCGTCGAGGAAACGATCTACCGCCGGTTCGCCGAAGCCCTGACCGCGCGCATGCAAAAGCTCGTTGTCGACGACGCGCTCGCGGCCGGAACCCACATCGGCCCCGTGGTCGACGGGAGCCAGCTCGACCAGGATCTCGCCTATGTGGCGATCGGCCGGAGCGAGGGCGCGAAGCTGGCGCTCGGCGGCGAGCGGCTCGAGCGCGCCGCGCCCGGCTTCTATATGGCCCCCGCGCTCTTTCTCGACGCCGACAACGCCATGCGCATCGCCCGCGAGGAAATCTTCGGGCCGGTCGCGGCGATGATCCCTGCGCGCGACTACGACGACGCGCTCGCCATCGCCAACGACACCAGCTTCGGCCTCTGCGCCGGAATCTGCACGGCCAGCCTGAAGCATGCGACCCACTTCAAGCGCAACGCCGAAGCCGGCATGGTCATGGTGAACCTGCCGACCGCCGGCGTGGACTACCATGCGCCGTTCGGCGGCCGAAAGGGCTCCAGCCTCGGCCCGCGCGAGCAGGGCCGCTATGCGGCGGAGTTCTACACAACCGTGAAGACGGCCTATACGCTCGCTTAGAGCCAAGCCGAAGGACGAGGGGCCATGATACTCATTTCCGGCGAAGCGCTGATCGACCTCATTCCCGATCCGGACAAGGCGAACGCCTACGACGCCGTGCTCGGCGGCTCGCCCTACAACGTCGCGATCGGCCTCTCCCGGCTCGGCGCGCCGACCGCCTTCGTCTCCCGCATCTCCACGGACGGGAACGGCGACGCGCTCGCGGGCCTGCTCGCCGCCAGCGGCGTCGATCTCGGCTTCGTGCTGCGCGACGAGCGGCCGACGACCCTCGCCTTCGTCATGCGCGGCACCGCCAAGACCGGCTCGCGCTATTCGTTCTACCTCGACGCCACATCCTTCGACGGACCCTGGCCGTTCCCGGAGGTCTGGCCGGCGACGGGGCGCCACCTGCACGTCGGCTCGATTTCGGCGGTCGACCCGAGGCACGGCGAGCGGGTCGTCCAGGCGCTGGAGGCGGCGCGGGCGCGCGCCACCGTCAGCTACGATCCCAACATCCGCCCGCTCGTCACCCCGGATCGCGGGACGGTCGCGGCGCTGGTCGAACGGCAGGCGTCGCTCGCGCATGTCGTGAAGGCGAGCGAGGAAGACCTCGCGTGGCTCTATCCCGGCCGCCCGATCGAAGACAGCCTCGCGGCCTGGGCGGCGACGGGACCCCGCTTCTGCTTGGCGACGCTCGGCGAGCGCGGCGCGCTGGCGATCCTCGGCGGCGAGCGGATCGCCGTCCCGGCCCCGCGCGTCGAGGTCGTCGACACGGTCGGCGCGGGCGACAGCTTCATGTCTGCGCTGCTCGCGGCCATGGACCGCGACGGCGCGCTCGGCGCCGGTTCGGCGGCGCCGGACCGCGCTGCGCTCGAGCGCTGGCTCGGCTTCGCCGCCTGCGCTTCGGCCATCACCTGCACCCGCAAGGGGTCGAACCCGCCGACGCGCGCGGAAGTCGAAGCTGCGCTGTCGCGCTGACAGGAACACCATTCAACTTTCGGCGACACGAGGGAGCATTGCGAGGGCCGGACGACCGGTCTAGAACTGCGCTCGAACTCAGACGGGACACATCCCATGGCATCGACTGAAGCTGCGCGGAGCGGGCCGCGACCGCGCCCGTTGTCGCCGCACCTCCAAATCTACAAGATCACCATCACGATGGTGATGTCGATCCTGCACCGGATCACCGGATTCGGGCTTTATGTCGGCGTCCTGCTCCTGGCTTGGTTCCTCATCGCCGCCTCGACCGACGCGGCCGCCTTCGGCTGGTTCTCGGCCTTCATAGGATCGTTCATCGGACAGCTCGTGCTGTTCGGCTTCACCTGGGCCCTGTTCAATCACCTGCTCGGCGGCATCCGGCACTTCGTCTGGGACGCCGGCTACGGCCTGGAAGACCCGATCCGCGATCAAATGGCCTGGGGAACGGCGATCGGCGGAATCGCGCTGACCCTCATCACCTGGGCGATCGGCTACGCCGTCCGGTAAGGAGCTTCCGATGTCTGGCAAATCCGGCGGGCTGCGCACGCCTCTCACGCGCGTTCGTTTCCTCGGGTCCTCACAAAAAGGGACGGCCGAGGCCTGGACGATCCATGTGACCGGGATCGCGAATGTCCTGCTCGGCCTCTATTTCGTCTGGCTGATGCTCGACCTCGTCCACATGGACTACAACGGCGTGCGCGCCACGCTCGCCCATCCCGTTCCGGCGATCCTTCTGCTCGCCTTCATCCTGTCGGGGATCGTGCACATGGAGATCGGCATGCGGTCGATCGTCATCGACTACGTCGACGGACCGCCCCGCGCCTGGGCGCTGATCGCCAACACCTGCTTCTGCGCGCTGCTCGGCCTCGCCTGCGTCTACGCGACGCTGCGCATCAGCTTCACCTGACCACGAACTTTTTTAGGACGGACCCACGCGATGGCGACGAACGGCTCCCCGGCTGAGAGCGCCCCGGCGCTCGGCGGCAAGGCCTACCCGATCACGGACCACACCTACGACGTCGTCGTCGTCGGGGCGGGCGGCGCGGGCCTGCGCGCAAGCGTCGGCTGCGCCCAGGCCGGCTTGAAGACCGCCTGCATCTCAAAAGTCTTCCCGACGCGCTCGCACACGGTTGCGGCGCAGGGCGGCATCTCCGCCTCGCTCGGCAACATGGGTCCCGACGACTGGCGCTGGCACATGTACGACACCGTCAAGGGCTCCGACTGGCTCGGCGACCAGGACGCTATCGAGTACCTCTGCCGCAACGCGCCGGCCGCGGTCTACGAGCTGGACCACTGGGGCGTGCCGTTCTCGCGCACGGACGTCGGCAAGATCTACCAGCGTCCGTTCGGCGGCATGACGACCGACTACGGCAAGGGCATCGCCCAGCGCACCTGCGCCGCCGCCGACCGCACCGGCCACGCCATCCTGCACACGCTCTACGGTCAGGCGCTGAGAGCGCGCTGCGAATTCTTCATCGAATATTTCGCCATCGACCTCATCCGCGACTCCGAGGGCGCGGTGCGCGGCCTCGTCGCGCTCAAGCTCGACGACGGCACGATCCACCGCTTCCGCTCCCAGACACCCGCACGCTCCCTCCCCTCACACCGCCCCCCAGGCACACCACGCTCGTGTCCGACACCCACCCCGTCTGCGACCATCCGCTCTGCCCCGTCCGCCCCGACACCGAGTACCCCGCCAGCCCCA
>CAIZGR010000662.1 GCA_903932535.1 uncultured Hyphomicrobiales bacterium | reverse complement strand
TGTGGGCCTAACGTTAAGCCGAGTCAGCCACTGTAATGGCTCCTGATGAGAGGGCGAGGGGATTGTGCCGCTCTACGATCAGGTTGCCGGCGGAGAGAGGTCAGGGTTGCCAGGTGAAGGGGCCGTTCCGTCGTCTCTGCCGGGCGTCTCGTGGCGTCCGTCGGGGACTCATTCGGGCCGGATAACCGGGTTGCCGAGATCGTCCCACGACGCGCTAATTACAGCCAGTGCCCGATAAAGTAAATAGGGCTAGGCGGGGCGGGCAAATTCGCCGAAGTAGTGCTTCGCGGCGACGTCATAGGCGGCCTTAGCTTCCTCGATTGTGTCGAATGTGCCCAGGTAGTGGTTCTTCTTTCTGAAACCGATTTGCGCCTGCCACTTGCCGGTGACCTTATGGTACGAAACGCCCTTGGTCCCGGTTACAGTATCCGGCTGCGCGCCGCGGTTCGCCATGTTGGTCGAGCGCGTGGCCTTTCTCAAATTAGCCCATTCGTTCGACTTTCCGGTGCGATGATCCACCTCTTCGGGCGGCCATTCGCCGGTCATGATGGCCCAGATAACGTGATGAGAGACAATCGCCTGCCCGAAGATGCGCGTGCGGTGATAGCCGGTCGACGGGTCGATTGACCCGGCCTCGCGCCCCTTGATGGCCCGGCCTGTGTTTTTCTTCCACCGAAGGATGCCGGTGAGCGGATCGTAGTCGAGAAGAGAGCGTACTTTCTCGACGGGAGGGCGCTTGCTAATGTCGAACCTAGCCATGACGGGAACCTTCTCTTCCTGATTGGTCAGAGACCCCGGGGCGTTCGAGCGCTTCCGGGGTCTCGCGTTTTCTACGCGGCGGCTATGTGCGGATCAAGCAGCGCGGGCCTTGGCCTTCTCGAGCAGGCCGTGAAGCTCGCGCCAGCGCGCCTGGATGGTTTCGGAATTGGGCCCGCGCCAGTAATCCGAGGACTTGTCGCCCATCTTGGCGGAGATGGCGGCGAATTCGGCTTCTGCGGCTTTGATGCCGCTGTTCCCGCCAGCTTGATCGGGGACGAGGGTGGCGAAGGGGTTGAGCTCGCGGGAAAGGCCGGAGGCCCACTTGAGCACGTCGGGGATGTTGCCGAGCCGGCGCCCGTCTTCCGCGCGCGCGCTCATGAGCAGGTCGAAGAGGGGGACCGGCTGACCGTCGGGCGTGGCCGCGGTCTGGCCTTCGAGCAGGTTGCGCACGGCGGTCAGGTTGCCCTTGTAGCCGTTGCCCCATTCGGCGCGCAGAGCCTCGGAGCCTTCGGCCAGTTCGCGCTGATCGCGCATCGCGACCTCATCGACGATGTTCTGCTGCTGGCGGGCGAACCACTCGAGCGCCGACTTGACGGTGTCTGCCGGCATGTTGCGCTCGTGCGCGAAGGCGGTGAAGTCCTTGAGCAGCGGCTGATCGGCTTCTCCCCAGACGAACCCGTTGCCGAGCGCCGTGTCGTAATCCTCCGGCTTTTCGGGGATGCCGTTGGACTTCCGGTACTCGGCGAGCTCCTCCTCGGTGTAGTTGTTGGGCAGAGCGCGCTTCAGTTCTCCGGACGACAGGCGCTGCTCCATGGCGCGCCAGGAATTCAGGATGTCCTTCGGCGAGCCCATGCGCTCGAGGCGGGCGAGCAGCTTCTTGTCGTCGCCGGCCATCTTGACGCGCCAGTCGTCCGGCCAGTCCGCCGGCGTCGGAACCTTTGGCTCCTCGCCGGGCGGCGGATCGGCGAGCGTCTTCTGAGCCGGCTTGGCGGGCGGCTCCACAGCCTCCGTGGCGGCCTTTGGCGCCGGGGCGGGTGCGGGAGGCGGAGCAGGCTCGACTTTGGCGGCAGGCGGCGGCGCTGCGGGCGCAGGCGGCGGCGCGTTGGTCTTGTCCAGGACGACTGCGGTCGCATTACCGACGTCGCTCGGCGGCCCTCCGTCTCCACCCGTCATCGGGCTCGGGCTATTCTCGCTCAATGCTCTCTCCTTCGGTTGATGGTTCGCGTCGCTCGGCGGCTTCCGCTTTGCGCATGGCGGCGACTTCGTCAGGCGGCATGTCGACGGCTCTGAGAACCGCG
>CAIZGR010000661.1 GCA_903932535.1 uncultured Hyphomicrobiales bacterium | reverse complement strand
GGCGACATAAAGGTGTCCACCGTTGCTGACGACAGCGCCTTGCCCGTAAGCCGTTGATGCCTGCCACGCCGAGCAAACCAACAAAAGGTTTGCATTGTTGCCGCTGACACACGCGAACCACGGCGGGTTGTCAATGTAGTTGCCTGCGGCGGTTGCGGATTGGTAGGCGGCGGAAAGTTGTTTTCCAAGCCCATACGGCAATGTGTTTGTCAGGTTTTGGAACGAAATAAACTGTTGTTGTCCGCTCGGTCTCCCGCCGGGAACAACCGGAATTAGGTCAGATTGTCCAAGGGTGGAAACCTGTGGTGCAGAAACTTGCGCCTGCGCGGAAAATGTCAAAAATGCGAAGAGCGCCAAAAGTGAAAAGCGCAACGTCTTGTGCATATGCAAAATCCTCAGACGTCCATGATGTCTGAGGATCGGTCGTAGGCCTCGCGCGCGCGAACCGCATTATTCCGTGGGGTTTAGCGGGCTTTGGTGCGGCTTGAGCGTATGCTTCGCGCGGCCGGAGCCATGCCCAATCGGCTTGCCCTTCCATTGGACCTGCGACGGTTTCTTCGGCTTGCGATCCGGCGCCACAGCCTGATGCGGGGGGTGCGGGGCGTCGGTCATTGCAGGGCTCCGAGTTTCGCCATTTGTTTCGCTAGTCGGTCAGGAGAGCATTGCGAATCGTCTTGTCAACGGGCGCGACGCCGATGCTTGCGTTCAATAGCGAGATGTTCACAAGGCCGTCGTCTTCCTAACGAAAAAGGGCGGCTCGAAAGCCGCCCCGCGATGCCTGCCTAACCAGGCCTCTCCGCACCGAGTCATGCGCCGCCAAATCAGGTCATGCCTGCCGTTCCGTGTTCCTTGCCAGCGAGCCACGGCGACCCGCTTCGCACCGCTCTCAAGCCGCCTTGGAAGACGCCTTGCGCTCAAGTCGCGCGATCACCGTGTTGACGTCGCTGACCTTGATTCCAGCGTGCGCGAGCGCCGCCGAATATCTGTCTCGCCATTGTTGCAGTGTTCTCGCCGCCTGCAAGCAGTGTTCCGCGATATGCTCGGGGTCGTCAGGATCGGTAAGCCGATAGCCTCCGCCGTGGCGTCGCCCTTCCATTGGCGAAATCACCATCGGGATCGGATGCTCGCGGATGCGGACTTGGTTCGGGCCGACGATCTCTTCGATTTTGAACGAAACGCGAAGATCGCGAGCAAAGTCGCGGGCCTGTTCCAGTTGATAGGCCGACGCCGCCTTGTCGGCGTCCCATTCGAACCATCCGAAGGCAGGATGGCTTTCGCCGGTGGTTTTAACCTCTTCGAGAAAGAGCGCCGGATTGTAGTTGCCGTTGTGTCGCCGCGCGAATTCCTCGACGATCTTCTGGCGTTTTGCCTTGGTGAACGAAGACATTACGCAGCCCTCCGTTTCACTTCGGTTTCGTAGAAGGCCATCAGGTCTTCGGTGTCGCGATCCGCATATTGCGGTCGGTCCAGCGCCGCCGCCTGAGCCTTGCGACCATGATTCTTTATTAAGTCGTCCCATTCGGCGTCCTTTTCGCCTTCGCCGATCACGCGGAACGATCCAAACGCGCCCTTACCTTTCTCCTGCCGGAAATCGCCAACGCCGATTAGGACGCCAGCGTTGCAAAGCAGGGCGACGACGCCCGCGACGCTGAACTGAGGCACAATGAATTGGATCTTGACTTCCGCTCCCCATTTGGGCAGGAAAGCCCGCGTGCGAACGTCTGGCGTCCGATTGATATCCGCCGAGCGCGTTACGTCCATGCGAAGCTGCGGCGTCCCGTAGAGCGGAAAGAAGTCCCCCGGCATGAACAGCAGCCTCTGCGTCGAGGTTTTCGTCAGCCCCGGCGTTTCCAGAGCCGCTGTGCACATAGCCGCCTTGACGGCCACTACACGCAGCCCGAGCGCCGTCGGCCCAACGGGGACGATCTCGGCGCTGTCGCGAAACTCGCGCAGCGGCTCGTGCTTAATGTTGACCCGTTCGGCTTTGGTTTTCTTTCCACCGCCGACCAACAAGCCCTGTTTGACCTTGTTCGCCATGCGGTTTTGAAACAGCGGTGTCGTGCCGATGATCCTGAGTTTCAACGTCGCGCGCTTGAGCGGCACGATGCTGATTTCTGCGCTTACTTCTTTTGCTTTTGCCATTTTCAGTCCTCATTGGCGCCCGGCCTTGGCCGGCCCGAGACGCGCGGGTCCGCAATCGCGGAACCGGGGCCAATGAAGCTCCGGGAATCCGCGTCTTTCATCCGCCCGGCCAAGAGCGGAATTCGTGTTATTTAAATCGCGAGCAAATCGCGCAGGATTGCGTGCAACACTTTCACATCAGTCGTGTTGGACTTCTCCAATAAGCACGCGAGCGCATCTTCTGCGTCGTTGGCATAGCACCATAGATAAGCCTGGCTTTTCAGTCTCAAACTTTCAAGGTTCCGGGACGGATCAGCGATAATCTTGTCCACGACCCTTGAGGTCTGCGCAGACACACGGTTGTAGGCCGCTTCCCACTCAGGGCTACAGTTATAATCCGGGCCAAGCTCGTTCCACTCGGTGTTGACGGCCCGCTCAGCCGCCAATGCGGTCTCGAACTCATCGGCCAGAGTCGTCGCTTTGACGGGGACACCGTAGGCGAAAGCTGCAATAGCCGCCGGGACGCCGACGCTAATCGCCAGCGCCTGACGACGGGATACAGTTGTGCTATGCGCGGCATCAGCCATCGCGACCTCCGTAACAGGTTGCCTTGGTCAGGGCGGCTGGAGAGGGCCCAATCTCTCTTGCCGCCCGACTTATTTATAGGTATCCTGAAAAAATGCCCACGTCAATATCGGATACCTCAAAAAAGCGTGGCCGTGGCCGACCTTCTACAGGCGGGCAAATGCCGGGTGTTATGGTTCGTATGCCTCACGCCGCCATTGACGTTCTCGACGACTGGATCGCCGCTCAGCCAGACCCCAAACCATCTCGCCCCGAGGCGATTCGACGGCTTGTCGAGAAAGCGCTAGCGTCTCCGAAATAACGTGAAGCTTGGGGAGCGCGATGCGGACCGCTGAAAATAGAATTACGGCATGTGGCGGCTTAATTGTTTCAATTTTGCTTTCTTCATGTGCATCGCAGATTATTCCGACGCGGATGGGTGCAATGATTGGACAGAGGGCAAGTATTGCAATTGCAAAACTTGGATACCCGACAGACCAACGCGAAATTGCTGGACAGAAAGTATATATTTGGTCAACAAATCGATATGTAAATGGAACCAGTTTTGGTTGCACTATTCGGGTAATTGTTGACTCGGACGAAATTATAAAATCATCTGACGCAGAAGGAAGTGAGGGAGGCTGTGCGCAATTTGCGTTACAACTTAGCCAATAGCCAAGATATAATAAACTATCACATACAATATTATTTACCTGCGAACGTTTTTTGCCTGATCAACTTTGTTGAGTCGGCAAATATCTGAGGATATTTTACAAACATCAGATTTCGCGCCGATTCGCGCGATTGCTCGACGGTCTCTTTGGCAACCATCGCCTGCACACCCGGTGGCCATGTTCGCCAATCTGGCGAGTTGACGATTGTGTCGAGCCTCATCTTCGCCATGCGCCCGGCGAAGCGTGCGAAATCGTCGTACTGTTGATCGGTCAGTTTGACATTTCGAATCGAGCGCTCGACAGCACCGAAGCCGACCCCGATGTCGTTCAGGGCGATGTTGACGGGATCGGTGCTCATTCGCTGTTCGTAGATCGCCGTCAGGCCGGCTGCGATCAGAGCGTCGCGACTCGGAATAGGTTGGCCCCAAATATCAAGGCGCGGCAGAAGCGATTCGGAAAGACCTGGAATTTTCTGCCTTATCGAATCCATCACTGTGCGCGCTTCGCGAGCGTAGGGGTCGGAGGCGCGCGTGATCTGCGAAAGACCGACGCTGTAAGGAACAAACGAGCTTGCAAAGCCCTGAATCCAGCGTTCGCCGTAGCGGCCCGGATCGTCGATTGCCTGGATGAGATCGGCTGGACCGCGCATAAAACTTTCATCTAAAACGTTTTGATATAGCGCGCGCGCCAGCAAGTTGCCGACTTGCAGCATGTCCTCTTTGGAAGCGGCGTGCGCCACGTCATATAAATCAGCCGCTGTTCCCAACAACATCCCGAGCGGCCCCAAACGGTTCATCTGATACCAAGTGCTGCCGATCAGCACGGAGTGCGGCTGATAGCCGGCGAGCCGCCAAGCCCGCGCCGCGCTTTTGTCGATTGGTCCCGATCCGGTGACGACGCCGCGCGAAGCGAGGGCGCCGAAGCCGAGGGCGAGCGCCGAGCCGACGATCATGCGGGCCTGCGCCATGTCCTGCGCGGCGACGCCGTTGCGGCCAAACAGGTCGCGTCGAACTTCGCCAGAAAGAAGGCCCAGCGGCGTGCGCTGCACGAAGGTCTGATCGACGATATTCGACGCGATATGCACGAACGGGTCGATGAATTTGAGGATGGGCGTCTCGCCGAGCAGCGGCAGGTTCGGCGCCCAGTTAGTAATTGCTGAGATGCGACGCGTGAATTCACCTGCCGGACCCATGAGGGTAAGTTCTGTGGCTGCCGTCGATGACGAATCGACAATTTGTTCCGGCGTGTTGTTGGTCAGATCGCCTATGCGCGCATGCAGTTGTTCCTGCGACCACCCCGCACCCTCGCTCTCTGCGAGCGCCTGACGATAGACGGCTGCGTTCTTTTCCATCGAATAATTCATCGCACGCATGAAAGTGTGAATCGTCGCCACAGCACGCGAAGGGGCGCGTAGGACTTGCCCGACCGGGAGGACACCGCCCCTGATTTGCAGATCGGGTATCGCTCCGAGCGCGGAATATTGAGCAGAGACAGGGGCCGACCCTTCGGGTGTCGCCTCCAATATTTTTCCGATGGACAGTATTCCGTCAAGGATGCCGCGCGAGGCGCCGTAGAGCGCGACCTTCGCATCCTGCATAGTCGCGCGTTCGTTGAGCGGCGCGCCTTCCGTCGGCGGCGCGCTCTCGGGTTGGAACGGCAGGCGAAACGTCTCTCCATGCCCCGGCAACTGTCCGGTGACGCCTGTTCGAAGCGTCTCCGCTGCGGCTTGAGCCGCTGGCGCAAAACCGGACACCGCGCCACGCAGACGAGCCGCCGTCTCTCCGAACTGCACAACGTTTCCGGTCTGGCGCCCCATCATGCCGCGTGTCGCGCCAATCGCTGCCGCCATGGGCGTTTCAAGCAATCCCTTATTCAACGCCAAAAGTGCGTTTCCAACCAAATATGTCGTGTGCGTCGCCGTTCCCGAAATGAGCCCATTGACCCAATATTCGAGAAGGCAGCGACCAAATGAATGTCGGCGCGTCCATGAATTGAAGCGCGCGGCGGACTGCGGATTTTCGTATTCGGCAACCAAGAGAGCTTCTTGCGCTTTTTGAAACAGCGTCTGTCCTGTCGCTTGGGTGATGACGTCGCTTGGCGTTGGTTTTGGAGCGCCTTCTGTCGTCGCCTTGGCCACTTCCGCTCCGGGGGACCAAAACTCTTGAACTTTTCGCATAGCGCGCAACGCACGGCCTGCCTCAGCCGTCGCTTGGCTGTAGTAAGCCTGCATCATTGTCGCGCGCTGCTGCTTTTCGATGTAGGCAAAAAGATCAGCGTCCGAACGAGATTGTTTGAAGGTCTGCGCCGCGTCGTGCATGTCGCGCCACGCCTGCGCGGCTATTCGCTGAATGGCAAGACCTTCTTCGGCATTGGACGCTTCGCCGAGCGTCTTCCGCGTCACACGGTCGTCGCCGATTGATTCCTGAAGCCTCATTACCTCAGCGTCGGAAAGTGGCGCGCGCCGGTCTCCGACGAAACCCTTGTTCGACTCGGCGATCTCGCGCGCGAGCGTCTTTAGGTCCTCAACGCCATTGACGTTATCCAGCCGCAGATTTCCGGCTTTGTCGATAAAACGCTTTGGCGGCGTCAAAAGTTCTACGGGTTCTGGGGCGAGTGGCTTACCCCCAGCAGTGCCGCCAGATTCGGATCGTCCGGCGGCGGGCTGTCCGGCGGTTGGTCCTCCTGATACGCCGCCGCCTTCTGCCGAAGCGTCATTTCCGCCTTGGCGCTCTGGGCTTGGCTCAGTGCCCAATTTGCCGCCGCCGGGCTGAGCCCCGGTTTGGCCGCCACCGCCGACCACTTCTGGTAATCCGCCGTCGCCGCGTCCAGCTTCTCCTGCGGCGTCGCCTCCTGATCCTGCGGCTGTGCGCTTGGCTTCAATCTCGGCGAGTGTCGGGGCGATTTCATGTTCAACCTCCGGGGGTGCGACAGCTTCTGCGCGTTCCGCCGCAATACGCTCGGCGGCGGGGAGAGCCTGTGCAGGCTCTACGCGCGCGGCCTCGGCGGTATGCAAGTCAACCAACGTCGGCGCGCGCGCGGGTTGTGGCGCGATCACCGTGGCGCGTGGCTCTTCGGATAGCATCCTATCAAACACAGCGCGCACGTCCGCGTTCATTGGGATTTGCCGCCTGTCGAAAATGTCACGGACGTTCTTGTAGATGTTCGCCATCCAGTTTTTGAATCGCGAGAACACGCCAGCCAATTCCGCCGACGGGGCCATTCCTTCATGCAAATATTGTTCGAACCATCGGGCAAATTGTTCATGTGCAGGCCGCTTGATTTGCACGTCGGCATCGTCGATTTTCAGCGCGCGCTTGATTGTCTGCCAATCCTTGCGAAGCTGCTCTGGCGCAAGTTCGTGGTTTCCGTAGCGCCGCATCCGCTCAAGGAAATCGTGGCCGAGTTCGTGAATCGGCGTGGATGCGTTCTGACTTGAAAACAGATGAATGACGCCGCGAGGTTCGCCGCGATCGTAGCCGCCAAATTTCTCGCGGTCGCGCTGGAATAGATCGGCTTGGTCCTTAGCGTCGCCGAACAGCCCTTCGTGCTGCATATCGGCGTTGCCACCAGTCAAGGGCTTGGCTGCCGCCGCCTCAATGCGCTCGCGCTCTGTGACCGGCGCGACGCCGGGGATTAGGGTTTGCTGGGTTCCTTCGGGGCCGCGCTCGGCTCCGGTTTTGGTTTCGGGTTCTGCTGCGCGTCCGAGATCGCCAGCCCGACCAGCGACATTTTTTTCAGCCTCGCTCCGAAGGGAAGCGAGTACGCTGGAGGCAGCGTCGGCGATTGAGGCTTTTCCATCCTTCAAATTCCTTGCGGCCAAAGTTAACGCATCACGTACGGGGCCGGCCGTGTAAGCATCCGATGAAAGGCGACGCGCGAACAGTTCCGCATCGCTCGCTACGCTTTGAGCCCCGCCACGCTCAATGCGGGAACCGCTTTCCTCAATGCGCTCAGCGTTGGCGACCACGCGAGCAAAAAGCGCCTTGTCGCGTTTTAGCCCTTTGATCGCCGATCCCACAATACGCATTTCCTCGCCAGCGGTCGAATCTGCGCTTTCTAAATCGCCGAAAAACGATTGCTGCCGGCCTTCTTCCGCTTTCGCTAATTCCGATTCCGCCACGCGCTGCGTCAACGCCGTGGCTTCCTCGACGCTCTTTGGCTCGAACCGAGCTATCGCTTTGATGGCCGCGAGTTGCCGCGCTTCATCGCGCGGGATGATCTGACCGACAATGGCGCCGAAGTGTTCCGGCACGACGTCGTTGACCACCACGCGAAACGCCTCATCGCCGAGGGAGGCCAACGCCGCCGCCTGCGCGCCCTTGCCTGCCGACAGCGGAACGGAACCATCAAGCAATTCCGGCCGCGCGCGCAAAATCTTGGCGCCGTCGATTGCTGAGCCGGACCCGTTGGCGATGTTCGTCACAGCCGCGATGGCGCGCACGTCCTCAGCGGAAATACCGTCCTTCTCGCGATAGAGCAGTCCAGGAAGCTGAATGTCTTTCGCCATCCCCTGTTCGGTCAAGCGGCGCGCGAGTCCCGACCGCTGATGTCCGTCGGCGACCCACAGCTTGCCCTTCAAATCCTCCCAGACGATGATCGCTTGCGCCTTGGCGCGATCCCATTTCTTGACCGACCGCAACGCGCCTGTGACGCCGTATTTGTCTCCGCCTGATTTGAACTGGAATCGGCTGGCGTCCACGTTGATGTCGCGCGGGTCGAACATGAAGACGCCGACCGGCTGGTCACGGCCCTCGTCGTCGGCGGGGATCGCCGCACTTGCTTCCGTAGTGAATTTCGGCAACGCCGCGCGCTGATCTGCAACGGAGGTTTCGGTCAGTCGGTCGATGGCTTGCGAGGCCGCGCGAACGGGTTCAAGCGGCGTCGATCTGGCGTTTTCCGCAATCTCGCGAATGATGCGTTGCGACCAGTCCTTGCGCGCCTCGTCGTCGGCCAGCATGTCCCCTGCGGGTCTGCCTATTTCGGCTTGGCGCGTCGCGTGTTGATAATATTCCGTCGCGAGATGCTCGACGTCGCGCGCCGTCTCAAAATGAGTTTCGTAGTCCGGCTCCTCAATGACGAAGCCTTTGAAGCGTTCAAGCAAGCGCCGCAGCAAATGCACGTCGGCGCTTGACTCCATCTTGTCGCCAGTCGCGAGACGGCGCCCAACCTCGAACAACGCCGCGTGGTCGGCGTCTGGAACGCGCGTCGGGCCATGTTCGGTCTGAACCGAGATACCTTCCGCCGCCTCGCGGATCGCACCGACAAGTTCCGGCTCGCGAAGCAGGATGCCGGACAGGGCGGGAACGCCTTTCGGCGATACGGCGACTTGATCGACGAAACGGCCAATCGCCGACCCGGTCATTTGCGTGACGGTCGGCGTCGATGAGGCCGGCGCTTCGACTTTGGTTTCAGTCGGCGACGGCTCATCCGTTTTTGGCGCTGGCTCGGCGGCTTTCCGCGCGCGCGGCCCTTCGCGGAGAATCTCGCCGATTTCGTCTAGGCTCAGTTTGCCGCCGATGACGCCGGAAATGTCCTCTGCGCTCGCGCCGGACGCGCCCAGTCGGTCGATGAGGTTCGAAATCTCCAAACGGTCGGCCTTCGCGCGTGCGCCCTCGACGGGCGCGCCGGTTTTTTCCTTTGCTGCCGTTTTGACCGTGGGACGTGGCGCGACTGGCGCGCGCTCCAGCGCCGCGATTTCTTCGACGGTCAACTTCTTGCCAATGACGTCCGCAATCTCATCCGACGTTGCCCCAGCGGCCTGCAAGCCGTCGATCAAATTGGACACGCCGAAACTCTCGGCTTTCGCGCGCGCGTCGGCGGCGCTGATCTTCGACTCAGCTTTTCCTTTGACTTTGCCCTTGGTCTCTTTGGCGGCTGGCGGCTCAACCGGCGCAGCGGCGACAACGGGCGGCGGCCCGGCGGCCTTGTCGGCTTCCGTCTTGGCCGCCAGCAAGGCCTCTAACGTTCCCGGCTTGCCTGTCGGGACTTCTGCGGCTGGCGCGCCATTACCCGCGCTGGGTTCGGCGCCTAAAGCTTTTTCGCCCTTCGGCCCGCGCCATTCCGGCCCCTCGCGTCGATACCAGTCCAGCGCGGTTCCGAGCGCGCCCTTGAATTGCGATGCAAGCACGGCGAAGTGATTGGCGACCAGCGTACCCACATCCTGCGCTTGGTCGGCTGGACGACCGGCGGCTATGACCTTCCGCTTCACATCCTCGGCGATGGCCGCCTTTTGCTCTGCGAGCGTCTTTGGCGGCGCGGCGATCTCTGCGAGCGTTGGGGTTTGTGATGTAACCGCAGCGGCCTGTGGCTTCGCTACGACGTTCTCCGGTTCTGTCTCGACAGCAACGGGCTGCACCATCTCAGAGCCCGCGCGCTCGGCCGCGCGACGCCGTGCAGCACCAACCGTCGGACCCAAATCGCGCAAAGCGTAGTCGGTCGCCTGATATTGGGCGGTCGCGGCGGCGATAGCTTCCGAATTGTCAGCGACCTTGCGCGCCGCGACCTCATCAGCCTGGCGCTGCGCGTCGCGCAATTCCGCCCGCAGCCGCCGCGCGTCGGGGCCGCCCTTGTAGCCGCTCGCCTTCTCCAAATGCGCGTCATAGGCCGCCTGAGCGTCGGCGACGCGCTGCTGCGCGGATTGTGTCTCTTCGTCGTCCGGCGCCCGCAGCGAGCGCATTTGATCGGCGAACGCGTCGCGTTGGTCGCGCAGCGCATCGTAGCGACCGAACAGATCGCGTTCGGAGCGCCGCGCCAGCGCGTCCACATCGACCTTGTCCATTGGACCGATGGTCGCGTTCTCCTCGCGTAAAGCGGCGTCGGCTGCCGCCTGCGCGGTCGGATCGCGCATGTGTGAACCCATAAAAGTCTGTTCTGTCGCGCCAGGGCCGCCGACGCCGTAGGCGTTCGCTTCGGCCAGCGTCGGTGGGCGATGCTCGTATTCGTCGAGCCCGGTGAAATCTATGTAGCTGTCGTCCGGTTGCTGGGGAAAAATATTCGGCTCGCCATTAGGCATCCCGGCGCGCGCGCGGGCCTGCGCACGAGCTGCGTTTATTTCCTTCGCCGTGCCGTGTCCAAACGCACGCGGACCCACATTTTCAATTGCTTCGCCGATCGGGTTCGGTCTGTTGAACACCATACCGAAGCCCGTCGCGATAGCGACGTTTCCCCAATCGACGCGGTCCTGAACTTCTTCCTGCGCCAACTCGACGCCGCCCATCATCGCACCGCCAAACACGCGCGCCGTGGCGGGGTTTGCCATCAGGCGCCGTAGATTGGTGGCGTTCTCTGGCAATTCAGCCGCTTTGCCGCCGGCGGCGAACGGTGTCATCGTCAAAGCGAACGGAACCATGCCGCCAAAGAAAGAGCCGTAGGGGTGTTGTTCTTGGTCGAGGCGCTGCTGGCGGTCGCTTTGACCTAAGGCATCCACCCAAGAGTCCGGCGCTTTCGACAACGCGTAGTCCTGCGTCTTTCCTGCGCCGTAGGCCCCGGCAAAACCGCCAATCACGCCGCCGACAAGTTCCGACAGGCCAGTTTCGCCAAGACCCGGAACGAGCGCGCCAAGCGCTGCGCCTTCGCCAGCGCCCACCAAGCCACCAGCAGCAGGAGTGACACCACGTACAGCACCGCGCGCGACGGCGCCGGTGAATGATCCCGTCGGGGCTACAGGCTTCGAGCCAAATTGTGCAAACGGATTGTCGTCATCTGGCCGGTCCGGCTGATCGACGGTCATTCCAGCTTGTGCAACAGCGCGAGAAACCGGCGCGGGGCCAAGCGAAGCAAAAGGGTTGTCCTCGTCAGCCATCAGGGAATCCCCGCACCGGCTTTGAGAAGGTCAAGATATACTTGGTCCTTGCCTTGGTTTTCACGATTTGGGTCGGCTGTGCGTTTTTCCAGTTTGGTAATAATCTCCTCGGCGCGGTATCCAGCAGGGCCAAAAAATTGATCAAACCGCTGGATGTTTTGCGGCGTCGGATCGTTGCGAAGCTGTTGGATCGCATTCACCCAGTTCGTTATAGGCCATGCCTTGCCATCAGCACCGACGGGCACTTGTCCGACAATGGATTTCCAAGAGTCCTGGTCAACGCCGCCGGGCGCCGGCGGGATGACTGCCGCTCCCCCACCCGCTACTGGTTGATCGTCTTGACCAAACATCATGTCGCGGTCCCGCTGAGCCTTCGGATATATTGACTCGGAAAACGCATCAAGTTTTTTGGGGTCGGACAGTGAAAAAAAGTCGTCTCCCTTCCCTTCTTTCTTGGCGGCGCGCCATTCGTTGAAAGCACGGTTGTATTGAGCGACGCCGACGGTGCGGAATATCTCTTCGCCTTGCGGATTGCGCATTTTGCCGAGTGGGTCGAGACCGCCAGCCAATTTGCCTTCGAGTGCCTTGAGCCCCTCGGAACGAACGGTTTGGATACCAACCTCGTCTTCGCTTTTCTCAAGCGCCTGCATCGTCTTCATGATTTCTCCGGCACCGCGCGCGGTAAGTTGTCCGCTGGCCTGCAATTCCAAAACTTGTCGCACCGACGCCAAGCGGTTGGGGTCTTTGGCGTCAAGTAACGTGCGCTTCAGCGCATCCGTATAGCCTCGCCCGTACCATTTCGGGTTCGGGTCGCCGGACTGCTCCATCAACGCCTTGCTCATCGTGTCGTAAAATCTCTCGTCTATTTGATTGGTCGTGCGGTATTGATCCAGTTTCTTGTAGGCGCCGGTAAAATCGCCGCTGTGCGCCATACCAAGCACGTCGTTTGACGCAGCTTCCTCACGCGCTTTGATTGCCCGCTGTGCCTCGCCCGCCGCCGCGACCTCGAGCGCTGCGCGCTGCGTAATCTGGCGCTCGCCCTCAATCATCTGCTCGGGCGTCAGGCCCATCTCTTTCAGGTGCGCCAACGCCGCCGACTGGCGGTCGTAGATCGCGTTCACGACGTCTTCCGGCGTCTGCGGCGGCGGGGGCGGTTGCAGAGCGGGCGGCGTGGGCGGGGTGAACGCGGCGTCGGTGGGCTTGGTGGTTTCGAGGGATTCGGGGGCGGCGTCTGGCGAGGTCGCGACAGGTCGCGCGCTGTAGCTGGCCGGCTCGCGCGAGGCGATGGTCGATGTGCCTTTACCTTGCAGCGCGGCGCTGTAGGACGCGGCGAATTTGCCGCTCGTGGTTCCTTCTTCAATTCCCCCAGGCAGAGACGTCCATGTTCCGTGAAGCGCCTGAGCGACGCCCGCCAGTTTCTCCGGGTCGCCGCTCTTGAGCGCCGCCGTCAGGTCGCCGCCGGTCTTCGCGTGATAATCACGCTGCGCAAGCCACCACGCGGCCTTGTCTTGACTGGCAGGCGAAAAGTCCGTCAGGCCAAGCGCTTTCTTCGCCTCATCCCATGTGGAGCCGAGAAACTGATAGCGCCCGGCCGCGTCGGATGTTTTGCCTGCGTTCGGGCCGGTCGTGATCTTTTCGGCAATTCGCGGATGGTCGCCGTAACCCTCGAAGCGCGCGCCCCCGTAGCGCACGTTGTATTGGCCGCCAGCCTCGGGACCGCCGATGGTCGCCAGCAGGGCACGTCCTTCGGGTGGGATTGATTGGTCTATGTTGGCGGCAGGCCCGGTCGTGATGGGGCCGGAAGCGCGGGCCGGAACCGCGCCACCCAGCAAGCCATTGTAGCTGGCCGGATGCACCCGGTCGGCCGACAGTTTCGACGGATCGACTGGCTGAAACTTCGCGCCGAACTGCCCGGCGATCTCTTTCAGTTTGTCGTTGACGCCCGCGAAGTCTGGGCGGTCGCCGACGCCAAGCACGGTGAGTTGCGCCGGGTCCGCGCCTTTGGCTATCGCTGTGCGAATCTGGTTGCGCGCGAAATCGACGTCCTTTGGACTGTTGGACGCGCCGGTCGAAATGACGACGGGTTTTCCGGCGAGCGAGCCATCAGGAAGCGCATGCAGGGTGTCATAGACCTGTTGCGGCGTGCGCCCGACCTTCGTGTCGCCAGACAGCCCATAGGCCGTCTTGACGCCTTCGCCGAGGCTGTCGCCGTAGACCTGCGCGTTCGACGAAACCGGCGTCGTTTTCGGCGCGCCGCCCGCAGCAGCGTCCCATGCCGTGTTCCCGCCGCCCTTGCCGATGGCGCGATTCGCGGCCTCGTGCGCGCGGTCGAGCGCCGCGCCGTAGGACGGCCCGAACTTCGCTTCGTTGGCGCGCACGAACGCTTCCGCCTTTGTCGGGTCGTCAACGGAAAGCGCGTCGGCTTTGGAGATATAGGACCGCGCCACACTCTCACGCACGCTCTTTTCCGTGGCGTCGTAATTCGTTCCGAGAGCGGCTTTGATCTTTGGATCATCCAACTTGGTAAGCGCGCCATCAGGGTTTTTCGGCGCCATGCCTTCGAGGCCAGATTTGTAAACGAGCGCTGCCTTGACCTTCGCCGCCGCGACGGAGTCGGGGTCGTTCTCCATTCCGGCGACCTGAAGCTTCTTATATTCTCCAGATAGCGCTTTGTGATAGGAGACCTCAACGGTAGGCCAGTTGCCGTCAGAACCCGCCGTCGCCGCCATGCTGTGAGCGATCTCGATTCCCGCGTCTGCCGTCTTTGTTGCAAACTGCCGCCCAGCTTCAACGAACGTTGTGTTTATTTGGCCGCGAATAGTCCGGTCAAAGAACGGGCGATTTTGGTTATCGAATATGAGTTGTTGATCCGGTGTCCCAAGCTGGTTGCGATACTTCGTGTAAATGTCGTCGAGCGATTTGTACGCGCCCTTCTGCGCGTCGAGCGCGTCCTGACCTTGCAGCGTGCGGATATGCTCGGCGAGGTCCGACGCCTCTTTCTGCGCGTTGTTCGAGGCGTCGTCCGCCTGGACGTGCCCCCAGAACTTCGACATGTCGGTGGCGCCCGCGCCGAACTTTTCCGCGCCCTGCGCAATCGCCCCGCCGAACGATGACGGGTTGGCCTCGATCCGCTGATAGTCGTCAGGCGGCGCGGCGTCGGGCTGAACGTCGGCAGTTCCGCCAGCGTAGGGTACTTGTGCCATCAGGCCCCCCCGACAGAAGAACCGCTTGCGTTCATGGCGTTGGCGATTGGCGAGCCGCCGCCCGCGCCGAAGCCGGTCCATTTGAAGCCGACGGACGACGCGCCCGATAACAAACTCCCCGTCGCGCCAATGGCCGCCCCGATGGGAGCTTCTGCCGCCGTCGCGTTGTCAAGCCCGGCTTGGGCCTCAAAGCCCGTCGCCTGCGTCTGATAGCCGTAAGCTTTCAATTCCGCGTCGTTGGCCGTCGTCTCTTCGTTCAGTACGCCCTTTTCGCGGGTGCTCGCCTCGACGTCCTTCGCCGAGCCGGTGTTGACGTCCACATTGTTCGCCGCCAGCGCCGTCTTGACCGCCCCGCCCTCTTCGGCCGCCTTCAATCCGGCTTGCTCCGTCTTGGCCTCGCCAGCCTGCAAGGCATAGGTCGCGTTCTGCTTGGCGATCTGCGCGTTGTTCTCCGCGACCTTGGCCTGATACGAGGCGGCGTTGCTTTGCGCGATGCCGCCCAGCACGGCGCCGCCAGCCGAAACGGCGGTTCCGACCAAACCCAAGACCGGGGCGGCGGCTGCGAGGATCGCCATTCAATCCGCCTCCTGATAGGCCATCGGGATCATGAAGCTGTTCCCAACGGTGATGCGCAGATCAGCGTTAGCTGTGATCTCGCGAGCAAGCAATCGACGCCCCTCGCTTGTTTCAGCAGGGCCGCCCCAAGCGCAGCCGAGAACGTGAAATCCGAGAAAGATCGCCAAGCGAAGTGACGGATCGTCGCCCTCGAAGATCGACGCCCGAAGCTCTCGCCGTGTCCGCATGAGGCCAGAAAGCTGACGCCGAGCCTCGCGAATGACGGCGCGCGGGTGGCGCGTCGCCTCATCGGACAGCGCCAGCCACACCATGCCTTCGGCGCTCATGATCGTGCCGATGACACCGCCCAGCGCCGCCACCTTGCCGTCGATGAGCCATGCGCGCCGGAAGGAGGATTGGTCGAAGCACTCGCGCAATTCCATGTGCGGGTTTGCGCCGGCCGCCAGCATCGCGCCCAAATAATCGCGACGAGTCGCGCGCGCCATCTGCCCACAATGAAATGGTTTGGCCTCGACGATCTCAAAGCGCGGGCTCATTGCCCTTGACCTTTCTTCGGCGCCTGAACTTGAGGCGTGTCACCGCTCAACAACTCGCTGTAGATGGCGACCACGTTTGCCGGAAGAGGGTTATCCTGCTGAATCGCAAGCTGGCCGGGCGTGACGGTTCCGCCAGCAAGCGCCGTCCGCACGTCGCCGGTGCGCAGCGGCACACATAGCGCATTGTAGGGGACGGGCGGAAAATTCGGCGTGCCTGGTCCGCTGTCGGGCAACGGCTGCATGTCCTTCCAGACCACGGCGATCTGCGGCGGGCTCAAGGACGACCCGTCGCGCTGGTTCGACCCGACCTTGACGCCGCGAGAAGCGTCGAGACGCAGGCTGGTTGCGGTCAGCTTTTTCCTTTGAGCTTGCACGGTTGGCTGGCCGGTGTCGATCGGCACGTCCTGCGCCTGACATTGGAAACCGAGGCCGACCGTGATTGCCGAAGCTGGCGTCGCCAACGTAATCGTCCCGGCCGCGCTTACTACCGTCGGTGGGATCACGTTGCCGTCCGCGAGGCCCGTCACGGCGATCCCAGCCAAATGCCGCAACCCACTGACAACCGACGTTGGCGTTGTCATGGTCCACTGGCCCGGCGCAATTTGGGAAGCCGTATCCCCTGTGCCGGGAATAGCATTGCTCAGAGGCGAAAGAACATTTCCAATCGCCGTCGTCCCATTGGTGACGCTCGTTACCTCAATGACACCACCGCCGCCTCTGATGATTTGCCCTGCGACCGTGAATACAGATGCAGAAGCGGTTAGAGCCGTTTCATTGTTCAATGTTAGGACGGCGCTTGCGCCTGAGCCACCGGCACTTCCAGCCAAGTCTGTTAAAACCAAAAGCGGCTGCGTGTAGCCGGATCCTTGCGATCCGGTCGCGAACGAAACCCCGGTGAGCACGCCCTCCACAAAAGTAAGCGTTGGGGCGGCCCCCGATCCTGTGCCGCCAAACTGATCGACCACGTAGCCGGTCGTCGCCGTCGAATAGCCTGAACCTCCGACAATGTTTGTTGCCCCAGATATTGCGCCCAGACCAGACGTTGAGTTGACAAACAAAATCGCGTTCGGTTTTGGCTGCGGGTAGGATAGTCCGCAATCGACCGCCCACACAGATTCGGCGTCGGTCCAAATTCTATTGTCCATGCGCTCAATTATGTACGGATTGCCACCACCCGGAAAACGGCGGGTCGCAAAATAGGCCGCGTTGACGGGTGGCTCGTTCACCGAACATACACCAACGAAAATTCCCTGCGTGTCGTGCCGCGCCCAGCCCTGCACCTTCTGTGTCTTGTAATAGGTCAGCGACAGAAGTGCGCCGTCGCTGCGCACCGACCAGATCAGCCGGTAAGGTTTCTCGCAATAGGCTCTGGCGACGACGGTGTAGCCGGTGAACATATGCGCCGACACGTCCGTCAGGTCGATGGGCTCCGACAGTGCGTATAGCTGGTAGGGAAGGTCGTACCAATAAACGCCGTTTGGATCGACGTAGAGCACGTCGAAATTAATCAGGATCGGTTGGATCAGCGGCGACGAACCCGTAAACGCCTGCGGCACGTCGTTCTGGTTCGAGGGCGAGATAGGCTGCACGTTTGTCGCAAACGAACCTGACCCCACCAGCATCCAGGCCCGCAAGCCGGTCATCACCAAAAGACCGCCGGAACTTTGGATCATCCATTGCACGCCATTGACCTGAACGGCCCACGGTGAACCGGTGATCGCGTCCGAGGCGATTGTCGGGTTGCGCACATCGAAGTTGGTGAACGCGCCCGGCTGCGAAAAGAAATAGGTATCCGGGTTGTTCAGCGTGTTCGCGTAGCCGCGTCGCTCTTGGAAATAGGCGGGAACGGACGGATATGTGCCAGACTGCGGCCCGACCTGTAACGTGGCCGCCGCCCCGACGCCATCGCCGCCGACATTGATTGTGTCACCGGCAAGATACCCAGCCCCCTCGTCTTGCACAATAACGCCCACCAACGCTCCGCTCTTCAAAACCCCCGTCAGCACGCCGCCGGTCCCGGTCCCGCTCGTAATTGAAAGCGTGATATGGGTGTAGCCACTTCCTCCAGAAACCGCCGTTCCGCCAGTGATGACGCCGCGCGCGAACGGATTCTGGTGAGTGGGCGGAGAATGTGAAAAATCCGCGACGATATTCGAGTCTACGAACGAATTGCCGTAGGACAGGCCCGCATAGCCGAACTGCGCGCCCGCAGCGACCGGAGCGCCATAACCAGGCAGGGCTTTGTAAATATAGTATTCAGTCACGTTCGCGACCGCCGACCAAGAAACCGTGATCGAGCCCGCCGTGGACGCAATATCGACCGCGCTTGGAATGCTGACGATGGAAGACGCAATGCTTTCGGTCCCGTCATTCGGGTCAATCGACGTAACGACATATTCGTAGTTGACCGATCCAGACGCCGACGACACTCCGCTTACCGTCGCGGGAGGAGAAACGGACGGCGCCGGCACCAAGGGCGAAAACGTCCAATTCGTATCCGAATTTCTCACCAAATCTTGACCGTTGTATTCGGTTCCGGTGATTTGATTGACGAGACATAGAGACATGGTGTCGGCAGATTGGACGACCTTCAACCACGGAAGGTCTTGCTCTGCATACGGTGTCGTCAGCGTGTAGATGCGCGAAACCGAACCTCCGCCCGCATAGGCTGGGAAGGACGTAGCGTCTACATTCGCGCCGAAAACGTCCTGCAAATAGATCGTATCGCCGACGATGTTGCTGATGACAAATGTTTCGCCATTTAACTGCGTCAGCCCCGCCATCGACTGAACATAGACCCAATCCCCGACATTCAGCGGCGGCGCGGACGCGACCGACGAAAGGTTGAAAGTCGCACCGACCCCGGAGCCCGTCGTGGAAGCCTGTGAGGCGGGGCTTACCGGGAACGCAGAATATTGTCCCGGCGTCGAGACGGACAGCGAAAGAGGGGCGAATGCGCCTATCAATTGCCCACCTGTGCCGGAGCCGCTGGTGGCGCTCTGCGTGAGAAGGCCGCCAACCGGGTTCACCGTGTAAGAGCCGGACGTCGTGACTGTCGTGGATTGCAGGCCCATAACGACATGCAAGGTCGCGCCAGAAAGCCCAGCTCCGGTCACAGGCTCGGCCGCCAAATTCGTTGGGTTGGTCGAATATATGCCGCCCGTCACCAGTCCGAGAATCGCCGTGATCGCGCCTCCAGAAACCGTAACGGACATCTGAAATTTAGTCCCGGTCCCCGTCGTGCCGGTGACGGTTTGCGTGCCGTTCGTGCCGCCCGATCCACCCGCCGCAACGGTCGCGGAGACGACTTGCGTTCGGCTTACGGTTGCGACAGCGGCGGCAGAGAACGTTCCGCCCGCAAGCGTCATGGTGTCGCCGGGGACATAGCCGCTTCCTGCAACTGTCGGATAGCCTTTCGCCAACTGCGTCGCGGCGACAGACAAAACGCCTTGCGTGATATATGAGCCGCCCGCGAGAGTAATTTGGTCGCCAACCGCGTAACTCGCCAAGACGCCGCCGATGTTCGCCGTGGCCCCCGAAACTGCGAAGCCGCCTTGAATCGTCAACGAAACGGGGTCGGTGTTTGTTGCGGCGGTAATCGAAAGCGCACCCTCAGTGACGAACGCGCCATTTGAGATGCAGCGCATGTAGAAATTGCCAAATTCCAGCACGAGACCCTGATTACTGGAAAACTGAAATTCCATCACGCGCGGCGGATAGCTTCGGCCTGTTTGTTTGGAATATCCCACAAATGCGGTTCCGGCCCGGCTGTTGATGCCGCCGGTGTAGGAAACGAAAAAATTGCGGCATGTCGAGAGCGCGGACTTGTAGCGCTCTTCGTCCTGCCGACCCATCATGGCCGGAGAGACCTCGCCCGTCGTGAATGTATTTTTTGCGACGGGGACAGACATCAGTAGGCGCTCGTATTGCCGACGCCCGCACACCCATCGCAACCGTTCATGAGGATGCCAGGGCCGCCGCCGCCCATCTCTCCGATCGCTTGGCTGTAGCCGCCGTGGTTTCCGCCGCCCACGTTGCGAAAACGCATCCAGTCAGGCGTGAAGTCCGAGTTGTGCCAGCCTTCGTTGCCGTCGGTGACGCGCGCCGCCATGATCTTCGCGGCGGCGATCTTCATGTTGTCGCCACGCATCGCCATGCCCATTTTCGGGTTGTTCTTCCACGACCAAAGCGGAAGAGCGATCTCGGACGCCAGATAGGCGACAAACGCCGCGCGGAATTGCGCGTCCCAATTCGACGGGTAGTTCATCAGCGCCGTGTAGACGATTGAGGCGTTCTTGACGTTGGTGAGGATAACGCTGCGACCCTGCGGCGAGACGCCTTGAACCTCCCAGGTCAGTGCGCCAGCCGACGCCGGATAGTTTGGGTCCGTGGCCTCAAGCCATCGCGCCGGGCGCAACGCCGCGCCCGCCACAGGATTACCGAGGCCGCCGACCAGCGGCGCGGACGGGTTGGGCGCCGTGATGTTGCCGGACGGAATAGCCGCCGTGACGCCAATTGGGCTCCACGGAACGAAGCGAGCCTTCATGCAATCGTTCGGATAGGCGTATTCGTAGGTCCACGGCGCAATGACTTGCGTCGGCGTGTTCGGTGTCTGGCCGGTCGCGTCCGCGAGCAGCAGCAACGGCGTTTGTTTGCGGGCGAAATTCCAGTGGACCGCACGGTGAAGCTGGCGCAGACATTGGCTGTAGGCGCGCAAAAGCACCTGTGCAGGCTTCGTGCCTTCTTGCAGGTCGCCTATCGTGAAATCGAGTCCTATTTGATCCAAAGACTGATTTGCTATATCCGCAGGCAGGTTCATTTGTTATGCCTCCGTATATAACTTAGCGCTGACTCTATAATTTCCTCGCTATCAAGAAGCAGGCCGATGCCACGATTACACTTACCGCACAAGATTTGTCTTACGACTCCGGTGGCGTGATCGTGATCTACACATGGCCTTAACATTTTGCGTTGTCCCGTTTCAAAGACACCAAAACATATCGCACACTTAAAACCCTGCTTCTCCACCATTTTAGAAAATTCATCGACGCTCAAACCATATTTACTTTTTAAGTTTACTCGGCGCTGAGTTTCGCTTGTCCGCTCCGGGTGTCTTATCCTTTGCGTTCTCGCATATTCCCTAGCTCGCGTTCGTGCCCGCTCCGGTTCCCTGTCTGCGTACGCTTTTATCTGGACTCTTTTACATTCAAGGCAGGTCCAATCGAGACCGTTGGGGGCGGTCGCGCACGCCCCAAATTTGTTGATTGGTTTCCTTGTTTTACAATACCCGCAAAGCCTTCCGTCTTCGTTCTGTTTGATTTGGCGCTTATACCCAATCTTTGCTCGCATTTTCTTTTGATTTCTACTGTTATTTTCCTTCACTTTTTCAGGGTTAAGCGATCTCCATTTTCTAGCTTGCGCCGCAGAGCATTCCTTGCATTGATTTCTGCGCCCTCCCGCCGATCTCTTGTGCGCGGAGAAATCAGATATTTCCTTCGCGACTCCGCAAATTGTGCAAACTCGCGGTGGCTGTGCTACCTTCACGTCATCCATTCCGGTGGTTCCTTCATCGTTTTGGCTAGGCGGCCGGTGCTGCTCGAACAGCTTCGGTCGCCGACTTTTTACCTCACCCCTGTTCTTTCTCTGCGACGCCGAACGCGGCTTGCTCGTCGGCGGCGAGCGGCTGCAACGCCTTGAGGCCGACCAGCACCGGCGCCAGCCTGCGCCCCAACGATGCTGCGAAAGATTCCACCGTGTCAGTGTCCCAAGCGGTCAGGTCCGTGATCTGCGCGGTATAGACCATGATCGCGTTCGGCACATTGCACAGGATCACTTGCTGCACAGGATTGAACGTGTTGTCGTTCGCCGTCGTGTAGACGACCGGCTGCGGGTCAAAGTCCATGACGAAAATTGCCTGCGGCTTGATCGCGCGCACCTTGAGGCAATCCGCTGGGTAGGCATATTCGAACAGGTAGGGCAGCGCCGGATATTGGTTCGACCACACGGCAGGCGGAACGTAGCCCCCATCCGGGGCCTGCTTGAGCAAGGTCATGGCGATCGACCTCTCGGCGAAGTCGAAATCGTCTTGGCGGAGAAGCTCGTCGCGGGTCTGCGCGTAAATGCGCAGCGCCAAGCGCGCGGCTTCCGAACCATCGTAGAGCGAGCCGACCGACATTTTGTAGCCGATGCGCGCAAGCGACATATTGACGAGATCGGCGGGCGTCTGGATTGAGGCGGCCATCAGCCGGGCCTCCCTTCGGCGAGCGTCTCAAACGCGCCGCCGGATTGGAGATAGGATTCGGCGGTGTCAGGGCGCCCGTAGAGCGCCATCGCGACCTCGGACGCCAGCAGGCGCACCATCGCCTCGCGAAAGCCGACGTCCCAGGTCGCCTCGCTCGGCGCGTTGTTCACGAGCGCCTGTGCGCCCGCGAGGTTCGACCAGATCACTTTCGTCTGTACGTTCTCGACCAGCGTGTTGCCGATGGTCCAGTTCTGAGGCAGCGGGTTATTCGGGTCGGCGAGCGTAGGCGGCTGCACCTGCATGATCTCAATAGCGGCCGCCGGGTAGGTGTATTCGTAGGCCCAGCCCAGCGGCGCAACGTTCCCGGTCAACGCCAGTGTGAACACGTTGCGCGCGAAATCCCAGCCGTGCTCTTTGGCGACGGTCTGATAGGCCGGCAGATATAGCCGCGCGAGGGCCTGCCCGGCGGCGGACGAATCGAACGTCGGCGCGAACCCCTGCACCGGCGGCAGATTGTCGCCGATCAGAGCTATCGCTTGGTTGGCGACAGTATTGCTAGTCACCGCCATCGGATACGCTCAGATATATTTGCATGTGAAAGGGAAATAGTAATGTGTCCCCGCCGTTAGCGGGGCCGTTGAGTTCCATAAAAGTTGCGTACCCGTCCCGCTGGCGACAACAGAATTGCCGACGCCGCCATTAGGCGAGCCTTGGCAGAACGAATATGTGATCGCTGGGAACGGCATCGTCAGATTCATTTGTCCGGTCGTGGAAATACCGGACCCGCCGGGGAGCAGGTCGATGACGCCAGACCAAATGCTATTTGCCGGCCCAACGGCCAGCGTACACGTTCCGGTTGAGCCAATGCCTGTGCAAGCAACGGTCGTTGGCGGCACCATCGACGTCGTCGTTTCCGCGTTCTCAGAAAGAGCGAACGTGTTTGTGCTGCCGCCAAAGATATTAACCCGCCCGAGGTCGGTAAAGACGTTGTTAAAATTTATATGGCCCCCGTAGCCTTTTCCTATGATTTCGGTGCCTGACGTGTTGTTGTAGACATATGGCGCGACGCCGGTTGCGGGCGTCGTTCCGTCGCCATTAGCCCCCGCGTTCAAGTCTGCCATTTGAAACTTATCGACGTGCAAATCAGACGCTGCGTTATTGAAAATAACGCCGTTTGACTGACCAACAGAAATAAGCGCATGCCCGATGTAAACTTGCGCCGCCCCGGTGCTGTCCCCGATGGTCAGCCCTCCGCCTTGCCCATATAGGCTCATTGTCACTTCACCGGCATACAAATACCCGCCATGATTGACGACCACGCCAGCATTAGCTTGGTCTGCTGTTATTTGATCCGCCTGCAAATATACGTTTGGCCCAACAATTACGTTGGTGCCACCAACGCCGTAGCCGCAATTGTACCCACCTGAACCCGTCCATGAAAAATCGTCCGCCCATAGAACTTGCGCGATGGCCGAATTTTCAAAATCGTAATCTGCCGTCTTAAACCCTTCGCTGACTATTTTCCCAAACATGAACACGCCGGCCGCACCAACAGGCGTACCACCCACACCAACGCCCGTACCCGGAGCAAGGTAGGCGCACTTGAAGGTGTCGAACCACCAACCAAAAGCCAGTTCAGTATTTCCTATTGAGCCAGAATCTGTGTTGCCAGTATTCCAGGCGATGACGGGATGCGTGACGCCGTTTCCGTCTGCGTTTATATCCTCGACGTAGGGCCTAGCGCCGTGCAACTCGATGGCGCTATCGAAACCTTCAATGGCAAGGCGCGTCGCGTGGAAGTCGGAGTTGCCAGCATCGGTGATCGCGATGCCAGAACCAAACCCCGTCCGGCTGGTCAGCGGGAATGTTAACGACGAATTTAGAACATTGCAGTTTGTGATTGTAGCCCCAGCGCCATTGGCTGCGATTTGGCTTGTTGGAGAAAGTAAGATACTCGGAACAGAGTTCCACGCAGCGCCATTCACCATCATTTTCGAAAAACCGCATTGGAGCGTCGTCGCTTGCGGTATCGCAATGCTTCCTGCGATTTTGTAGCGGTACCCACCGGCGTAGCAGATGCCTCCGTTTCCAACAGAATTCAGGCACGCTTGCACAGCCGCTGTGTCGTCGGTGATGCCGTCGCCCTTTGCGCCTTTCGCTATCGGCGTGGTGTAGCCAGGGATGGACGATGCTCCATTGCCCCCAAGTGTTTGCACAGCGCCGTTGACGATGATCTGGAGCGGCAACGGCGTAGCGCCGCCTGACGCGCCGTAGTCGACAAGGCCGCCGCCTAGCGCGTTCGGATCGAAACACATATAATGGTAGCCAGTAGGGTTTGTGGTTGGCGCGTCGAACATGCAAAAGTGTTCGCCGTCGGGGCCATTACCGTTGTTCGCGTAGGGAGGGGTATTTACTCCGTGTCCCGCGCGCGACGTGATGCCGAGTTCACTCGGGTTTACGCCAAGGCCGCCGCCGCCGGAACCCCCACCGTCCTGTACGAGAGGCTGCGAGAAGCCGCTTCCCGAATACATCGGTTGGTGGCCGGGCGCGACCGGGCCAGCTTGCAACAACGAAGATTGGGCGAACGCTGGCGATACCGCTATCAAAGCGACAAGAAAAATCCCTGTGCAGGAAAATCGCATGGCGTCGGCTCCAATCAGGTCAGCATGCTCACTCGACGTTGGGATTGTCGGGCGGCGGCGTGATGTCCTTCAGGGGTTCCTGCGGCTCTTGCGCGGGAAGCGCGTTCTGCGCCGCCAACTGCGCGAGGTAGAGCTTCGACATCTCATAGCCGGGCGTCAGAAGCTCCACGATCTTGTCGAACTGCTCTTCGGAAAGTTGGATCGTCTCGGGGGAGTTGAAGTGCGGCATCAATCTTCTCCTGCTTCGTCGTCGGTTGGTTCAGTCGATTCGTTTTCAACCGACATTTTCTCGATCTGGAGTTCGACGCGGTTCGCGCCGTTTTCCTTGTGGACGGAGATCACGGTCGCGAACGCGCGGATGTCGAGGTAGTCGCCCTCGTCGCAGTCGGCGTCGAGGCCAAGCTTCGTCAGTTCCTCGTCGCACAAGCAAAGGCGCAGCCCATAGGGGAAGCGCGCGCGCTCCGGCATATCGAACGGCATGGGGTGATCCAACTGCCGGTCGTCGCTCATTTCCATGTTTTGGAGCTTGCCCATCGTCACATCCCCGGCGCGCCGCCCGGTGCGCCAGGCGCGCCTCCGGGCGGGGGAGCGCCGCCGCCGGGAGCCGCGCCCTCGGGCGGCGCGCCCTCCTGCGGGCCGGCCATCTCGGCCTGTTGCGCGGCCTGCATGTCCTGCATCTCCTTGACGTGCCGGGAGTGCATTTGGTCGCGCTCGGCCTTGTGGTTGCCGTGCATGTCGCGATGCTCCGTGCGATGGCGCTCGTGCATGTGCTTCGTCGCCTCGATGTGTCGATCGTGCATCGACTTCATCTCTTCGCCGCCGCCCTCGCCGCCTTCGGCTTTCTTCTCGGGCTTTTTTTCCTCGCGCTTTTCGGGCTTCTTTTCTTCGCGCTCGCCGCCGTAGAGTGATCCTCGCGCCATGACCGTCACCTTTGCTTGTAGAGATTGTGGCGGCCTGCAGCGGCCTTCATCGAACTGAACGGGCGCGAGAGCGTGCCGGTGTTGCGGCTTTCGCTTTCATCGCCCTGCGCGGCCTCGTGCGAAACGGCGGCCTGCGCCGTCTTCGGCTTCCAGCGTTTCGGCGGCTTCTTGGCTTCGCTCATCGGTCCAGCCCTTGATGCGGCGTCGGCGACCGTGAGGCTCGCCATCAGGATTTCTCGCGGTAGAGCGACTTGCTCTTTTTCTTCTCCGGCAGTTTTCCGCCGGCGTCGGCGGCGGCAAACTCCTTGCCGACGCTCTGAGGGACGCCACCGGCGCCCCCCTTTTTCGATGCCGCAGCGAACATCAGGCGTCGCTGGGCTTCCGAAACCGCTGGCACGTTACTGCGTCCGAACCCACACGGCCGGAGCCGCGAAATAGACCCAGCAGTAGCGCGTGTTGGCCGTCAGCGCGGTCACGGCGCCGAGGCCATACGAAGCGAGCGTCTGGCCGGTGTTGGCCGCCACGGTGATCGCGGTCTGGGTCTGCGAGTCCTCGACGCAGAACTTCTGCCCGTCGGACGCGACCGCTTCCATCGTCAGCGTGCCGGTGGCGAGCGTGCCGGCCGGATTGAGATAGAGCAGCGTCGTCAGGTTGGGCGGCGTAATCGCGAAGGCGGTCAGCGGAACCTGCAAAGAATACAGATCGACCCCCGCGATGGCGCCGGGGGTTTGGTACACGGTCTGCGCCGACGGAGCGCCGCGAGGAACGATCTGCACAAGATCGTTCTGGTTTAGGGACTGAACGGTCGGCGCGACGACCTGCGCGAGAGCGGCGGCGGCGGCGACGAAGACGCCGATGATCGACGCCCCAATGATAAGCCTTTTCATGGTGGCCTCCTCAGCCGGTGATCGAATAGTTGTAGGTGGACGTGTCGCCGGCCGTGGCGGTAATCGTGAAGCCGGTGCCGGGCGTGATCGTGGTGATGACCGGAACCGCGCCGACCGTGCCGCCGACCGTCTTGAGAGTGATGTTGATGTCGGACGCGGACGTCACGTTGGCGTTGGCGATAGTGACCACCGACGCCCCGTTCGCGACGAACGTACCGACCTGATACTGCATACGCGCCGCCTGCGGGCCGCCGTTGTCGAAAGCGAAATAGCCGGTCTGGCCGGGGATGGTGAGGACGCCAGTCGTCCAAGTGACGGGAGCCGCCATGTGCTTAACCTCCGCTCAGCGGGCCGATGGCCAGCGATTCGTTCGCGCCGCCGGTCTGGCTGACGCGGTAGTTGATCGTCCCGCTCGTGTAGGCGAGACAGTTGGGGCGATAGAGGACGTTCTTTTCGGGCTCGCCGAACGTCAGCGAAACCGGCGTCCCGGCGCTGAAAGACGCCAGCGTTCCGGCGCTCCCGACGTTGCAGACGATCCATGTCTGGCCGCCATCGAAACTGCGCTCAATCTGAACCGTCCCGACAAACACGACGCTAGCGCCTGTGAAGGTCGCCAGCGCGTCGACGCCCGCGACAACGGCGTTCGCGGTGAGCGCAAAGCGCAACGGGCGCGGTTGCGGGTCGGGCGGAACGACAGTCGGCGCGGCGGAAAGCTGAACAATGCCGGGGATGCCGGGCGCGAAATTGGTTGCGGCGACGTCTGGCTGAACTATGGCGATGACGGTGGTGTTCGCCGGAAGCGTCAACTGTTCGCTGTTCGCCGGAACGGTCACGGTGGCGCCGAGCAACTGCGCGACGTTCGAACCGGGCGGCAGGGTGACGAAGGCGCTCGACGTGCTGAGATTGGTCGCCGGAAGAGACAGCGCGGGCAGCGCCAGCGTGCCGGACGTGCCCGCAAAGGTCTTCCACGTCGTGCCGGCGGGGACGTTCGCCGACTTGATCGCGCCGCCCACCGCAAGGCCCGTTCCGGCCGACACCGTCGCCGCCAGCAAACCGGCGGTGGTGGTGAAGGCGAGGCCGGTCAGCGACGCCCAGAGCATCAGGTTCATTGGGCCGCGAAAGGCGAACGGATCGCCGGGTCCGACGCCGGAGAGAACCCCCGACACAACGGCGCTGGCCCCATCATTGAAGTTGGGGACAGCGGCCGATGCGACACCTTGGGCGGCGGGGATTCCCATAACCGATCAGACCGGGTTGTCGGCGTTGTATTGGCGCGCGGGCGGGTGCGACGTGCCGAGCACGCGAACGTGCGTGGCGTTCGGGTCGAAGGGGTCGAGCGTCATGTCGAGCGCGTTGCCCGCGCGATCTTCGACCATGATCTCTCGGCGCACCGGCGGCGCGCCTTCGATCACGAGGCCGCTGTCGGTGATCCATGCCGAGCGGCGAACCTCGTTCTTGGCGTAGCCGTCCTGGCCGTACTTGTTGCCGCGCGAGGCGCGGAACTCCGCAAAGATGCGCTCGGCGAAATCGTTGAGCGGCACCATCGCGTCGTTGGGCTCCAGGCACCAACGAAACTCGACGGGGACGGCTTTCTTCGTCGCCGGGTCGCGCTTCCAAGGGTCGATGACCGTGTCGGCGAGCACGACTTTGGAACGGCATTTCCACTTCGGGCGCCGGTCGTCGCCGCGCGGAAGCGCGTAGGCTTCGTCAATAAAAGCGTACATGCGCTCCGTCGCGCGCGCGCGCTCGGCCAGAACCTTCGGATCGACGGGCTTGTCCCGCTTGTCGCCCTGATGGGACATCTCGGCAATCGCCAGCGCGAGGCCGCGCAGCAAGTCCTGCGCGTCGCCGGTCGGCGCGCTGTCGTTCTTCGAGGCCGCAAAATGCGCGATAGCCGCCGCCGTGGCTTCGGCGGCCGCGACCTTCGCGGCTTCGGCGACGGCGAATTTGAACTCCGGCGTTTCGGTGAACGGAACCGGCGCGGCAGCGGGGGGCTGCGGCGCGGGCTCGGGGGATCGGTTGGGGCGAATGGGCTCAGCCATGTTTCACCTGATCCTTAGACGGCGACGAAGTTCTTGGCGCCAAAAATGACCTCATCGCGCGCCGTGGTCGGCATGGCGAAAGCGATCGTGCCGGCGGTGAACGTGGTCCCGGTGAGGATCTGGAAAAACAGACGGACGTAGCGCGGCAGCGTGCCAAACGGGAATGTCGGCGGCCAGTCGAAGCGCGCGACGGTCTTCGCGGCGCCAAGGTTGGCGGCGGACATGTAGCCCGTCTCAACCAGCGTGTTCCACGTTCCCGGCTGATACCCGCCGCTGGCGCCCTGATCGACGGCCGCCTGCATCTGGATATTCAGGGTGGCGGCGGAGCCGGTCGCGAAGGCCGTTCCGGTCGTGCAAAGCACCTGCGGTTTCTGGCGACCGATGCCGTTGTCGGCGCCGAACACGGAGCGCGTGCCGATGATGTTGGGCGTCGGCGTGCCGACACCAGCGCCCGTAAGGTCGATGACGCCCGATGCGACGCCCGCGCCCGCCGCCAGATTGGCGAGGGAAAGGGGAGCGCCGAAAGGCACGAAGACGAGTAGACCGTCGATTTCCATGAGGTTTCTCCTGCGTCTGCGCGGATTAGGTGAGGGCCGATTCCGTGTTGACAATCTGGTCCGATATGTCGATCGGGATGTCGCGCCACTTCATGACGGCGACGCCGGCATATTGATCGGGCGACATCAGGACGTTGCGGTTGCGCATCGCTTGAACCTGCATCCAGTGACCGAGGGTCCGGTTGACGAAGATGCGATGGCGAACGCCAGCGTCGCCTTCGGGATCGTCCGTCTCGGTGATGGTTGACGTGTCGCTGGTCAGCGACGGGAAGAAGAACTGCATCTCCGCGAGGGTCGCGAAAATGTCGAGCGCGTTGGGTCCGGCGAGGCCCGCCGTGGTGACGTCGATGTTGGCGATGCGGCCGCCGTAGCGCCAGTCCTTCGGGCATAGGCCGATCTGCTGGCGGAAGAAGCCAGTGAACGCCTCGTACTGATTGCCCAGCGAGTCGTAGGCCGCGCGCACGTCCGACTTGTCCTCGAAGTCGAGGCCCGCGTGGGAGCCTTCCGGGTAAACGCAGAAGATCGTCTCGGGGCCGAGGCCCAGCCACCAGAGCGACGTGTTGCTTGATCCGGTGCCGGCGCCGTTGAACACGTTGGCCGCGTTCTGCGAGTTGGCGGTGTTGATGGTGTTGTAGAAGGTCGAGAGGCCCTGAAACGCCGCCGGGTTGGTGGCGGTGTTGCCGTAGAGCATCGTGAACTCGATGGTCTGGCCCATACCTTCCAGGAACGCGACGTCCTCGGAGCGGCGGAACTTCTCGACGTTGCCGGTGCGCTCGGCGAGCGTGCGGTCAACGACGCTGTAGTCGGTCAATTCGCCGATCGACACGCGATCCTGCGCGGTGGTCGATTTGCTGGCGGGCGTGCCGGTGTTGATCATGCGCCATGATCCGGTCGGGATCGACGTGCGATAGGTGAACATGTGCGCGCTGCGCTCGTTCGCTTTCACGAACGGGAAGTTTTTGTAGATGGCGAGCTTCTGGCTCATCATCTCCGCGACGCGCGGGATGTTGCCTTGAACGTCAAGGCGGCTGGCTACGTCGAGGATGGTTGGGAACTGGCCGGTCGCCATCGCAGAGTCTCCTGATTATTTCGAGGCGTAGAGGGAGTTGGACGGGCGCTTGCCGTTGTTCTTCGTGGGGCTGGGCGGAATCGTCGGTTGACGTGGCTCATCGAGTCGGGCGCCGGCGCGGTAGAGCATTTTGAGAAAAGCGGGGTGATCGCCTGCGCCTGTGATGCGCAGGAAGTCTTCGACCTCCTTCGCATCCTTCTCGTACTGAGGCGTGCCCGGCTGCGCGTCCGAGATCGTCATGTCGCGAACGCGAGCAACAACGCCCATCGCTGAAAGGTGGCCTGCGCCGCCGATCATCGGATCGGCAAGCACCTGCTTGCGCCATTCGCCGCGCGTGTCGTTCCAGACCTGCACTTGCTGGCGGGCCTGCTCGGCGACGAACGCGGTGGCGGCCTCGTTGAAATAGCCAACGGCCTTTTGCGCGGCCTGCGGCGTCAGATTGTTTTCCCGCGCGAACTCCGTGAAGGCGGCGACCTTGTCGTCCTGCGGCTTCACATTGTCGGCGAACTCGAATTTGAAGGTGTCCCACTCAATCGGATTTTCCGGGGCGTTTTCCGCCTTCGGCTCTTCGGTCTTCGGCTCTTCGCCGTCCGGCTTGACTTCAACCTTCGCCTCGACGGGCTTGACCTCGACGGCGGACGTCTCGGTAGGCTTGATTTCAACTTTCGCGACCTCGGCGCCGGGCGCCTTGAGCGATTCGAGAAGCGTCGGAATTTCGCTGGGATGCTTCGGCGCTTCGACTGGCGCGGTTGGCGCGGGCGCGACCACGGTTTCGACCGGCGCGGGCGCGGCGGGCGCCTCGACTACGGGGGACGCGACAACCGGGGCGACGATGGGCTCTTCGCCGGCCATCAGCGTTTGGCCTTTTCAGGCTTCGGCTTCGGGAAGCGTGGGTCGTGCTCGATCCGCATCAGGCGCACGCCTTCAAAGTCTCGGATCGTCCATTGGTCGAGGAAGTTGTCGGATACGGCTTTGATGCCAGCGCGAAAGAAGCTCGCGTACGCATCAGGAAAACCCGTCGGTCCGGCGCCGAAACGCGCATCCAGGACGCCTGCTTGCTTGAGCAGGCCCCACATTTCGCGGCGGCCGACCGGCGACGCGAAAACGAATTTCCAAAACTCTTCGGCCTCAATGGCGTCGAGTTCGGCGCGGCGCTGCTGTTGCTTGAGCCGTTTTGGATTTGCGGCGCTGTCGGGCGTGCCGGGCTCCGGCTCGGTGCGTTCGGCGTCGTCGTCGTCGGGTTCGAGCGGGTCGATTTCATCGCTCACGCCGACGCCGGCAGGATGATGCCGCCCTTGCTGATCGTCGCAGCGCCGCGCCAGCCGTACTTGCGGTCGGTGCGCATGAAAGGCTTGATCGGCTGGGGAATGATGGCGCCGGACTTGCCGGTGCGCTCATTCTTGGTTTGATCGACCAGCTTGATGACGGCGCGAAGATTCTCGGCTAGCTTGGTGAAATTGAGGTTCAGCTCGCCGGCGGAGACGGCGATGTGCTCGCCGTCGATCTTGTAGCCGCGAAGCCAGCCGCCTGCGCGCTTGTGACATTCGCCCATGAGTTGGCCGATGGGCGACCAGCGCATGTCTTCGCGCCAAGTGGCCGCCTGCTTGCAGCAGCCTTCGACACGTTCGAGTTCGTCACGGAGTTTCTCGTAGACCTCGCCGCGAACGCTTTCGCCGGCCAGTTGGTCGCAGTGTTCCGCCGCCAGCACGAGGTTTTCGCGCATGCACGAGAATATCTCAATTTCCGTGAGGTCGCTCATACTAGCGACCGTTGACGAGAGCGTGGAAAATCAGCAATTAGCTATTGATGCGAAGCAAACACTGGCATATTTCAGAAAAGATCACCGAATAGGCGAATATGGCGAACAACGAAGATCGACTGAGCCGCAAGCAGGCGTCCGCCTATCTTCGCAAGATGGGTTGCGCGGCGACGCCTCAGACAATGGCGATCTGGGCGATTCACAACAATTCCGGCGGTGGGCCGCCGTTCGATGTCTACAAGAGCAAAGGCCGCCGTTTTGTTTCATACCTTCGCGCCGATCTTGATGAGTGGGCGGCGAAGCGTTTGAAGAGGGTTCCGTAATGGTACGGTTGACCAAACGTCGGCTGATTTCGAAGGCCAAGGCTCGCGTCAAGCGTCGCGTGCGGGAACGCGAGGTTGAGGCATTTTGGGCCGATCTTCGCCTTCGGATGCAAGCGTCAGTAGACGCTATAACTTTCAATCGCAGCGTTCCGCCAATCCGACTTGCGGACGTCGAATAATGGGCGAGTCCCGCCGCAAGGTTAAACTCATAGGAGTAGACATGTCTGGATTGATCGGCGCGAAGTCCTGCATTTCGTGCGAATTTCGGCTGCGCACCAAGGAGCAGCCGACGATCCTAATGTGTCGCCGCTACCCGCCGCAGGTCGTGACGATGCCGATTCCCGATCCGCGCGCGAACGGAGCCTGGGGCGTCAACGGCTTCTATCCGCAGGTCAACCCGGCGTGGCCGTGCGGCGAATACAGGCGCAGCGAGGCGTTCGCGCTCGAAGAGATCGCGGACGCGGCGAAAATGGCGACGCAGCAGTGATGCTGCTACTGACCGCCGCCGCCCGTCATGGCTGACAGCGCGGTGTTGCCGCCAATGGGCGTGTCGGCCAAAGTCTTCGCGGCTTGCACGCCCGCCATCGCGGCTCCCGGCATCTGCGCCTTCTGCATTTCCTCGTGCCGGATTTGGTCGTGCTGAGCGACCTCACCGTCCGAGAAAAATAGCGATGGCGGAAAATCGTTCAGGTCGCCGTAATGGCGCAGCGCCGCGTCAAGGTTGATTATCCTGAGCGGATCGGGGAGGCCGCCAGCTTTGGCCGCCGACGACAGGGTGCCACCAACTTGCAAAACGTCTTTTACTGCCACCGACTCGGCCGAACGCTGCGCCAGGCGCATGATCGACGTGAAGCCAATCTTGATCGGAACGCCCTTCATCGACTCCGGTGGCGGCTTGAGCATTTTCCGGCGCGACATGATGTTCATGACGCGCTGGATCGCGATTTCCAACGCCTTTTCGGCCAAGGTGATGACCGGGCCGAGTTCTTGGAGGCGTTCAAGATCGCGCTTCGACAGTTCAAGCTCGTTGCGCGGCTGCACGCCCTCCATCTTCGAAATCGCCATGAAGAGATCGACATAGAGGCATTTTTCGACGCGCGCGTTGACTTGGGCGATGTCGGCAGTGATCGCCGGTAGCCATTGCGGATTCGGCTCGAACAGCGGGAAAAAGCCCTTCTTGCCGCCATCCGTCGAGAAATAGGTGATGTTGCCCTCAATGATCGACGCAGGCTCGCTCTTCAATTCCGGCGAGGCGCCCATCGGCGGCCGCACGCCCTTGCCGATGTATTCGGCCTTGCGCATCGTCTCCAACTGCACCTGCTTCGTGTCGCCGAGGCAGTCTTCGCAGGGACCGTGGCCGTAGGGGTCATTCGAGACTTGCGACCAGAGAAGCGTGAAGTTCGGCTGGATATTGAACCCGCGCAGGCTCAACGCCTGTTTGCCCTGTTTGCCGCGCAGCCAGTAGACTTCGCGGTAGGCGAAGTGCTCGGGAACGCCACGAACCGCGCGATCCGGGTCTTTCGAACGAAGGTTGCGAATCGGGGTGTTCGGCTCGATCGCGTGGCAGACGACAAATTCGGTGAGCAGCGCGCCGCCGCCCTCGCGCCAGAGGTTTGCAACCTCGTTATCGCATTTGTCGATGCCGAACATATCGACGATCTGTTCTACGGTGTAGGTGAACTCGCGATAGAGCCGGTTATTTTTCAGGCTTCCGCCGACGCTCAGAAAATATTCGCCGAAACACGGGAGCGTGAAGCTAACGACGTCGTCAAAATCCTCGTAGCAGATGATCGGCGCGGAGCCAAAGACGATCATGTCTTTGAACGCCTGCGCCATGATCGTGTAGAAATTCGATTGCGCCAGAACGGTGTAAACGCGGTCCTGCGTGTCCTTCATCCATGCTTCACCGTCGGCGTCGAGTTTAAGCCACGGCAGCGCGTTTGAGAACTTGAACCAGGGTCGCGAAGGCGACGTCAGTCCCGACCACATGCCTCCGGCCGCCGTCCGAACCGCCATCAGGCCCGTCGAGTCCTTGATGGCGTCGTTGACTGGCTGATCCTTATTTTTCCGGTTTGCCGTGACGACCCAGATGTATCGGCGCGGCAAAAAGAAACGGGCGAGCACTTCGGCATACGCCCACGCCGACCAGCGCCAGCTTCGCAGTCCCAAAAGCGTCGACTCAACGGAATTGTAGATCGTCGGCCAATCCGGATCCGGCTTCGACGGTTTCGGCATAAGGGGCTGCATCGAAAGCAGCGACACGCTCATGTCTTCGTAGTGCGCGTAGTCGCCACTCATGTCGGCCATGATTACTGCCCGTCGCCGAGGAAGGGTTTTGCGGTCGCGGGCGCGGCGGCTCCGGCTGGCGACGTCTTGACCGTTCCGCCGAATCCCATACCGTTCGCTGACGCGGCGGCGGCGCGCGCGGCGCCGGCCGCATCCTGCACGCCCGCGTTCGCCATCGTCGGCGGCGCGGGCGGCGGAGACGGCGCGGGCGGAGCTTTCGGGCTAAGAAACGACATGGCGGCCTCGTTAGTTGTAAGCGTGAGGGCTCGGCTGATCGAGCGCGGCGAACGGGTCGTAATCGACCAGCATCCGGTTTCCGCGCGCGGTGCGCGTCTGCAGCGTGACTGGTTCGGCGAAGGTGAGGATCGCGGCGTCGAACTCGTCGGGAGAGTGGCCTATCTTCGCTTTGACGAGTTCCTTGGGCTCCAGAAGCAGCCGGTCGCCTTGATGGGTGTAAGTCGTTTGCGTCAGCGCGGCCATGAGGCGCGGGTTCTCGCCGGGAAGCGCGCCGCCCTTCATGATCCACTGAACGAAGTCCATCGCCATCTCGGCGCGCTTGTTGTAATAGCGCGTCTTCAAATGCGCCTGGCCGGCGAATTGAACGCCAATCGGCGCGCGCCCCAGCACGCGAAGCTGATCTTCCCAGCCAGAGCCAAAGCCGCCGGTCGCGTCCACGAACGCCGCGTCGGCGCCCCACTCCGCCCATTCGCGGTTGACCCATGACGCGCCCTGAATCGAGTCGATGCCGCGGCGCGTCGTGAACGGGAACATCTGGATGCCCTGCCGCTTCGCCATCGCGCTGGCGTCGTCGCCTTGGCGCGCAACGTCGATGCCGAGAATTTTCGGCACACGGCCAATCTCGTGCTCGCGATAGTATCGTTTCATCGCGGCGGCGACGTCGTCTTGGCCGATGAGCGCGTTGATCGACGCCGACGGAAACTCGCCGAAAATGTCCGACTTCACCCAATTGTTGTCGCGACCCCATTGCGCGATCATGCTGCGCGCGTGCTCGATGGGGATACGCGGCGAGCGTTTTGGATCGTCGGGATCTCCGGTGATCGTGATGACCTGCCAGATATGTTTCGCGGACGTGCAGGCTCGATAGAGCGGGCCGGAAAGCTGTGTCGGGTTTCCGGCCTGCACGATATGGCACTCGACCGTGCCGGCGAACGCCGCTTCGGCGCTGACCATGACGGCGTCGGTCATGCCGCCGGACTCGTCCACCAGGAACAGAACGTAGTCGGCGTGGAACCCGGCGAGCGCGTTGGCCTGCTCCTCGACCGAGGCGGACTTCGGCCAGGACTTCGCCGACATGAACCACGTCGCCGGCGCCTCTTTCGCGAAAATGCGGGTTTTCGTCCATTCGAACATTTGCGTCAGCAGCGGCGATTTCTCGCGCCATTTCTCCATCTCTTTCCAGAGGCCGTCGGCGAGATTCTGGACGGTGATCGAAAGCGCGCCGATGTTGCAGTTCGGGCGCGTCAGCATATAATTCCAGCCGATCCACGCCAGAACAGTCGTCTTCCCCGGCCCTTTGCAAGCGCGCAACGCAAGGCGCGGAGACTTCGGGAATAACGCGAGAGCCTCGTCCTGCCAGACGTCGGGCGTGACGCCGAATAGTTCGCGGACCATCAACTGCGGGGCCTGTCGCCAACGCAGAATGTGGCCGGCAAACTCCTTGGCTTCCGACGGCGTCATGTGTCGTCGCTACGTCGGGTGATTATTTGCTGTCAAATTTGTGGTTTTGGCTCCGGCTCTTGGACTCGAACCAAGATTTCAGGGACCAAAGCCCCGCGTGACTGCCAATTGCACCAAGCCGGAAAAAGCTAGGTGCGTTGCTGGTAGGTGGTCAAGGCGGTCGGATTCGAACCGAGGTCGACGCGCTCAGCGTAGTGAAGTTTTCTGTGGCAGTTCGAGCACAACACGTCACACTTCCCCAACTCAGCCAACAACCTACTTTTTGACCACGCTCGCGATACGGCGTCCGCCGGATTTATCTCTTTCCCCCCATCTCGGTGATGGAAATCAAGACACGCTGGGTGCATTTCCCCACAAGGGCACCCCAGGCCGGCCTTGTATCGTGCTAGAAATTCGGCGTTATCCCGCCGCCGGGCGCGCTGCGTCGCTACTTTCGCCGCCTTCTTTTCCGGAGAACGCCTAGAGTGGTATTCTCGGTCATAGGCCCGCTTTTCCTCCGGCGTCACGGAAACCTCGAAATTTGGTTGCGCGGGCAGGATTCGAACCTGCGACCTTCAGGTTATGAGCCTGACGAGCTACCGGGCTGCTCCACCGCACATTTGTGAGATAGCGCGGTCAAGTCTGGTGTCAAGCCGTCAGGACTTCGGCGCGACGGGCGCGGCGGGGGCCATGCCGGGAACGGAAGCGGCGGCGGCGACGCCGGCGGCTTGGGTCGTGCCGACCTGGGCCGAAGGGGCGACGGGTGCAACCGGGGCGGCGGGCGCCGGAGCGGCCGCAGCGGCGGCGGCGAGGCTGGGCGCAGCGGCGGTCAGCGCGGCGACGGCGGCCGGGGTCGGCGCCGGAACGGGCTGCGGCAGCGTGGCGGCGGCGGCGGCCAGTTCGGCGGTGATCGTGTTGATATTGGCGACGGCGGCCTCGACGCCGGCGTCGTCACTGTTGGTGGTGGCGGCGAGGATTGCGGCGGTTTCCAGCGAAATCAGATTGGCGGCCTGGGTCGTCAGGGCGGCGACGGCGGTGTTCAGATCGGTAAGCGCGGACATAATTTGCTCCAATTTCGTGAGGATTTTCGCGGTCTGCGCCTCGATTGTTGCGAAGCGTGGATGATCCGGCGTGAAGGGAAACATGCGGCCGGCTTTCCGTGGTGGACGCGGATCAATTACGCTGTGTGGGATCGCAGATCAATGCGCCACAGGAAATGAGCGCCGCGTCGGCGCGTTCGACTTGCAAGCGGAGATTATCAATCACTTCGGCAATTTCCAGCGCGAGCGCGCGCTTAATTTTGTCGCCACCCATGACGCGGAGGGTGTGGGCCGCCTGTTCCGGCGACATCAGGGTTTCAGGCAGCGGCCATTGCCGTCGGTTCATCGACATTCGTTCCTTTCGACAAGATGTTGGCCCAAATTTCTAATCGCAGCGCGCATCAGGCGATCACCCTGCCGATCTGATCTCTTGCGGAGCGTTCGACCGACGAGAAACGCGACCAGCAGGCTCGCGAACCAAAATTCGATCATGCCTAACCCCGTTTTCCGTCAAAATCCGGTACACGGTCTTCGTTGACATGCCCAGAACGCGGGCGATGTCGACGTTCGTCCACCCGCTCGCGTGCATCTCGCGCACTTCGGCCGATTTCAGCGACGCCGTCGGCTTCGCACCCCGGTATTTGCCTTCGGCCTGGGCCTTGGCGATGCCGTCGCGCTGGCGCTCCAGCATGATTTCGCGCTCAAACTGAGCGAAACTGCCCAACATCGAGAGCATCAAGCGCCCGGTCGCAGACCGCGTGTCGACCATGTCGCCGCCCATGTTCAGGATGCGCAGAGCCCGGTTAGATTTGTTGAAGTTTTCCACAAGATTGAGCAAACCGGCGAGCGATCGGGCGAGCCGGTCCATCTTTGTGACGACCAAAGTGTCGCCCGGCTGCAAATCAGCGAGCGCGGCTTCGAACTCGGGGCGCTCGCCGACTGACGACACCTGTTCGTTGTAAATGACATCGCAACCGGCGCTCGTAAGGTCGCGGATTTGCGCTTCGAGCCCCGCTTCCTGCTCGATGGTCGAAGTGCGGGCGTAGCCGATCAGTCTCATTTCCCCGATTCCCTTCGCGGCCAAAATGGATTTTGACACTTCACGCCTTCCTGATAGCCGGTCGGGCCGCAATTGCAGGCGTCGGGATAACAAACGTCCTCGCGCAACGCTTGGTCGGTGACGATTTCGACCAATTCCTCGACCGTTTTGCTGTCGATGTAGGCTTTGAGCCTCATGCCGTGATCTTCGAGCCAGCCGTAACGAGGCGACGAACCATATTCGATGATGTCGACGTCGTGCTTGCAAAAGCGATTGATGAGCAGCCATGCGATTGGCGGCGTCAATTCCCGTTCTAGCACCTTGTAATCGTAGCCATGCGGAGTATCGGCGTCGCGATTCACATCGATGCAGGCAAAAAACTTTTTCACCGCTGGCAGGACGTGTTCTTCGCCGGTTCCGTACCCAAACCCGAAGGCGCTACCCTCCCAATCAGCAAAATATCCGTCGAGTGTCTTACTCATCGCTGTGCGTCCTTCCTGATTTGCTCGATGTCGATTTCGTGGGAATTGATCTTGCTGTGAACAGTCTTTCGGGACACGTTGAGAGCCGCAGCGGTTTTTTTGATGTCGCCGCCGTTGTGGACCAGCGCCAAGCGGAACACGTCGCCGTCGATTTCCCACAGCCTGCGCACGATGCCGTTCGTCCCGACAATCTCGACAACCACACGCTTCATCCTTCCATATGTGTGTATAAAGGTAACACGGTCAAGCCCTAAAAAGCCCCGGATGTCAGGCCGGGGCTTAAATTTTTCAGGTGTCGTGGTGCGTGCGGTGTTTGCGCTTCGCCGCTCGGTGCGCGTGTGGGGCGAACTTCTCGTCGAGCGCCGCGTAAACGTCGTCCAGCGCGGTCGGTGGGGGCGGTGGGGCCGACAACTCAGCTTTCGCCTGCCGTCGCCGCTCGACCTCCGCCGCCAGCCAATGCAGGCCACCCAGAAGGCCGCCGACGATCACCAAAAACAGCAGGAAGAACATGGGAGCCTCGCTCTCCTGGGTGTGGATCAGACGGCGTTTAGTTTCGATTTCAATTCGTATCCCATCAAGGGCCACAGCTGCTCGATGGCCTTGGCGCGGGCGATCTTGCGGCCAAGTTCCGCGTCATAGTTTTCGGGCGAGGCGCACGCGCTCGTTCCGGTCAGGGTGAAGCCGTTCTTCGTGGTGATGACGCAGATTGTCAGGCATTCGAGCGCCTTCTGGGCCGGGGCCTGACTGAACAGGTCGCTCGCGCGCCCCCAATACTCGGTCATCACCTGATCTTCGAGCATCTGCGGCGTGATGCGCGGCGCCGTCTTGCCCTTCTCCACAATCTCGCGCTCGATGGCGTCGTCGGAATTGCTCATGTCGCTCTCCTGGGGGTGGTGGATGCGCGGACCGGGCTTGATACCGGCTATAGCGGGTATTCTGTCCCCTATCCCCGCCGCAACCTTGAGGGCGTGTCGTGCGTGTCCTTCCACGCCGCCGCGCATCCACTCGCGGAATCGCACAAACGGCAGGTTCAGCGCAAGGCCGCGTCGATCATCGCGCGCCAGAGACTTGCAGCGGCTTCCGCCTCCGGTTCCGGGTCGCCCTCAATACCGCCGTGCCAGCCGGCGCCGTGTCCTCTGGCGGCCATCGCATCGGTCGGCTCGCGCATCGCAGCGATGGCGTCTCCCGCCGCCAGATCGAACAGCGCGGCCAAAGCATCGTCATTCGGCGCGGCCTTGGGATCGCGGAAGCGTCGGCCTATCGCGATAGCCACGCGCCTTCTCATCTAGCTCATCACAACCTCACCAGCTTCCAGCCGCACTTCCACGTATATTTTATGAAATCGTCCGCAATCGCGTCAGGCGACCCTCCGGCCCCATGTGTCGCAGCAAATCCGCCGCTCTCCGCCCAAGCCAGCACCAAAGCCTTCGCCTCGTAATCGCGAGCAGACCGCAACTCCGCAAACGCAGACCGCCAGCCCCACCAAAAGCCGGCCACAAACACCGGGACCAGCGCGAGCCAGATCACAGCGTGCTTCCATCCCGCGAGCGCAGCGACGTCACGTCGAGCCCCGCGTCAGCTAGCCGCTTGAACATCTCCAGCCCGCGATAATTCTCGGGATTGCCGCTCCGCTCGCACAGCGCCCGATCAACAACGATCTCGCCCCACAAGCCACCGTCAATGCTGAATAACGTCGTGTAAGCCTCGAACATGTTGCCAGCGTCATCCAAGCCAGGGATCACGTCGCCAAGATCGACCACACGAAGGTAAGCCGTCCGCCCCGACAGATGCTGGCCGACAAAAAATTGGATCGGCGCGGGGCTGATTTTAACGACAGGACCGCCGCCCCAAATGCCGGAAAACCGCTCGTGGGGTTCTCCGTTTGCGTCCACCGAATCGTATCGCGCAGCCAGCCGAAGCCCCGCCGCGACAAATTCGCGCCGCGCCTGCGGTCCTATCCGCGCGAACCAATCGTCCATCGTCGGGTATCCGTGCGGGATGTCGCTCACGCGGTCCTCCGATAGCCCTGCGTCAGCGCATAGAGCACGTCGTCGCGCTGCAGCCCGTCGATCAGGTAAAAATCAAACGCCTCCACCCGGCCATTCTCGCGCTGCATCGTCAACGTCGCGTGCCGATAAATCGCTCGCAACGTCGTCATCTCCAACCCCTGACGCGGCCAATCCAACCCCGTAGGGAACTCCGACACGCGCGGCTCCCCCCATATCATCGTCGCCTGCGTGTACGGAACACGCCGACCGTCTGCCGGCCCGCCTATGCACAGGACCGTCGTGCCGTCGCGCATATCAACCTCCTGAAAAATTCCCTGAAAAAATTTAGCATAGGGGTGGAGAATTTACTCCGGCGCGCGCGGCAGAATATCCGGTGATCCATTCGCAACTTAAGCGGTGCGAGCAATCTGCTCGGCCGTCAGCATCGGACTCTCGATGGCGCGACATTGCTCACACTCGCAATAACGATGCAGCCACCCATGCGAATTTAAATCGTGCGCAGTCACAAACCTCAAAACACCGCGAGTGCTATTTCCGTGCGTCTCAAACCTCTTCACACCCATCGCATCCTCCAAAAATCCCCTGAAAAAATATCACGCAGATACGGGGGGTGTCCATATCGCGGGCGGGGCGGGCGCCGCCCCGACCCCCCAAGTCGCCCATATGGATCGCTGGGCGCATGGATCGAAGGGGTGGGGGACCGGATCGCGTCGAGGCCGGACCGAGCGACCGACCCACTAGATGTTGAGATGGACTTTAGGGCCTAGTCCAGTGTCTCGCCATCATCAGACTTGCTCGGCTCAATCACCTGTCCCTCGATCGTTTTGGCTTCGAGCTGCATCGACTGCTTGATCAGGTCGCCGAGGTTGAACGTCACGTTGTGCTCGGCCGTGAGCCGCTCTTTCCAGTCCTCGCCGGCCACGTTCAGGAGCGCCAGCTTGATCGCGCTCATCCTCGTGCTGTCGCCACCGCGCCTGGCGATGTCGATCAAGTGGCCTTCGTAGAACTGCTGGCGGATGATTTTCGCGCGCGCGACCGCATTCGCGAGTTCGGGGTGAGAAGCCGCCCAATCGTGCAGGCTTGTTCTTGAGCATCCGATGAAGGCGCATGTTGCTCCGAGTGTGTGTCCGAGTTCTGCTTTGGCGATTACGATCTCGCAGATGTCTGAATTGTACGAGTTCCGTGGTTTGGAAGGTAGCTTCTCGGGGACGTATGGCGCGACGGCGGATTGGAATGTCGCACGGAGTTTGTCGAGTTCTTCCAGCGGCGTGTGGGAGGCTGAGAGCGGCCTGTCGGATTTAGGCTTCGCTGGGCGGGAATGGGCGACGTGTTTTGGCTTTGGGCTGGGTTTGCGGGCCATGACGTGCGTGTCCTGAGATGGCGGTTTGGTGGTGATAATGGGATAGCGCAGTGGATGTAAGCCGCGCGCGAGGGTTTTCCTATACAGATTGCTGGGGAAACATTGACTTTCGGGCTGGGTTATTGCCCACGTTGGCGCTCATTATATTGCACGGTTGACCGGGCATTGAAGCGATGTGTGGACAAGGCTCGGTTTGAGCGTGCGATGCGCTGGTATTTGCGCGGCGCGATGACATGGACAGAGGCGGCGCGGTTTGGTGGTGTGGACGTGAGCACGATCCGCCGACACACGCCTGATGGGTTCTCGTGGGAGGCGGCTCGAAAGCGGTTTATCGAACGGGCTTGGCGGCGCTCGGAAGCGAGAGCAAGGAAACCTGACGATGTGTGAGTCGATATGAAATCATCCCGCAAGCAGCCAATCCAAGCGGTCTCGCAGTACGATGCCGCGCAAGACACCGTGCGCACGGAAATGATAACCTTTCGCCAGCATCACCCGTTTCGCCGGTTCATAGAAATCCCGGTGGAGTTGACAACCGATGAGGTGCGTAGGTTGCTTGAGACTGCAGCGATGGAGAAGCGACTGCAATGAACTCGCAAGGCAATCGCGGCGCTGGGGTCGCCGCGTCCGTGAACACGCGGTATCTCGACGAGCTGATGGCGCAGTTCGATGCGTTGCCGCCTGCATATCGCCGTGTGGCGCGTGAGGCTGCGTACAACATCGACGTGGCGGGCTTGGAGACGTGCTCTGTGGCTGCGTTGCGTGCGGCTTTAGCGCAGGTGGTGGCGACGAGCGTGCTGGCGACCTACGGACCCGATCATCCCCAAAGCAGGAGAACGTAATGGCTCAATTTCGCAAGAAACCCGTCGTGATCGAGGTGTCGAGATGGTTCAAAAACGGCGATCATCCGCTTGATTATAGCGAGACGCATGACGGGTTCGAGAATGGCGAGATGCGCCGATTTCCGCCAGAAGAGCGCAAAGCGAAAGAATGGGAAGGAGACATCGTCCGTTATTACCGCAACCCCGACGATTCGGGCACCCGCGCCTGCCAGCATTGCACCAAGACGATGCACCATCACGGCTGGATCGACACCCTCGAAGGTGGCCATATCGTGTGCCCCGACGACTGGATCATCAAGGGCGTGAAGGGCGAATTGTACCCCTGCCGAGATGATATATTCCGCGCAACCTATGATCCGGTCGATGCCTCATAAAGACCCAGAGGCGGCACGAGCATGGCGGAGAGAGTGGTGGAAGCTCTCGCCATCCATGAGAACGAAACAGAACGAGCGCGCCCGTCTAATGCACGCGAACATCAACGCGATGCTTCGGGCTCATAAACTCAAGGTGCGCTGCTTTGATTGTGGTTATTGCGTTCATCATTCCGCTTTGGAATTTCACCATATGGGCGACGATAAGGAACTTAATCTTTCTTTTGCGAAGAGCATCGGTCAGGCAAAGCGTGAAATGGCGAAATGCATAGTGCTTTGTTCTAATTGTCATCGCATTCGGCATTGGGACGCCACACACTCAATAACGGATACCGAAGTGATCCATGAAGCCGTCGAAGGAGCCCAGCCATGAAACTCACCCTCGCCCAAGCCGCTCGCACCTGGTGCCCGCATGTGCGGTTGTCACTGGGCGGCAATCGCCTGCCTCCAAGCGGCGTGGCGACGCACCAAACCCTTTGCATCGGCGATAAGTGCTCGGCCTGGCGCTGGCACGGCCGCTTCGTCGAGGAGGCGTTCAAGGCGCCGAGGTTCACGCGTCGCGGCACAGGCTTGTCGGTGGCGCACGACGAGGCTGTGGGCTTTTGCGGTTTGGCTGGCGAGCCATTCTGATGAATCGCCATCGCTGGTGCTCGCCAGAGCGCCCGTCAGTGTATGAGACCGTCCGCGCGTGCAAGAAATGCGGCGTGCTGCGCATTACGCGGCACGACCAGCTCGGTCGCGGCTTTCCGTGGATCGAATGGGTGGACGCCGACGGCGTGGTGATCGACACGCGCCTTACGCCGCATTGCAATGGCGTCTCGCCCGCCGAGCCGCAGGGCGTGGCTGGGCTGTAGCTTGCCTGCCCCTGCCATCGCTCATCCTCGTGACCATGCCCGCCAGCGACGCTCTTAAGCGATCCGTGAGCCTGCGCGCTTTTGGCGGCGGCGCCTATTTCAATCTTTCATGAAAATAAATCTGCTAATCTAGCCCACTGCGTATTGACATACTGCTAAATTAGCTTATTCCTCATTGTGCCGGCCAATAGGGGCCGCGAGAACCGAGGATCGCTCCCATGTTCATCGTCAAGGTCACTCACAAGACTTCCGGTTCCGACTATTGGCTGCGCGGCACCACTTGGACTTCCGAAATCAAGCGCGCCCTGCGCTACGAGACTGAGGAAGGCGCTATCCGCGCTTTCAACAACGCCATGCGCTTCACCAAGCCCCGCGTGTTCGCGAAGACCTACGGCGAGCCGCAGTATGTCGCCGCGCCTGCGATTGACGATAGCGCCGCCGTCGCGGCCTACGTCTCCGCCGGATGCGGCGAAGCCTGAACCAACGAGGGGCCCCGCGCCCCTCCCCTCCCTCTCTCAAAGGATCACGCACATGACCACCATCACCAACACGCCTTGGGGCCACGCGCAGAACGCGCAGATGATCGGCGCCGGGGTTTACAGCGTCGAGACGGCGTCCCACGGCGGTATTTTCGTCACCGACGAAATGCTCCCCGCCATCCCCGCCGCGTGGCGCGCCTACGCGAAGAAGTGGAGCCAGTCGGAGAACTGGTTCGAGGAAGACTGCGCGTGGTCCGCCGTCGCCGTCACATTCCCCACGATGTTCTCTCCCGACGTCGTTGACCGCGCCCACAAGATCAGCGCGCACTTCCTGCCCAAACTCTGATCGCAGCCTATGCGCCTCGCCTCGCGCGGGACGCATATACGGCGACCATGCCGAAAGAGGAACGACCATATGAAATTCAGGGTTTACATCGAACAGACACTCGGCTTCGAGATGACCATTGAGGCCACTGACGAAGCCGTCGCGTGTGCGAGCGCTCTCGCCAAATTCAACGTCCTTTCGACACCGGAGGCGATGGATTTCCAGATGGACACTTACGCACCCCTCGTGACGAAAATCACGCCCAACGACGAGCGCAAATACGCGCCCGGCGACTTCGTGAAGATGTCCTGACCGAACGGAGAGAAACGATGGCACGCTTGCGAGAATGCCCCTGCGGCTCCGGCGAATGGCCCGAAGCCCAACACGACGCGCGGGGGATTTTCCTCTGCTACACCTGCGACAAATGCGAGCGCGAGAAGCTATCGCACTATCGGCCCGAAGTGCTGACGGACTCGCAATACGAGTGCGACGAAGCAATTGACGATGACTACTGAGGAACCGGCCCGTCACGAGAAAGCGAGGGCGTGGCGAAAATCAAAGGGCTTGACCATCGCCGACCTCGCCGAACTGACCGGCTTCTCCGTGTCCGTCATTGCGGACATGGAGCGCGGATCGCGGCGAGGACAGAAGCCCGAACACGCAACCATCGAAGAAACCTCATGGCTCCGGTTCGGGCTGGCCTGTGCGGCGATCGACAATGGGCTGGATCCGCTGTTCTGAAACTGGCCGGGCCTGCGGTGGGTAATGCCGCATCCCGGCCTGCCGGCGATATTTTCTCTCCCGAGGGCCATGAGTTCCCTCTCGCGCCTCTTAACCGGCTTGGCGAATCGTGTGTCATCCGCGATCCATCTCGCGCAGCGCCTCGACGCCGCGCTCGTTGGGGCCGTCCCACGGTTCCAGTGGGGGCGGCTTAGGCTTGCGAAACGACAACGGTTCGCAAGGCGTGGCGCGGAATTTCGCCGACAAGCGCGCGACCTGAGCGTCGAGTGCGTCGCCCATCAACTCGCGCTGCGCGCCCTTCGCGCGGCGAACATCCATGCCGCCGAGCGACGGGAATCCGCCGCCCTCGTCATCGTCGGCGATGCAATTCGCCATACGCCAGTTGGCGATGAAGTCGCGACGGCGTTGAGCCTCCTCTTCGGAGATCGGCGCACGTTGATCGGCGGCGGCTTCGCGCTCGCGAGCCTTGCGTTCCGCGGCGCGTCGCAGCGGCAACATCTTCGCCTCACAGGCCGAACGAACCTCGTACAGCGTCGGCATGAATTTCGAAGTGACCGGCAGACCGCTGCGCGGGTCGCACACGGCGGCGACCACCCACTCGGGGTAAATGCTCAGCAGAGCCTTCAAACCCCGCGCCACGACCTCGCCGTCCTCGGCGTCGCCATGTCGCCAACTACCCACGAGGAAGCGAACGAAGCCCGCCAGGGCTGTCTCCGAAATCGGGCAAATCAGGCTTGTGGAGTCGGTCATAGTCGGCCTTTGCGAAATCCTGAATCGACGGTTTTCCGTTGCGGGTTCCGAAGGGCGGCGCGCGGGCCTGCAACCGCTGGGCGGCCTTGCGGACCCAATTTCGCCAAGTCATGTCCCAATCGGTCTTTCGGCCAGCAGCGCCGGGCTTTGCGCGCCAATAGTCGCGGAAAATTGCAAGTTCTGCGTGAGCGGCGGCGTTTGATCCGAGGAGGCTGACGGCTAGGGCGCGGCCTTCGTCGTCGGGCCGCCAGTCGTCCGACAGTCGAGTTCCCCGGTCGGATTTTTGTTTCCCCCCCTTGGGGGTGGAAAGCGTAGCTTTCTCAGGGGGTATATTACTAACTTCCCCAATGGAGAACACGCGCGCAAGAGGAGCGGGGTCTGGCAACGCCGGTGCAACGTCGGCGCAACGCTCTGGCAACGGGGATGAAACGATTTCGGAACGCTCTTGCAACGATTTCGTTGCGTTTTCGTTGCGCTTAACCTCGCGATGCACGCGGCTACGCTCGGTGTTTGTGCGAGGACGACGCGCCTCGGCTTCGCGCTCGTCGATCATTTCCATGACGCCGGGGATAGCGGCGTCAGGGACGCCAAGCGTACGCAGGCGGTCTATCGTCACCTTGAAACTCACGCCCGCCCCTCTGCAAACTTAGAGAGGGCGGTGACGGGCCCGGCAGGCGCATCCTTCGGCACGACAACCTCGACCGGCGCCGGCTGGTCAATGGTGCGCCAAGCGCGCGCAGAGCACGCTGAGCACGCTCGGATCGTCACGCGCGCCTCGGACCACGGCTCGCGCAGCAGGGCGACCGAGAGCGGCTTGACTGCGGCGCAGAGGTCGCAGCCCAGATCGGGGTGGTGCGTGAATATGCTCATGTGCCGTTCAAAGGCGCGAAGAAGCAGAAAATGACCGGCTCTGGCTCTGCGATAGGGCTCCAGAACGCCCAATAGGAGCCGTCCGGCGATGGGAGCGCGCGAGAGATTGGCACGATGGTCGTCAGCCCGTCGATGTGATAGCCGTCGGCTTCGACGTGGACGGCGCCGGCGCGCAGGTGATGCACGTCCTGTGGCCCGCAGCAGCTTGACTTGACCCAAGGCGGCACAGGATCGCCGTTGGACCAGAAATCGTGGGCGCATGAAGGGCCTGTGAACGCCAGGACAGCGCAGAGTGTGAGCATCCCCTTCATTTGTTTGGCTCCTTCTTCGCGAGATTGCCCAGCGTCGCCGCTGCGGCTTGCAAGTGTTCGAGCAACAGCTTGGCCTCGGACTCGCGCGCTCGCGTGACCTTGATCGCGTCGAGGCGCGCTATGCGAAGAACGGCGGAGGCTTGCTGGGCGAGGCTGACGGGCTGGGTCATCAGAGCAATCCGATCTTGATCAATTCGGCGGTCGTTTGGCAGGACGTGCTCATGTACGCCCCAATCCGTTGCGCCGCGATCATCGAGGCGATGCCTACCGCCTTGGTTTTTGGGTTCTCAAGAAGCAGATCCATCGCTTCCTTCGGCTCCAAACCGTCCGGCCGCCGCAGCCCGCTGAACGTCTCGAAGACGATCGTGGCGATCTCGTAGAGATTGATCGGGATGCAGGCTTCCGCCTTGAGGTCGATCATGGCTGTTTTCCTTGTCCGAGTTGGACGCGGGGGAGCGTCACGTTGCGGCGAACTTCTGTCTGCTGGGCCTCGCTTGGATAGTCGCCGTCGCGCTCTAGGCGCTTGCGACAAGGGGCTATCCAATGGAATTTTGTCCCGGTTTCCGCGCCTTTGCGCCAGACCAGCCAGCAATAGGCCGTCGCCGTCGAGCCGTGGCGATCAAGCCTGCCCTTGAACATCGGCACGCGCTCGACGAACTGAAGAATGTCGCTGGGCGGCGTCTTCTGGAACAGCCCCTTGTAGCGATTGGCGCTTTCAAGGAAGTTGGTGCGGACCAATAGCGCCACACCCTCGCGCGCCTCGGAGATCGCGCGCTTGGCGAACTGCTCGGCGGCGACAAATGGCGGGTTGGTTATGATCCAGTCCGCGACTGTCGGCGAAGCGCCCATCCAGAGGAAGTCGAGCACCGAGCCAAACCCGTAGTCGTGGACGTCTGACGAATAGGTTTGACTGAAATACTCGGTCAGCGGCCTCGACATGTCGCCCTGCCCGCACGCCGGCTCCCACACTGTTGCGAGATGCAGCGGCTCGTTGCGCGCTTTCAACCATTCGCAGAGCGCGCGTGTGGCCCAGCAAGGAGTTGGGAAAAAGTCGAGCGAGTCCGGCGCTTCGTGGCGCTGCGACATGACGGCGTGCGACGTGTTCTGCATGGCGTCCCTACGCGATCATCTGGGCGGCGAATTTGGCGAGCAACGCGGCTTCGGCCCGCCCGTTGTCCTTCTTGCGTCCGAACAGGTCGGAGCGCGCCGGCCAGAAGCGCAGTGCCAGAGCGCGCGACTTTTCCTTGTCGGAGTCGAGCCGGAAGTGTTTCTTCCACCGCTGCGGCGTCACGAGATGCAGGGGGATCGAACGCGCTTGGATCACGCCCTGCACCATCCCGTAGCCGCAGCCGAACTTGAACATGGACGAGACGCCTTGGCCGGGGCGCGAGGCCACCTGCTCGACGCAGGAAACGTCAGGACGCCACTGCTCAAGCATCGCGTTGAAGGTCGAGCAATCGACGTTGCCGCCCGCCACCGGCATGTCGAAAGCCGACACGTTGTCGGTGGCGGGAAAATAAAATGCGACCGCGCCGGTCAGGCCGGGATCGACGGCGCAGACGCATTTGTAGCTCATCAGTCTTCCCCGTCTTCGGGGTCTTGCCCGTCCGCGTCCTCATCGTTGCCCATCGGCAAGTCGGGCTGGTCTTTTTGCGGCTTCGCGGGCGCGCGCTCGCCGAAATAGTCCTGCGGCTCGGCCAGGATCAGCAGCGCCGCGCCGTTGCCGTGCTCGGCCATCGTGGTGATGTTGAGCACGCTCGGCGCCGCGCCCAGCTTGATCTCCAGCGCCTTGTCGACCTTGTAGGCGCCGACGGTCACGGAGACGGCCGGAAACTTGTTCTTGGCCAGCGTTTGCAGGCACAGCCGCACTGTGCGCTGTCCGGCCTCGGTGGCGGCGTAAATCTTGTCGCCCTGCTCCTGCTCGTTGAGCATCGCCCACGGAACCTTCATGTCGCGCAGGTGCATCAGGATCATGTCGCGGATGTCGCCGGAAAGCGTCTTGCCCTCGAACTCGAAATCCTCGGGAACCTTCATGTCTTCGGCGCGTAACCCTTCGGGAAGGGGCGTCTCGACCTCGGCGTCTGGCGCGCTTTTGTCGGGTGCTTTCGGTTTTCTCGCCATTTGATCCTCTTGTTGGAAATGCCCGCGTCAGACGGGCGGTCGGACGCGGGCACACACCCCAAAACGCAGGCCAACTACGCCTGGGGAATCAGGTCAGTCTTTCGGCGAGCGCCGCGCGAGCCGCTGCAATCGCAGCCTCAGCCGATGAAAAGTCACATTCACGCTGTGCCGCGCGAGCGAGAGCAAGCTCGTGTTCGAGACCGGCGATTTGTCTTTCGAGGAACGCGGCGAAGGCTCGCTTGATTTTAGACCGAAGTTTCTCATCGTCCTTAATGCGTCCCCGGCGCATATTCTCAATTGAACTCGGCGATATGCCAGCCTGACGCGCGACGATCCGTTCCGCTTCTGGACGCTTGACGCCGCGCTTGATCATCTCGGTCGAGACCATTCGTTCGGCTATCCCCAAAGCAGTCAGCACGTCGCTACTCCGCGTATCGTTTGCCGGATTTTTCGGCTCCATCTGCCATAACTCCCATGCTCAACTGCCGGCATGGGAGACACGTTCAAACCCCTCGGACACGCGGCCTTTCGCGTGATGCACCAGATCGCCGCCAGACGCCGTGCAGGGCGTGAGGCGGCGCGTAAATCAATAGCTGTCGTGAGCCTCGTTCGCGTCGTCAGGGAACGCCTTTCCCCGAAGCCACAGCCCGGCGACGCAGATCGCATTGAGCCCGACCCATGCGGCCAATACGACGAGAACGTAAGTCATCATTGGAAACCCCTAAGAAGCATCCCCGATGGCGCGGCTTACGAGCGCGCGTCCATCAAACAAATATGCGTACCCCTACGCCCGCAGAAAACAGACCAAATCAGTTACGCGCATCCTCGCTGGGCTCAACAGGATAAAAATCGGGCCTCAATTCGTGACGCGGAATCCCGGTCGCCTTCTCGACGTCGAGAACACGGCCAACCGGGACACGATTCCATTGAGAAAGAGCCTGCGGAGTAATCTTCAACGCATCCGCCAGCGCACGCTGCGAACCGGCCTTGTTAATGGCGCTCTGAAGCGCGGGGTCGATCTCAGCGTTCTGCGTCATACGCCATCATTAAGCGGGGCTTTAGCCTGTGTCAAGCACTGCTTTCGTTTCAGCAATCGCGGCTTCACTCGCTCAACCACAAGCTGCCCTTTACCCTCGTGCTATGGCTATTGGCAGCAGAATCCGGCTTGTGCGCGACGCGGCACGGCTTTCGCAAGGAAAGCTCGGCAAACTCATCGGTGTGACTGGGCAGGCGATCTCGCAATGGGAAAATGGCCGGGCAGAGCCAACTTCGGCCAATGTCCGCGCCGTCGCCAAGGCGCTCGGCATACCGATCTCTCGCTTGACGGACGATAGCCAGGTCGAAATAGCGACCGAGGCCAGCCCAACCGTCGACAACGGGCTATCCCGCGAGATGACCGCCGAAGAAGCGGAGGCCATCGGTCGCGCGACCGTTCGCTACCTCGTGGAGCGCGCCGACGAGGAAACCGCTAATCAGTTTGTAGACCTCCTGCTTGAGACCATACGGCGCAAGGCCGATGGCGCCGAGGATTCTATGCAGTCTCTTCGTTCGGAAGCCCGGGTGACAGGCGCGCTTCTCAAAGTGATGCGCCGCCCGAAAACGTCGGACAAGTCCTAGCGACCTCTGGGCGCGCATGTGGCGCGAACGACGATTTTGCATGGAAAAATCGCTTTAGACCGTAAAGCCCCTCTTGACCTTTATAAAGCCCGGCTTTATACGATAGCCTATCGAAGCACGATGGGGGCCGCCGACATGGACGTTTCAGGAATCACCATCGAAAACTGCGCCAACCTGCGCGCTGACGTTTTCGAGCACTTTGACGGTTTGGCGACGCTCTACATCGGCG
>CAIZGR010000660.1 GCA_903932535.1 uncultured Hyphomicrobiales bacterium | reverse complement strand
GCATTGGTCATGCCGAGCAGCCCCATCGCCACCTGCCAGTCGGGCAGCGCGCCGCCCGCGCCGAGGATCTGCGCCGCGAACAGGCTCGCGAGCCCGGCGAGCTCGGGGGTGTCGCCCTCCATCGCGGCGAGGAAGTCTGACCAGACGCCGGAAGCGGGCGCGCCGATCGGCGGGTCGGCGACCGTCTCGCCCCAGAGCTCATAGACCGCGACCGGGATTTTCTGGCCCGGCGCCGGCTCGAACAGGTCGCGCTCGCATTCGAGCGTGTGCGTGCGAATGAGAACCTCGCGAAAGACGTTGGCCCACGGCGACTGCTGGACGGTCAGCGCGCCGAGAATCTGCCGCCAGATCAGGGCGAAGACCAGCGAGTGTGACGCCTCGTTGTTGAACGTGACGCCGGCGTCGGTGAAGGTCGGCGGCAAAAACACCTCGAAGCGCAGGCGGGCGTCGCCGGCGAAGTCGAGCGCCTTGTCGCGGACCTCGGACCGGCCCCGGCCGGCGTAGACGCAGATCAGCGGCGCCGTGACCGTTACCGGATTGTTCGGTTCGAGCAGGACGTTGTCGCCCGCCCAGGTCTGGCCCTTGACCGAACGGGCGGCCGAGAAGCCGAGGGCGAAGGCGGCGATGCCGGTCATGACGTGAGCGCCACCAGCTGGAACCGCACGCGGCCGTCGTCGCCGTCGGGCAGGCGGCTGCGGATCATGAACGCCGTCGGCGGCGGCCGGAGAGGATTGGCCGTCGCGTCGAGTCGCCAGCCGGCCACAGGCAAGGGCTTGCCGGGTCCGAACGCGGTGAATGCGAATTCCGCCATCGGCAACGTCGCCTGGAGTTGCGACCGCCCGGCTGTTTGCTCCCCGGCGGCGACGACGATGACGGTCGAGAAGTCGAGAATCCCCATCGCCGTGAACGCCGGTTTCTCGGGGTCCGGGCCGGTCGCGACGAATTCCTCCATCATCTGCGGCGTGATGGTCAGCGGCTCGCCGAAGGTCGTGTCGAGCGCGGCGAAGCTCGCCGAGGCGAGCGCGAGGAATGCGGTCATCGGACATTGACCTGAAACGCGCGGGTGAGCGACGAGCTGTCGTTGAAGGTCGCCGTCAGCGCCACCAGCGAATAGGCGTTGAGCAGGCCGCCCGTGAGCGTGACGGAGTGGACGAGCCCGGCGACGCCCGCATCGGCCGCGCCCACGCCGGCGAAGCCGACGGTGACGAGGTCGAAGTCGCCCGCGCCCGAGCCGCCGAGAATTTCGGCGTCGACCGCGACCGAGTGGGCCGCGATCGCCGTTGCGCCCCGGGTGAGGGCGAGGAACGGGGTCCAGTCGCAGGCGACCGTCAGGACGTCCGACGGCGCCTTCTGGACCTCGGGCCAGCCGAGGATCATGCGCGCCGCGCCGCGCCGCGTTCCGCCTGCGACGCTTTGGCGGCTTCGACCGACTTGGCGCGCGCCTGCCAGGCCGGGTCGGTCTCGTCTTCCCAGCCCTCGCGCAGATGCGCGATGGCCTGCGGGTCGACCTTTCCGGCGCCCTTGCCGACGTCGGCGAGTTCGGCGAAGCCCTGGGCGACGAGTTTCCTGGCGACGGCGGGGTCGAAGCCGGCGAGGTCGCCGGGATTATAATTGCCCTGCGGCCCGCGATCGGACTTCAGGAATCGGACGAGGGTGAGTTCGGCCATGGGGAGGATCCTCAGACTGCCGGAAGTTCGGACGTGCCGCCGAGCACGATCGCGGCGGCGAGCGGGATGGCCGGCGTCGTGCCGCCCGTCAGCGTCGGCGTCACGACGAGGCGGATGTAGGCCTGCGCGCCCTGCAGGATGATGTTCTGGTTGCCCTCGGTCGAGGCGGCGGCGACCGTGACCGAGCCGACGCCGTAGTTGTCGGTGTAGTCCGTCCAGTTGGTCGAGCCGTCGGCCGACTGCTGGACCTTGGCGACGACCGAGACGGCCGACGGCGCGCCGGT
>CAIZGR010000659.1 GCA_903932535.1 uncultured Hyphomicrobiales bacterium | reverse complement strand
GTCTGCTGGTTGACGCAGCACAGGGACATGACGTCCGCCGACTGCACCACCTTGAGATACGGCAGGTCCTCCGCCGCGTAGGGAGAATTCAGGTTGGTGTAGATGCGCGCGGCCGTGCCGCCGGAGACATAGGCGCCCCAGTTGACGGCGTTCACAGGGTTGTCGAACAGATCGAGCAGCGTCAGGACCCCGCCCGCGGCTGCCCCGACGATATAGGTCGCCTGGTTGATCTGGGTCATGCCGGCGACGTCGGCCACGTAAATCCAGTCCCCGACCACCCAAGGATTGCCCGCCACGGTGATGATGCACGGATCGCCGTTGGTCGCGGCCGAGATCGCCAGCGGAGCCTCGGTCACAGCCGCGCCGTTCGCGATCACGCGCATGTAGCCGTCGCCGAACTCGAGGATGTAGGACTGCAAAATATTGAACTGAAAGCGGATGATCTTGGGCGGCGTGGAATCGGCCGAGCAGGCTTGACGCGCCTTGATCGTGTAGGCCGTCCCGGCGCGGCTGCTGAAGCCCCCGCGGTAGTTGATGAAGCCATTGCGCGCGACCGACGCGCCCAGCTTCCACTTGGGCATTTCGACATGGCCCCACATGCTCGGCGAGAGTTCGCCCGCGGTCGCGACGGCCGGCTTCAGGACCGACTGGGTCATGTCTAGTAGGAAATCCCGTCGGGCATGCCGATCGCATCCCAGCCGGCGTAGAACTGGCCGTCGACGCCCATGTCCGTGCCGAAGCCGGCCCAGCCGCCGGCGCCGCGCACGCGCATCCAGTCCGGCAGATGGTCCATCGACATGACGCCCTCGTCGCCGTCGCTGACCCGCGCCTGCATGATGAGGCCGACCGCGACCTGAATCCGCTCTTTGAGCAGTTCGGCGTTCCTGTTCAAAGGATTGACGAACCACGCAGCGAGCGTCGAGATCGCCGCGTTCTGAAGCATCGGGTCCCACATATCGGGATTGGGGACGCGCGCGGTGTAGACGGCCTGCGCCTGGCAGGCGTTGGTCAGGATGACCTTGACCTGATTGCCGTTCGCATCCGTGTCGATCGCCGGCGTGAATTTCCAGCCTGGCTGGATAATCGGCGGCGTCGTCGCACCCACATTGGTCATGATCGGGACCGACCCGTAGTTCTGCGGCAGCGGCGCCGGGAACACGAATCGGACTTTCAGGCAGTCGGGCGGCAGCGCATATTCATATTGCCACCCCGTCGGCGGCTGCGGCAGCAGGCCCGAAGGGTTCTCGGGCGTGCCCCACGCCGCCTTGAGCAGCGTCAAGCTCGGCGGATTGGCGCTTCCCTGCGCGCCGGTCTGGAACCGGGCGCTGTTCCAGTGCGCGCTGCGAAACAACGCGTCCATCTGCGTCTGATAAGTGCGCGCCGCGACTTGCGCGGCGAGCGCGCCCCGCGGCGCGGGCGGGTTTATGCTCGTGATTTGCTGCTGCGCCGCCCCGATCTGGTCCAGCGCGAGGTTGCAGAGATCGACGGGAGAGGTCACGGCGCCGCCTCGATGATCTTGGTTTCGGCCGAGAGATCGAAGCCGTTCGTCCGCTTCAACGCGCGCAACAATTCCAAACACGCCCGCGCGTCGGCCGACGCGTCGTGCGCGTTCTCCAAGACTCGCCCGGTCGCTTGAAGCAGGGCGGCGCCGAGCGCGCCGACGCCCAGCAGGCGTCGGCTGCCGAGCATCGTGCAGATGCTGCGCCACGGCGTCATGGTCGATCCGCGTTTGGCGCGCCGCAACTCGCCGCGCATCACGCGCAAGTCGAACTCCGCATTATGGGCGATTATCGTGCGCCCCATGGCGAGCGCGACCTCGAAGATAATGAGCGGCTCGATCACGGCGCAGCCGCTCGTCTCGAGTCGCTCCATGGTCAGGCCGTTCACCTTGGCCGCCTCGAGCGACAGCGTCCACCCGTCTGGACGCACAAGGCGGGTGATCTCGCACGTCTCGCGCAGATCGGCGTCGACGAAGATCATGGAAATAGCGGCCAGCCGCGGATCGACCAGGCCGTTGGTTTCGGTGTCGATCACGAGAAAGCCGGGATGCTCCGAACCGCCGCGCCGCGGCGCCCACCCGCCATTTATTGCCTCGTCGAGCGCATCGGCGACGGCGAGCGCGCGATCGAGGCTTTCCAACGGAGGACCGCCCGCAGGGCTGGACGTGACCTCGGGCGGAATCACCAGCGCGGCGGCCGGGCTCGCCGGCGAGGTCTTCGGCAGCGCAGCGCCCGGCGC
>CAIZGR010000658.1 GCA_903932535.1 uncultured Hyphomicrobiales bacterium | reverse complement strand
TGCGGTTGACGGCCCCGGTTGCGCGAGTTCGGGATGATGGAGAAGCGCCATCTGATAGGCGCTCGGGAGGTCCGCCGCGCGGCCGTGCTCGATAAAGAACGCCATGTCCTCCTCGAGCCCCGCGGCGTGCGGATATTTCGGGTCGGCAAAAAACGCCGATATGTCGGAATTGATCTGTCGCTCGGTGTGCGCGCGCTCGGCTTCCTCGCGGGCGGCCCGGCGGACCTCTTCGATCGACAGCGCCGGGCGCTGTTGCTGCGGCTGCGGCTGCGGAGCGCCCTGCCGCGCCATGTGCGCCCGAAGCTGTTGAGCGTAGGCCGGATTTGTGATCGCCTGCACAAGCATCTGAGGCGTGACGCCGCGCTGCGCAGCGGCGTGGAGGGCCGTTCCGACCGGGTCTGCGATCAAGGCGCGTTCCCAGCCGATCGCCCGCTCCATAACCTGGGCATGCGTCGTGTTCGCGCCCCGCACGAAGTCGTTGAACTGTTCGAGCCCCTTATAATTCTGCAAAACCTGAAAACCGCGGTTGACCTCGTCTTCGCGCTGCGCGACGGCCGCCTGGACTTCGGCCGGAAGCTGACCGAACGCGGCCTTGGCCTGCGCAGACCATCCGGGCGGAGGGGCGAATGAGGAGGCCTGTTGCTGCGGCTGCGAAGCCGTCTGAACCGGCTCCGGCGTCGCCGGTTCCTTGGGCGCGAAGCGGCCCTGCGCATCGCGTCCGTCCGCCCGCGCGGTCTTCGGCTCGCCTTCGCTTTCGGCCTTCGCCGCCGGCTCCGGCGCGGGTTCTCCCTGGGCTTTTCGAACAGCCGCGGCGACGGCCTCGGCGACGGTATCGGGCGGCTCAACCGGAGTCGCGGCGGCGCTGTCGCCGCCCTCGATAAGGGCTTCGTCGATGTCTTCCATGAGGCTTTCTCGGTTGTGCCGCGGCGAGCGGCTATGCGTCTCCGATCGCCTCGCCGGGGAGCACGTCGTATCCGTGCTCATCCACGCGGGCGGTTTCGAGCGGGGGCGGCTTGTAGCCGTCGCGGACCTTGCAATAGGCCTGGATCACGTCGCCACTCGGGTCCGGCTCCGGAGGGGGCGCAACGGTCGTCGGCGCATCGCTGCCCAGTTCTTCGAAGCCGAGCTGTCGGTAGGCGCGCCGCATCTCGCTCTTGCTGTCGTACAATTTGCCGTCCGCCATCGACCGGACAGGGTCCTGATGGTCGCGGATGAGCATCGGACACGGCAGGTCGCGCGCCCGCTCGCCGCGCGGATGGAGCGGCGCGGCGAGATGCTTCGGGACAAGCGAGCCTTCCCTATAGACGAAGGTTCCTCTCACGACAGCCTCAGTAGAAGTTGGTTTGCAGCGATGTCACCATCGCATTGAATGTCGGCATGAAATAAAGCCATTCCAAAAGCTGCCCGTACGGCCCCGGATGGAGAGTGTTTGTCATCTTTTGATTATTCCCGTTCGCGCCGGCAATCGGCGTAGGAGGGAACGGGCTGTCTGGCGCGCCGGACTTATACTTGATCGCGAACAAACGGCTATCGCGACCGCCGTTGTTGTTTGTATCGAAGAAATTGTAAACTGTGTAAAGAAGCGGTCCCCAAAACGAAGTTACGCAAGCATAGCCGGAAGGATTATTGGCGCATCCGGGGTTCTCGACAACTC
>CAIZGR010000657.1 GCA_903932535.1 uncultured Hyphomicrobiales bacterium | reverse complement strand
CGTCGAGGTCGCCAACGAAGCGTTGGCGGCCGAACTGGAGGCCGCGCACAAGAAGGCCGAGGCGCGCGTCAACGATCGTCTCTCGCATCTCGCCGTTGTGATGTCGGAAGCCTTCCGCGCCCTCGACGAGGCGTTTAGCGCCGCGAAGACCGAACTCGACGCCGCGATCGCCGAAGCGCGCGCGCACGGCGCGGAGATACTCGCCGCGAACGCCATGGCGATCCAGGCGTCCGCCGCCGGCTTGCGCGCCCAGCTCGCACATCGCGCCGCCGGGAGCCTCGCTTATCTCGACACCGGCGACCTTCCCGAGGAGCGCCTGCCTGACACGGCGGACGGCCCGCGCCTGGAGGTTGCGGAGGCGCCGCAAGGCGAGCCGGCCGACGAAGACCGCGCGGCGGCTTAAGGGGAACAGCAGACGTGACGAACGGCGAACTTAGCGCGCTCAAATCCGATCTGCTGCGCCAGATCGTCGAGGCGACCGCGCCGCAAAACCCGGCGCTTCAGATTGACGCCAGCAAGTTGCGGGCGCTGATCGCGCGCGTGGACCGCGTCGATTTGATGGAAGGGAGCCTCGACAGGTTTGACAAAATCGTCCGCGAGCAATCAGCCGAGCTTTCGATGCTGCGCAGCAAGAACGACCTTCTGATCGGGTCGGAAAACTCAAGCAACGCGCAATGGAGCCGGGCCGCCGAGGCTTTGCGCAAGGCGCAAGGCGAGATCGCCGCCTTGCTGCGCCTCCTAAACCATCTCGGCCGCGCTCACCCGCTCGCGCCCGAAGACGCGAACAGCATTGAGCAGTTCAACGCTCGTTTGGGTTTGAAAGAGGATGGCTACCATGCCTGACGAACTATTATCCCCCGACGCCGCGCTGATGCTGCGAGCAATCGCGGAAGCAGACACAACAACGTTGCCTCCAATTCAGCCGGACAAATACGAGGCCGCAATGGAGGAGCTTCTCCGCACCGGCATGATCGGCGAACTCGGCGAGATCACCGCCGCCGGGCGCGCGCAGCTTGCGGCGCAGGGCGAGGCGTCATGACCGCAAAGCCAACCCTTGGGTATGCTTCCCGCACCGAAGCCGTCGTCGGCCTTCGCGCGCAAGGCGTCCCGACGCGCGAGATCGCGCGCAAGCTCGGCATCGCGATCAAGACCGTCTCGGCGCTGGAGCGTTCGGGCGCGCGCAAAGCAGGCGTCCGCGTCGCCGAGCCCCGAGGCCTGACCACCGAAGGCGGTCAAGCCGTCGTCGTCTCCCTCGACGCCCTGCGCGCCCTTCGCCCCCACGCCGCCAAACGCAACCTAAGCGTCAACGCCCTCGTGCGCCGCCTGATCGATACCGTCGCCGACGAGGGCATGGTTGACGCGGTTCTGGACGATGGAGGACGGCCATGAACGGTCGCCACATCTGCGGGAGTTGCCTCTACTGGGCATCTACGGATCGCGTCTGGGGCCGATGCAATTTGCCCGATTTGCAAGGCGATCGGGCGCTTGCGCGCGCCGCCTACGTCAAGAACGGCGTCGAATGCGCCGCGCGCCTCGAAACCGAATGGCGCTTCGGCTGCAACGCATTTTCAAGCTTGCGCAAAGCTTTGAGGGCGAAGGCATGACCCGCCCCGATTTCGCCGCCCTCCGCGCAGCGCGCGACGAAGCCTTGGCGAAGGCCGCCGCCGAGATGATCGCCATGATGCGCGGCGACCCGGCGACCGCATTCGTCCATTTCAGCGGTGTCAGCGGCTGCTATTGCGCCTGCCCGGACGGCCCCTGCGAGCACGAGTTCGCCGGCTGGCGCGACCTCCTCGACGACGAGGCCCGCGTCACTGGCGGCGAAACCGTCTGCCGCCTCTGCGACGCCGGCGCGATGAGCCACAGCCTCCGGTGCGGCCCATGATCCGCCCCGTCCGCCTCCAGCTCTCCCGTCGCAAGGGCTTCGATTTGCAAGCCTGGAGTCGCGAGGTCAACGGCTTGCCCGCCACCAACGTTGCGCGACCGTCGAAGTGGGGAAACCCCTACAAGATTGGAGGCTGTCTGATCCCGGACGCTGAGGCCGCAACCCAGGCGTTCGCCTTAAACCTCCCAATCGGGTCCGAATGGGCCAAGCCGCTCAAAGGGCGAAACCTCGCGTGCTGGTGCCCGTTGCCGGAGCCGGGGAAAACCGACTGGTGCCACGCGGCGGTTCTCCTTCGAGAGGCCGCACTCGCATGACCCGCCCTGACGCCATCCCTCCGCTCGCCAAATGGCTCGCCGAGCACGTCACCGAAACGCGCGCTGAAAGTTTCGACGATTGGGCCGCCTTCACCGATTACGCCGAGCGCACCTTGGCGATGAAAGCGTGCGACGCCAAGACGGCTGACGAAACGATGACGCTTCGCATTTGCAAGACGTTGGCCGTCGCGTTCGTCGAGACCTTGCGCGCGGAAGACAAGAGCGCCGAAACGGCGGCCCGCGCCTCTCAACTGTTGGCGCGCGTCGTCGGCATGATGTGCTTCAACGCCGTGGTCAGTCCGCTTGACCACATCGACAAGCCGCTTCGCCTCGCCAAGCTCTTGACGGACGAATTCGGCCAAGGCGCGAAACTCGCGGCCCGTCAATATCGGCAGGTCGCCCCATGACCCGCCCTGCCGCCATCCTCCGCGCCGAGATCGCCCGCCAGCGCCAAGCCCGCGACGCCCACGCGCGGGCGCGGGCGCGCCGCGACCTCGAAGCCCTCACCGCGTCCCTCATCATCCAGACGCTCGCCTATGCGCTGGGCGAGACGCCGTCGCCGACGACGAGAGCCCGATGAGCCGCCGCGCCGCCGCCTTCACCCAGGCCGACATCCACCGCGCCCTCAAGGCCGCGCTTCAGGCGCAGCCGGGCGTGCGGTTCGAGGTCGTGATCGGCGGCGGCGTCGCGCGGATCGTACCGGTCAATGACGCGCCACAACCGCCGAGAGAGCCGGACCCGAGCGCCTCGCCCGCTGCGGCGCTGCCGCCCCCTCTTGATTCGAAGCCTAAATGGATTCTTTAACCGGGGTCATGCCCCGTCCCCGATGGCCGCACCTTCAGCGCGAGACGAACCGTCACGGGAAGACGGTCTGGTATGTGCGCCGGGATCGGAGCCAGCCCCGCATCCGCCTGCGCAACGCCTTCGGGTCGCCGGAGTTCGAGACCGAGTATTTCGCCGCCCTGCGCGGCGAAACGCCGCAACCCAAGGGGCCGCGCGGCGGCGCCGGAACGCTCGAATGGCTCTGGGGCCGCTATTGCGAAACGTCGGCCTGGACGACGGCGCTTTCGCCCTCGACCCGCCGCCAGCGCGAAAACATCATGAAGCACGTGCTCGAGAGGTCGGGCCGCGCTCCGGTCGGCGAGATCGACAAGGACGCGATCGTCTACGGCCGCGAGCAACGCAAGGCGACGCCGAGCCAGGCCAACAATTACTTGGCCGCCATCGGCGGCCTGTTCGCCTGGGCGAAGAAAGCCGGGCTTGTCGCATCCAACCCTTGCGAGGGCGTCGAGAGCCTGAAGCGCCCGAAGACGCGCGGCTTCCCCGAATGGACGCCCGAGGATGAGACGGCCTTCATCGCGCATTGGCCGCTCGGCACGCCGCAATATCTCGCCTACATGGTCCACGCCTGCACCGGCCTTCGCCGTGGCGACGCCGTGCGGCTTGGCCGTCAGCACTTCGGCCGCGACGGCAAAATCCACCTTCAGGCAGAGAAGAATGGCGTCGAGCTTCACATCCCGATCCACCCGCAGCTCGTCGCGGCGATCCAGGCCTGCATGCCGTCCGGCCTGTCGATCCTCGAATCGAAGTGGGGCCGGCCGTGGGTCAAGGAAAGCTACGGCAACACGTTTCACGAATGGGCGAAAGTGGCCGGCGTGAACAAGAACAGCCACGGCATCCGCAAACTGGCCGCGACGCGAGTCGCCGACGCGGGCGCCAGCGAGCACGAGATGATGGCGCTGTTCGGCTGGAAAGACCCGGCGATGGCGCGTGTCTACACCAGGTCCGCGAATCAAACCCGCCTGGCCGCCCAAGCCGCCGCCAAGGTGGGGAACATGGGCAGCCTACTGGAGCTGTTCGCAGACGTCGCTCAGAACGAAACTTGAACTTCTATTCCCGCACCTTGATTTTAGGTGCGGGAATGAAGGCTAATAGATCAACGTTTTCAACGCTGATATTAAGGCGTGGTGCGGTCAAGAGTTGTAAAACTTATCCGCAAATCTGGACGACTTCGCGAAGGTGCGGGAAGATGGGGCGCTTTGACGGATAAGGGGAATTTCGAACGGCGCCCGCACTATTTCAAGTGCCCCATCCCCGGCCTCTGCGCCAAATGCCACGCCGGCCGCGTCTCGATCTTCCGCCCGCCGCAAGCCGAGCATCGCATCCGGCGCCCAGCCTCGGGGACGAACACGTCATCGCCGAGCTGATCGACCAGGACGTCCGCTTGGTGGCGGCAGTCTAGGCAGGCGGCGATCAGGTAGCGCACGCCGTTGTGACGCATGTTTCCGAGGGTCATGGGGAGCGGGCGGTCGCGCATGTCTTGATTTACGACCCCCGAGGATCGAGGAAAAGCAGACACGAGGAGGAAGCCATGCCCGACGACGCCGTCACCGACCCAGACGAGATCGCGCGCTACATCGCGACCGTGCGCGAGCTATATCCGAAAGACCTTCCGATCGAACTCGCGCATCCGCCCATAGTCGTCCGCACGCCGACCGGAGCGCGCGTCATGGCGTGGTTGCCGGTCGAAGATGAGGATCTGACGGTTTAGGTTACCCGGCGCCGCGAGTGCTAATTTCGATGTATTTTCGGAGCGCACCCGGCGCGTATCGAATTGCAGAACCCAGCGCGATCCAAGCGGGGCCCTTGCCCTTGCACCGCCAGTTTCTAAGCGTACCAGAACTGATGTTGAGGAATTTGGCGGCTTCGCTCTCTGTCAGCAACGGTTCGGATTCAGACATGGTGCACCTCGCGTCAACGGGTGTCTGTCCTAATAATCATCCGTCGCTCACGGCGATAAGGATATAAAATAGCGCTACTTCTTTTCCATAGTTTTCCGCATAGCCCAATTTCTTTGACCGATGTCATGCCAGTTTCGCCGCCGAGAGGGCCTGAGCAAGGGCGTGTGCAAGCGCCGCTTCGTCACTTGCGTTGTCGAGTCTGGCGTCGCAACAGTCTGGCGGAAGCTGCTCGCTGGCGTGCACGCCGGTGGCGAGGCCGGGGCGCTGGACACGGATAAGGAGGCCGTCGCGATCCCAGATGGCTTGCGCTTCATTACTGAACCGCACGTCATCAACAACGACGGGGACACCGCGCGCTAGCTTTTCGTCGGCGATTTTCGCCCACGCGCGGACCCAAAAGTCAGCGCCCAAGCATTGGCGACCCCACTCCGTCCCGATCGATTGCATAGCCCAGCGCGGCGTCGCGCCACAAAGCAGGTCACTCGGCTTTTCCTTATCGGAGCCGTCGATTTCTGACTCGGTCAGCCCGAGAGCGCGGAGCATGTTCTTAAGCGGCTCGGCGAGACGGACGCGCTCGAACCCTTGAGCGACGAGTAGGCGCGCTGCCGTAGTCTTGCCGGCGCCGATCGGGCCGCAGAAGCCGACAAGGCGGATCACATGTCGCTCCACGGCACGGGTTCGGCGGTCTCGAGCATGTCTGCATGGAACTTGTCCCGCATCAGGTCGCCTTCGCGCGTGAACCAGGCGCAGGCCACAAGACCGCGTGCCGGGCGCACCGGCTCTCCGACCGTCATCGGCATGCCGCCGGATTTGAGCGCCACGACTGCGCCGGTTGGAAAAGGGGCGATTGCGTCGCCTTCGACGAGCTTCAGGGCCTCTCTCATTTCTGGCCTCCGCGATAGAGCCGCCCCTCCTCGGGGCTTCCGAGATAGATCTCGTGATGCGCGATCACGCCGCGCGCCTCGTGTAAAACCAGCATGTTTTGCTTGGCGCATTCCGGGTCGGCACGCAGGTCGCGGGCATATTCGTTAAACCCGATCACCGAGCCGTTCGCCCAGCCGAACGGCGTGCGCGCGGTCGTGTGATAATGCGCCGACAAAACAACATGGATCTCGCGACCTGTCTTGCTCGCGTTGTCGCGTAGCAGCCGGTGACCTTTCGTGATCGGCGCGATCGGGCCGATATACCCCTTGCCCCCCCCAACGCCCATGGCGTCGCCGTGCGTGAGGCAGAAATTCCAGCCGAACACGTTGAAGAACGCGTCCGGCCCGGCGGAGGCGAAGAAGCGCACTTTCTCGGGTCCGAGCCCGGCGCCTCGCACGGCGGATTCAGCGAAATCGGCGACGAGCATGTCGAGGTTATGGACAGCCCGGCGCTTGGCTTGGGATTTGAAAGTGAGCCGCGAATGGTTGCCCGGCACGCTATAGACGTCGATCGGGCGCCCCAAGGCTTTGGCAAGCCCAGCGATTCCGCCGGCGATGTCCTCGGCGATGTCACGCACGGCGCGCGGCACGCCGACGTCGTTGGTTTCGATCAGCTCGAAGTGAATGTTTCCCGAAAGCAGATCGCCGCCGAGGCAGAGCACGACCCGCTCTGGCGGCGCGCCATGCCAATGTTCGGTCGAGAGGCTCGCGATGGTGCCGAAGAATCGCCCGAGGCGCTTGCGCGAAATCACGCTGTCGTAGGCGTTGACGCCGTCCATTTCGGCAAGGCTGACCGTCTCGCCGCGATGTACGTCGGAGAGATGCGCGACGATGGCGCGCGCCCCGGGCCGCGTTTTGGAAGCTGGCAAGATTGAAGGCTTCAGCGGCGGCTGGGCGAGGCCAAGAATGCTCTCGCGGTACTCGCGGAGCGAATGCACGCGCCGTTCAAGGTCGGCGATGTGGCGGGCCTTCGCGGCGGTGTCGTCTGCCTTTGCACGGGTCACCACGGGGTCGACAGGCTCCGGCTCCGGCGCCGGCATGTAGAGCTTCCAGTCGATCGCGTAGCCCAGCCGCTCGCAAAGTCCGCCCTTGCGCACCCGGTGCAACAGCGTCATGCGGTCGACGCCCGTCTCTTCCGAGACGATGGAAATGGCGCCGCGAGCGCCCTTGCCGGCGCCCGGCGGCGGAAAACCTGCGCGCAGTCGTTTCTCGACGCGGGCCTTGAGCCGACGCGCTTCCGCCTTGCCAAAGACCGGCATCAAAGCCTCGCTTTGTTGGAGATTGGGGTCACCTTCCCCGCATGAGGATTTGCGTCATGTCGGACATGCGAGTGCGCATTTCGCCAAGAATCGTGTCTTGGACGTTTTTGAGCGCTTCCGTGGTCGCCAAGGTCTCCAGTTTTTCGTTCTGGATCTGATGCCGCGCTAGCGACTCCGCGACGTCAGTCTCGCGGTGCTCCTGGAGCGCCTTAATTTCCTCGGTATGCCGGTCCTGGGTAGCTTCAGATCTAGTGACCCGCGAGGCGACGTTCCATACAAAGGAAAGAACGACGGTCTGCGCCGTCATCAACATGCCGCCAAGACCTAAAGCCATGGCGGGCGCGTGGTCGAGCAACCAGGCCCACCAGCTCGGATCATCAGCCGGAGGGGACGGCATGGCAGCCACGCTCAGCCCTCCGCGCTTGGAGCATAAACGCCGGGGCCCGGATGCCAATTTGGCGGCATCCCGCCAGTTACGGGATTGGAAGCGGCGCCGATCGCGTCCAGCAGGAACCTCAGCGCCTCAAGGGCCAGATCCGCGTCACCGGCCGCGATCGCGGCCGGAGGGAAGGCCATAGCCACGAGCTTGGCAGCTTTTTCGGCGAGATCGAGTGTTGTGTCGACGGTGGCGGTTCCGTCGAGCAAGTCGGCGATGTCGTCGACAGGAAGCGCCGAGGCAAAGTTTCCGAGCGCGAGCAAATGCGCAGGCGTAAGCAGGGCGATCGGATTCATGACGGCGGCCTCGTTTGCGGAGGTGAGGTCCGACGCACGAGCGTGCGTCGGGGTCTTGTTGCTGTTTTTGATTACGCGGCCGGGACGGTCGCCGCGGTGGTCTTGGGCGTCAGCACGACCGTCTGGCCGATAAAGTGCATGTGGTAGAGGCTCGAAAGCGCGCCCTCCAACGCGGTCAGCGTCGGCGCGAGCGTGGCGTAGGCCTGCTCGCCGGCGGCGATGGCGCTGGTGGCCGCCTGGACGGCGGTAGGGGAGACGGCGGCGATCGACGCGGCGCCCGCCTCGACGGCGGTGATCGTCGCCTTGGTCGAAGGCGCGAGGGTTTCGACGACGGGGACAGCAGCCTGAGCAAGCGGCTCCAGCGCGGTGATGACGGGCGCGGCCGTCGCTAGTGCGGCCTTAGCGGATGCAAACAATGCGGAGGACGAGAACGACATGGTTGAGCCTTTCGATTTGCCTCGAAACGACCCCGCGCCGGAGGCAAAGCGGCGCGGGCGATCCCACCGAGCGCCGTGGCGCACGGGTCAGGATGGGGGGGGGGGGGGGGGGG
>CAIZGR010000656.1 GCA_903932535.1 uncultured Hyphomicrobiales bacterium | reverse complement strand
TGGGCATCGGCGGCGGCGCGATGATCCCCCTTGTCTGTGACAGTCGCTGAACTCGATTCAGCGGATTCGTGCGCTGATTTCGCGTTGCCGGCGTCGGCGTGGGCGATGGCCTGTTTCGAGTGAGATTGCGATTCGCTCTCGTGCCCGGTCGGGCTGGTGGCTCCGGTGTGCGGCGCGGCGGGCTGAGCAGGCTGCGGAGCCGCCTTCGCGTCATGCAGCTTGGCTTGCCCAGCGTGGGAACGTGCGCTCTGTTCGTGCGCTTCAGAGACCGCAGGATGTGAAGTTTTCGTGTCAGCGGCGGCTTTCGTGTGCATCTCGGCCGCCGTCGAGTGCGCTGCCTTCGCCGCCGCGATGTCCGACTTGTCTTTGGTCGCGGTCGCGGTCGTCGAAAGATTCCACGCGCGATGGGTCTGCTTCTCAGCTTCGGCGCTCGAGTTCTTTTCGGACCCGCCTCCCTTCGTGTACTGGTTGATCCCCTCCGGGTTGTAGCACTCGAGCGGCGCGATCCTGTACGCCGCACGCCGCGCCTCCGTCTCGATGTCGCCGACGTAGTCGTAGTCCGTCACGCGCTGCACCTCCTTCGGGTCGCCCACGAGCTCCACGTCGTCCTCGACGGTGAAGCTCACCGCGTAGATCTTACCGTCGTTCCCCTGCACGATCGCCGTCCAGGTCTCGCCCGCCTCGTGCGCCGGCGCCACGATGTCGCACGCCCAGCAGCACGGCCCGCAGCTCGCCCCCTCCTTCGGCTTGCACACGTCCAGGTCCGCGCACAGCTTCTGCACGTCGTCGCGCAGGTCGTTGATCGACCAGCCCGAGTCCGCCAGCGCCGCCTGCAGCGGCTGGCTCTTCGTCAGCCGCGCGGCCACCAGCTCCTCGGCCTTCGCCTTGTACGCCTTCGCCGCCTTGGACTCGTACGCCTTCAGCTTGTCCACGCCGGAACCGTCGTCGCCCTTCGGCAGCGGCTTCCCGTCCTCGTTGAAGTCCTCTTTCCGGCTCGAGGCGACGTTCACCCGCTCGCCGCAGTTCGGGCACGGCACGTTCTCCCTCGTGAACTTCTCGCCGTCCACCAGGTCGAACTGGTGGTTGCAGCTCTTGCAGATGATCGTGTGGTCGTTGTCCGCGAGCGACGCCTCCAGCGCCGCCGGGCCCTTGAAGCCCCGCCGCGCCAGCGCCGCGCCCGGCTTCGCGTTCGGCTCCGACACCTTGTTCTGCGCCGCCGCCAGGCAGCGCGAGGCGCACATGTCGTGGTCCACGGCCATGTCCTTGTGCTTCTGGTGCGCGGCGTCGTCCGCTTCCAGCGCGGAATGCTCCGACGCCACGCGATGCAGCCGCGCCGCCGTCGTGTGGTCGTCGTAGGTGTTCGACTCGTTGGCCTTGGCCGTCGCCTGCATGGCGGCGTCGCACGCCTCCATCGCCGCGCCGGCCTTCTTGCACTGCAACTCGAACATCGGGGTCTTGATAGTCTTCATTTCGGTTTCTCCTCGAGCCCCTGCGCGAACGCCTTCATCGCCTCCTCGCGCACGGCCTTCGCCAGCGCGGGGTCCGACTTCAGCTTCGCCTTCAGTCCGGGCTGCTTCTTCAGGAACGCCTTCATCGCCTCCACGCGGGCGGCGGGGTCCTTCTCCTTCGAAATCTTCGCGAGCTCGGCGGCGATCGGCGCCACC
>CAIZGR010000655.1 GCA_903932535.1 uncultured Hyphomicrobiales bacterium | reverse complement strand
GCCGGCGAGCATGGCACGTCGACGTAGAGGTCTTCGTCGTAGTTGGCGTCGTAGCCGGCGGCACGCGCCTGGACACCGCCGTTGAAATGTGCGCCCAGCAAGGCGCCATCCGCCATCTTGGCCTCGACGTGCTGGTAGCGGAAGCCGAACTCGGCGCCGCGAATGACGCGCGAGACCAGGTCAGACGACGAGACAAAGCGCAGCGTGATCATCGTTCACCCCACCATCGGCAGGTCGGCTTGCAATTGGGTGAAGTCAAATCCGGTTACAGTCTTCTGACTCGCCTTGTTGATGATGTCCTGCGTCAGAATGATATTGAGGCTTCCGCCGTTCGCCTCGGCGAAGTACTTTTTGACCGCCGCCCATGGCATCTTACCCCACATACCCCACGTCATGACATAGACACCATCGGCGTCGCAATCATAGAAGCAAATCGCGTGGCCGTTGTCAGGATCGGGATCACCCGCGACGTCCCAAACGAAGCCGCTAGCGGTAGGGAATGGATTGATATAGGCGTCCGGTAGTTCAAGACACGCATAGGCGTTGGCGAATAGCCAGATCGCCAATTCGACATGCGCCTGATTGGTCGCGTCGATGGTGACGTAGCCGATGATCTTGTGATCCGGAGAAATGCCGCCGGTCGTTTTCCAATCGTCCAGCACCGTGATCTCATCGAGGCCCGTGTCGGGACCACCAGTCAAGCGATAATAGGCGGCGAGAACTTGGGCATTGGAAAACGTCACTGCCGGCGGATTGGCCTCGCCGGTGAATGCGCCGTCAAGGTGAGCTTCGGCGGCCATAGTGCAATCGCCGGTGTTGTCGTTGCCATACATCTGTGGGGTGACGTTCGATAACAGCGCCGTGCGCCCATAAGGACCAGGCGGTGGAACGGGCGGAGCAGTGGCGATGGGGAGATAATCAGAGAACCGCAGCCTCGGCTTCACCAGCTTCTCTGCCGACGGCCGATTGCGACCTAGACTAACGACCTTTGTGGTAGAGGGGTGGGTGAGGTATTTCATTTGAATGTGCGCCTTTTCTTGGCGGCGGGAGATCACCGACGACTGTCCCGAGGTCGCTGAGGATTCCAAGGATGTTCGTCAAGGTCGGGACGTGTAGGACCACAACGCAGGTGATATCCGAAATCGTCGTCACGATTTGAAGCGGCAACAGCTTGGGGAAGGCCCCGGCGATCTTGTCCACCGCCGGGTTGATCGCGGTGCAGTAGAGCGCCGCAACGATGACGACGTGCGCTACCATTTATCCCTCGGATGGGGAGGGTCATACGGTAAAAGTAGAGTTAAGTCAATGACTTAACCTCCGCTTTTTATAAGTTGTTCGATCTGAAGAACGGCGGTAGCGACGTTGACGCCGGGCTGCGTCAGCGTCATCGCGATCGCTGCCGCGTCGGCTGGAATACCGGCTTCGGTGACGAGTTTCGTTGCTAGCGCCGAGACCATCGCCGGGTTGCCGGAAGCCATCAGGATTTGAGTGCAGAGCTGCAACTCTTCACTCTGATTCGGATTTGATGCGAGGCCGATCTGGTTGAGAAGGCCAGGAATAGACGACGCACTGACACCAGCCGCACTGAGGGCCGTCGTGATACCGCTGAGCGTGGAGCCGACTTGAGACCAATTGAAAGACATTGTCATTCTCCTTTGTGCGCCGAAGCGCGGGTTATTTCTTCATGCCGAGACTGGCCGTCGGGATGACGGTGCCGGGCATGTTGGTGAT
>CAIZGR010000654.1 GCA_903932535.1 uncultured Hyphomicrobiales bacterium | reverse complement strand
GGCGCGGGGATCGGTCCGTCCTTGCGAAGCCCGGCGGCGGTCGCGGCCGCGGGCGCGGAAATCCACTTTGCGCCGGATGAGAATCTGGAGCGGATCGACGTCGCGCTCATCGATGAGACGAAGCGCTCGCTCGACGTCGCGGCATACGTGATGACGGATCGGGCGGTGATCTCCGCGATCGAGCGGGCGGCGCGACGTGGGGTCGTGGTGCGGATCTGGCGCGACCCGGAAATGGCGGAGAAGGTCGGCGCGGCCGACGTCGCCGCGTTGATCGCGCCGGACGAGCCCGGCGTCACGATGCGCGAGAAAACGCCGGGGCCGCTGATGCATCTGAAGGGCTATTGCGCGGACCATGCGACGCTGCGCACCGGATCGGCCAATTTCTCGCGCTCGGGCCTGGTCGCGCAGGACAACGACCTCATCGTGCTGCGCGACGCCGGCGCCTGCGCGCGGTTCGAGGCCAAGTTCGCCAAGGCGTGGGGAGATCGCTGATGTGCAACGCCTGCCACAACGTCTGCTGCGGGTCGGATCAGTTCTCCGCCTGCGGTTGCGACGGCTGCGACGAGTCGGAATGCTGGACGCCCGAAGATCCCGACGAGGACGATCCCGCGTTTGAGACCGGCGATCTCGACGGCCTATTCGCCCATGCCGGGCCGCTTCGCCCTGTGCCACGCCGGGCGGGTCTCGATGCGGCGACCTTCGCATTTCGAGCAGACCATGCGGCGCCCGGCCTCGGGGACGTAGACCTCGCCGGCGAGCGCGTCGGCGTCGACGTCGGCGCTGTGCTTGCAATCCAGACACGTCGCGATCAGCCAGCGCACGCCGTTCTCGCGCATGTTGGCCAGCGTCATCGGGCGAGTCGGGGGTTTCGGCGCCATGGCGCGATCCTCGCGCGCGGGGCCTGGAAACGCAAAAAACCGCCCCGCCGGCGCGAGGCCGGCGGGGCGGGATGAGATCGGAATATTTGCAGGCGATGGGGACAGCGCCGCTTCAAGCGCCCCGGATTACGGCTTTTGCCGCCGGTTGATGTCCTCGCGGATCAGGTCGAACCAGCCGCGCACCTCGTCGCGGTCGGGCAATTTGGCGAGCGCGATGCGCGTCTCGCTCAAGGCGTCGGCGTGGGCGGCGAAGCGCTCGTCGGTCTTGGACTTGTGGACGACGAGATCGGCGTCGACCTTGCCGATCGCCGCGTCGAGCCGCTTGTTCTCGCCGACCTGATGCTCCTGCGTCTTGTCGTAGGAACCGATGTGACGGCCGAGCCGCAGCGCCAGCGCGCCGAACGCGACCAGCGCGCCCCAGCCGGGCAGCGAGCCGCCGAGCTGCGTGGCCTGCGAAACCCAATCGTCGGCCATGACGCGGCCCTCCGCAACGGAACTCATCAAAGGGGACCCGGCGCGTCGGCGTTCGGGCCGCCGATTTCGCCCGAAGGGTTGTCGGCGTCGTTGTCCTGGGTCGCGCCCGACCAATCGCCCTGCGTGAGCGGCGGACCGGTCCGGGGCGCGGGTTTGAAAGGGTCTATCCCCGCCGCCCGATAGGCGTCGACCAGCAGCGGGATGACGCCGCCCGCGATCATCATGGCCTCCGCGACGATTTTGGGCTCGACGCCGGCGTCCACGAGGATGTTCTGGATCGCGTTGAGGACGCTCGCGACGTCGGCGAAGCTGAATTGTTTCGCCCGCAGATGAGCGATCGCCGTCACGACGGCGTCGAAGCCGTTTCCGACGTCGCCGAGCGGACCGGCGACCGCGACGCCTGCGGCCTTGAGCGCGCCCTGGGCGGCCCACGAGACGATGGCCTTGAAAGACATGGCGAGCCCCGTCGAAAAGAAGAGCGCCCCGGCGCGCGGCCGGGGCGCGGGTCAGGAAATCACGCGGCCGGGGGCTTGGGCGCGCCGTTGGGGACGAGCGCGCCGACCGCCGCCGAAGCCGCCGCGACGGACGTCTTGAGCGAGCCGATCATGCCCTCGAAAGTGTTGACGTAGCTGATCGCGACGTCGAGAGCGGCGGGGGCTTCGTTGACCAGCGCGGCGCCCTGGGCGACGTAGCCCTTGACCTTGGCGAATTCGGTTTCGAGAGCCGAAAAGTCGGGAATTTTGAACATGGGTGCGCCTTTTCTTGCCTGGGAAGTTTGGCGCGCGCCGCCCGGCCAGCGGCGCGCGCCGTCCCCGCCGCGTACAAGCGACCGCGCGCAGGGGATTTGTGATCGTCCGGCGGCGTCGCCGGAACGAAACGGTCAGAGATCGAGCGCCCGCAGGTCGTCGCGGTAGCGCAGCACCGCGTGGTCGGCGATCCAGTCGCCGGTCGAGCGGCCGATCGTCACGGTCTTGCAGCCGTGGTGATAGGGAAACGTCGGGACATGCGGCACCAGATCGCCGCAGCGCGCGTAGTTGACGGCCTCGACGCCCTCGGCCAGCAGACGGTGCAGCCACGGATTGCAAAAGCCCGAGCGCGGCCCGGCGAAACCGACGAAGCGAAACGCCACGCCGGGGCGATGATAGGCGTGCAGCGCCGCCAGATCGGCGCCCACGCCGGCGCCGAGCGAATGTCCGACGAAGGTCACCAGCGCATGATGGACGCCGAGGTCTGGCGCCATACGCGCCCACAACGCCCGCGCCGCCTTGCCGAAACCCGAATGCACCGGGCCGATTCCGCGCACCCACGACGGCCAGATGCGCATGTCGCGCAGCCAGTCGATGGCCATGGTCGGCTGCGTGCCCGGCAGCGCGACCACCAGCTCGTCGCCGCGCGGCGCGAGCGCGTAATGGAGATCGCCGGGCAGACTGGCGCTGTAGCCGGGACGATAGGCGTCGGCGGCGATTTCGGCGAGCGCCCAATGCCTCAGCGGCGCCGTCACTTGCCCTTCTCCGACACGACGATGGCGACGAAACCGGCGAGCGCGACGACGCCCGCGCCGATCTGCGGGATCAGCGCGGCGATCTCGGCCGCGTGCGGCAGGAAGGTCATCGAGGCGACGAGCGCGGCGATCCCGGCGTAGGTCGAGGGCTCGCGCAGCCGCGCCAGCGCCCAGAGCGCGAACGGCTTCATTTTGCGGCGCCCTTGATCTCGCGCTTGCGCCGGTCGGCGGCGAGGATCGTCTCGTCCATGCCGGCGGCGTAGATCCTGTCGGCGTCGGGCGCGAAGGCCTGCGCCATCAGCCGCAACTTCTCGGAGCGGGTCGCCTCGCCCTCGCAGATCGCCAGCGCGAGCCGCGCCATCGCGAGACGCGGCCTGAAATGCGGCGCGTCCGACATCACGCCGCTTTCGCGAACAGATGCGCCGGGAATTTCTCGCCCGGTTGCTCGGCCAGCGTCACGAAGGCGCCCCCGAAGCCGCCGAACACGCGCGCGACGACGTAATGCGCGCCGACATGCAGCTCGGCCGCGCCGGGGCGCGTCGCGGAGGCCTGCCGCCAGGCGTGGATCGGCGTCACGACGGCGCCGTTGCAGATTTCGAGCGTCGGCGCGGCGAGCTTCTTCGCGTCGGCGGTGCTGATGACGACGTGCGGACGGGACATGGGCGGCTCCTGTTTCAACGGGCGAGAAAAACTGCGAGCGCGCCGAGCGCGCCCAAGCCGGCGACCACGCCGCCGGCGAAGCTCCACAGCACGACCCAGCGCGACCAGCGCAGCGCGTAGACGACGAGCCCGGCGCCGAGGCCGGCGAGGACGAGGAAAGGCGTCAATCCATGTCCCTCGTCACCCAGGCGAACAGGCCGAGCAGCAGCAAGGCTCCGCCCGAGACGGCGAGGCCATAGATCGCCATGGCGATCACGCGGCGGCCTTCGCCAGCGCGGCGTCGATCGCGGCCCAGCTCGCCGGGCCGATCAGGCCGTCGCCGGGCAGGCCGTGCGTGATCTGGAACGCGCGCAGCGCGGCCTGCGTCGCCGCGCCGCAACGGCCATCGACGAGCAGCGGCGGCTGCGCGCCCAGCGTGTTGAGATCGCCCTGCAACGCGGCGATGGAATGGGCGGCGACTCCGCTTGCGGTCGGATGATCGATGCGGTCGCCGGTTTCGTTGCGCGCGGCGCCGCCGTGCGAGGGCGTCGCGACGGCGTCGGGCGGCGTTTCGATCTGATGCGGACCCGGCAGGCCGTGCAGCGCGAAATCGGGCGGCGGCCCCGCGCCGAAAGCGTCGTAGGCCGCCTCGATCTCCGCCATCACGCGCGTCCACAGCGCGTCGCCGACCTCGCAGATGTCGTGATGGCCCCCGCCCGCCGCTCCGAGATCGTGATGGCAGCAGACGCCCCGCCCCTGCCCGCCCTTCGCCCAGCTTGGGGGGATCGCATAGACCCGGCACAGCCAGGCGGCGACGAGCGCGGCCGCCTTGATCGTGACGTCGCTGAGACCCTGCGCCGTATGGCCCTCGATCTCGATCGAGACGCCCTTGCCGTTGAACGCGCATTGCGCCCACGCCTTCGCGCCGAGGGG
>CAIZGR010000653.1 GCA_903932535.1 uncultured Hyphomicrobiales bacterium | reverse complement strand
GCCCGTTTGGGTGCGAGACTCGAGGTCAGCGAGCCGGCGATGATCGAATTTCTGGGGCGCCCGGACGCGCCGAGGGTGAACAGACCGCGTCCATGACAAAACCTCTTTCGAGACCCGAGCGGCCCGCGGCCGGGCCGAGCCTCCGGCGGCGCGGGCGCATGGTCGCGGCGGCGGCGCTGAGCCTCGGCCTCGCCGCTTGCGCGTCGGCCGAGGCGCCGCCCGCGCCGGCGCGCGTTGCGGCCGTGCAGCCAGAGCCGCGGCCTGCGGCGGCGCCGGTCAATCCGGAGCGAAAGCGTCTGATCGAGGCCTTCGGCGGCGCGTACCGGGCGCCGGCGACGGAATCGTTTCTGAACGGCGTTCTCGTCAGGCTCGCCCAGGCTTCCGGCGCGGCCGGCCAGCCCTATCGCGTCACCCTGCTGGATTCGCCCGTCGTCAACGCCTTCGCGCTGCCGTCCGGCGACATCTTCATGACCCGCGGCCTCATCGCGCTCGCCGACGACGCGTCCGAGATCGCGGCGGTGATGGCGCACGAGATCGCGCATGTGACGGCGCGCCATGCGGCCCGGCGGGCCGAATTCGAAAAGACCGCCGCGCTGTTCGCCCGCGTCAACGCCCAGGTGCTGGAGCGTTCGCAGGCGCCGGAGGAGGCCGAAGCGCGCTCGCGGCTGTCGATCGCCCACTTCTCCCGCGAGCAGGAGTTCGAGGCCGACCAGATCGGCATCCGCAACGTGGCCCAGGCCGGTTTCGACCCTTATGGCGCGGCCCGGTTCCTGACGGCGCTCGGCGAGTGGAGCGCGGTCACGGCCTCGATCTCGGGCGCCCCCTCGCCGAACCGGCCGGACATGTCGGCGACCCACCCCTCGACGCCGGAGCGGATCGCGCAGGCGGAGACGCAAGCGCGGCAAATCGGACCGCCGGGAGAGGGCGTGACCGGGAGGGACGCCTGGCTCGCCGCGATCGACGGCCTCCTCTTCGGCGACGATCCGTCCCAGGGCGTCGTGCGGGGGACGCTGTTCATCCATCCCAAGCTCGGTTTCGCCTTCGAGGCGCCGAGCGGATTCACCCTCGAGAACCAGTCGGCCGCCCTGATCGGGGTCGGCGAAGGCGGCGCCGAGGCGCTTCGGCTCGACAGCATCCCGATCGCGGACTCGACCTCCGTCGTGAGCGCCATCGCCTCCGGCTGGATCGACGGCCTGAAGACCACCGGCGTCGAAACGCTCCAGATCGGCGGTCTCGACGCCGCCGCCGCGACGGCCGAGGGCGACCCGTGGAGTTTCCGCCTCGGCGCGATCCGCCTCAACGGTCGCCTCTATCGCCTCATCTTCGCCGCGCGCGCCTTGTCTCCGGCGGTCGACCAGCGCTTTCGCGCTTCGCTCGAATCCTTCCATCTGATCAACGCCCGGGATTCGGCGCTCGCGGCGCCCCAGGCGATCAGGATCGTCGCGGCGGGCGGCGTCGACACGGCGGAGACGATGGCGGGGCGGATGGCGTTCCTGCCGGAGGCGCTCGACCAGTTCCTGATCCTCAACGGCCTCGAGCGCGGCGTCGCGCTCGTCGCGGGCCAGCGCTACAAGGTTGTCTCCCAATGACTGCTGAATTCCCCGCAGGGCGCCCGCGCCGCCTTCCCGGCCGCATCGTGGCTGCGACCCACAACGCGGGCAAGCTCCGCGAGATCGCCGAGCTGCTCGCCCCTCACCGGGTCGAAGTGGTCGGAGCGGCGGCGCTGAACCTCGCCGAGCCCGCGGAGACCGGCGAAACGTTTCGCGCCAACGCGGCGATCAAGGCGGAGGCCGCGGCGCGCGCCACGGGCGAGCCTGCGCTGGCCGACGATTCGGGACTATGCGTCGCGGCGCTCGGCGACGCGCCCGGG
>CAIZGR010000652.1 GCA_903932535.1 uncultured Hyphomicrobiales bacterium | reverse complement strand
GATTTCAGGATGATAGGGGTGGACGCCCATCATGTCGACGCCTAGGTCGACGACTTCCTGTTGCGAGACAGCGCCCCCGACGCGACCGCGGACCGCCCCAGTGTTTGGGTCGTAGATGACCTGCTGCCCCGTGGCCTGATCCGTGGTCTCCTTCGGCGCAAGGCCAGTCGGCAGCATGCCGCGAACCTGCCCGGTGAGCTCGTCCAGCAGATACGTGCGCCCGGTCGCCGGGTCGGGGACCGGCGTCATGTGGTGCGGCATCAGATACTGCATCGCCATCGCCTGCGCCTGCGGGTTCCCGTAGGGGTCGGAGGCTAGGCGCGCGAGCTCGTCGAGGTTCGGTCCGCCGGAAGGAGGCGGCGGGGGCAAGCCCTGCGGCCCAGCCGGCTGGCCGCCGCCGTTCATGGCGAGCATATCGAGGCCGGCGGACGGGTCGTTCGAGGCGACCTCGACGCCGCCTTGCCCCCCGCCGAGAACTTGCGACGCGTAGGACAGCCGCGTCGGCTCCGTGTTGTCGCCGTATCGGATATAGCTGTGCAGCGCGGCGTTCGCTTCCGGGAGCGACGATGCTGCGGCGAACTTCGCGCCTGCTGCGCTTTCAGGCCCGCCCATCTCCCATTTGATGAAATCGAGCTGCGCATTCGGGTCGCGCCAGTCGGCTCCGCGCGACGCGGCGAACCGCTGAAGGTTCGCGAGCCGATCTTGCCGCCATTGGATCAGGCCGTTCGCCCCCTCGCCGGGGTTGTTCGCGCTCGGGTCAAAATTTGACTCCCGCCGCATGTTCCCGACGAGCGCCGCCGCGTGGACGGGGTCGTAGCCGCGCGAAAGAAGCGCCTGGTAGATGCCTCCTGCGCCGACCGGGGGCGCGGGAACGGGTGCAGCCGCAGTTTCAGGCCCCGGCTGCGAGGCGTCCGAAAAACCCGGCGGGATGCTCAGGCCGGACGGCAGGCCTGGGCCGTTCATGGCGAGCTGCATCGGGTTTGCGCCGATGTTCGCATTCGGATCGGCAGGCATCGGCGCGGCGGGGGCTGGCGCTGGAGCCGCTCCTCCCCCGAGATCCGGAGGTCGCACGGGCGGCATGGGCGCGCCGGAGAGCGCCGCCGCCGTCGCCGGGTTGACAGCGCCGTCGCCGCCCTGCGGGGGAGCGCTTGAGACGCCAGCGGCGGCCGGGGCCGGGGCCGCCGGAGCGCCCTGCCCGCGCATCGCGCCCACGATGCCTGCGGTATTGCTCTGCCAGTCGCCGCCGTACTTGGCCGCCATCAGCGAGCCGAAGAGCGCGTTCCCGAGCCGGGCCGCGCCCTGCCACGGCGATCGGACAGGGTCCGAGGACGTCCCTTCCGCCTGCATGCGGGCGATGAGCGCCGCGCGCAGTTGCTGAGGGCTCGCCGGCATGCCGTAGGACGATACCCCCGCGTAGCCCGTGGGGTTTTGTTCGTATGCCATCAGATGATCCTCGCGTAGTCGACCCGGGCGAAGCCGTCGCGCCCCATGAACGCCGCCCCCAGATGAGCGACCTCATCAGCCATGACGCCGATCTGCGGTGCGTCCGATCCGAGATAGCGGAAGCTGTAGACTGGCACGCCTCCGGGCGTCGTCCCGATGCGCTCGATGTCGCGCTTGAGCCGCCGATCGGACTTTGCGAGCAGGCCGCCCGCTGTGATCATCGACCCGCCGAGGCCGAACAGGCCGCCATATTGCGAGGCGTTTGCCGATTGCTGCGCGTTGTAGGCCGCGAGCTGGTTCGAATAGCCCGAGTTCGCGATCGAGGCGTAATCCGTCGTCGGGACGGTCGGCGTCGAGACCGGCGTGAAAGACGGCGTCGCGATCTGCGTCCCGGACTGGAGCGCCTCAAGCTCGTTCAGCGGCTGATTGTATTCCTGCGTCGCGAGCTGCGCGTTCTGCCCGTTCGCCGCAAGCTGAGAATTGTAAGCCCCCAGCGCCGCCGTCGTCGCCGTCCCGTACATGCCGGACGAATACTGATTCATCGCCTGTTGCTGGTTTTGCGAGAAATTATATTCGGCGTTGCCGTAGGCGGTCGAGCCGGGGGCGACGCCCTGGTCCGCAAGTTTCTGGTCCAGTTGCTGCTGTTGCTGCGTCCACGTCTGATTGAACGGCTGCTCCCACGCCGTGTTCGCGTAGCCGTTGATGTCGGCGGCCGTCGGCGCTTTTGCGGTCGTCATGTAGGGCGACAGGTCGAGCGGCGTCGAGAGCCTGCCTTGCGCCGACGTGGCGAGGTTGTTCGCGGTCTGGAGGTTCGTTCCCTCCAGCCCCTGCAGGTTCGAATAGAGCGCCGCGTTGGTCGGGCTCATCGACGTCGTCTCGGAATACTGAGGCAACGAGTATTTCGTTCCCGTGAGGGGGTCCGTCATCGACGTCGAGCCGGTCTGATTGTAGCTCGTCGTGTTGCCGTACTGGTCCGTCTGCGGAACGTGTGAAAGCTGCGCGTTGGCGATGGCCGTCGTAACGTTCTCGCCGGTCTGGGCCGCCGCAGTCGCGACTGGATCGGGGGCGGGAGGGGGGCTCGAGCTACCGCCCATAGGGATAGTCCTCTCTCAGAATGCCGAACAGGAATGCGTCGCGGTCGCCGTAGAATCGACGCTGCGTCCCCTCCAGCCGGCCGCCGAGGCGGCCCATGGCGATGATCGCCGCAGTGTTGTCGACGGCCGTCCGGAAGGTCACGCGGGCGCACCCGAGTGTGCCGTAGGCATAAGCTCCAGCGGCGCGAAGGAGCGAGCGGGGCAGCTCGTCGGCGGCGACGGTCAACTCGACGTCGGAGCCGGACCAGTGCTGAAAGACGATCGCCGCGACGATCCGACCGCCGCGCGCGAAGCCGATCGCTTCGTGCGGCGTCCGGAAGGTGTGCCCGGTGCGCGCCGCGACGAACTCGGCGTAGGCCTCGCCGCGGCCGATCAAATGAAGTTGCCCGGCTCGTAGAGATAGGCCCCGCCGAAGATGAAGCAGTTCGACGCCTCGGACTCGCTGCCCGATATGACCGCGCGGAACGTCGGGGCCATGGCGATGCCAGACCCGGCATTTGCGGGCGCGATCAGGCGGACCGAGGCCGGGCCGGGCCATGTCGCGATGCCCCAGTCCGCGATGCCCCATTCCGCCGGGATGGTGGACGAGCCCGCCGTCGCGACCGCGAGCGGGAGGTTGTAGGTGTAATCGACCGAGACGGAGCCGTAGAGCGCCCCGTAGCTCGCCATGTTGGCGTCGATGGTGATGATCGTCGGCATGTTCTGCGTGATGCCGTCGCCGCGCGCCCACGCCCCGACGCCCTGGCAGTCGATCGGAGAGGTCCCGTCGATCGAGCCATACTCGGCCTGCCAGACGTTGCCGCCCGTGTCGCCGAAGTAGAGGCCGCCCTCCCAGACACCCCAACACGTCGCGTTCAGGCCGGAAAACTTCGTCCAGGCCTGCGTCTCTGTGTTCATCACGAACTGGTAGACGCCGGCCGGATCTGGAACGTGCACGATCGCCATGCGTCGCGCGGCGAAGGTCATAAACTGCCATCCGGCCGTGGCTGGGGGAACGTCCTGGACGGTTTCGAGCCACGTCGGGGTGATGTGCGCGGTCAAGCTCTTGATGTCCGTCGCCGCCGGGTCGAGGACGATCGCCTGCGAAGCGGGGACCACGCCGTCGGTCGTCATGATCGCCAGATCGCCGCCGATCTGCCGGACGCACCGATCGCCGCCGAGCGGGGCCGACAGCTTTGCCGTGCCGAGCAGGCTCCAGTTGGTCGAGTCGCCCGGGTTCGAGCCCTGATAGAACAGGACCTCCCCCTCGGACGTGACCACGACGAGGAATTGCAGGAGGCCGTTGTAGACTTGCTGCGTCCAGATGCCGAGCGCGATGAGAGAGCCGCCGTAGCTCATGTTCGCGCCGACGTCGAGTTGCGTGAGAGCGCCAGCGACGCCGTAGGTCGTGCCGTAATAGAGATAGGTCGAGTTCTTCTGAATGAAGTAAAGGCGCGACTTGTAGAGCGTGACAATGTTCAGCGTGCTCGTGTCGACGCCGGTGAAGGCCGGGATGCTCCACGCCGATCCGTTGAACTGGCGTGCCTGATCGAAGCCGTTGACGATCGTCAGGAACTTTCCGCCGGCAGACGAGAGTTGAGCGTAGCTCCAGTGATCGTGGGTCACGGCAGAGACCGCCGCCGCGCCGACCGCGCCGCCTCCGGACACGTCGAAGATGTTCGTCCCCGCCGCCGCGTAGAGACGCAGGACCGGCGCGCCGCTGACGGGGTCGTTCCCGCTGTACGGGATGATCGTGTTGACCTGAGAACCGAGGCCTGTGGCGTAGGTGTAGGAGCCGTTGCGCGCTCTCAGATAGCCTGGCTCCGGGAACCAGTTGAGCAGGAGGCTCGCGGCCGTCGGCGGCATGTCGCCGATCGGCACGTCCGTCCGCCAGCCCTGCACGGGCGCGCTCCACTTCTGCGCCTTCGCCTTCGCGGCGCCCGGGCGCGTGCGGCGTTTTTTGGCGACGCGGTTCACCTCAAATCCCTGATCGTGCCGGCGAACAGGTTGTCCGGAATGGGCATCGCCTGCGTCATGTTGATCACGCGGCCCGTGTTCTCCTGACCGGCTTGGCGGTCGAGCGCGCGCTCGAAGTCCTCCAGCTCCTCCGCATATTCGTAGCCCTTCCTGCGCTTCCACAACTGGATTGCGCCGAGGCGGAGGAGGCGCTCGGACAGGACGACGGTGTCGGTGTCGGCGACGAAGGCCGGCGTGGCGTAGGGCGTCCCGGCAGCGTTCATCACCCACGAATTCTGCGCGTAGACGTAGCTGACGACCTCCCCGCTCGCGAGCGGCGGATAGAACTCGATCTGGTCGTCGACCTGCCGCCAGCACGCGGGCTGCACCATCACGGGCAGCGCCTTGATGCGGAGGAGGTCCTCCTCGTTGACCGGCCCCGGCATCGTCAGCGTCGGATAGGCCGACGAGACGAAGGTCGAGGCCGGGCCAAAGTTCGCGACGTTCGTCGGCATCGCGAAGGCGGTCGTGTTCCCGTCGCCAGTGAAGGTGACGGGAACACGGATTTTGAGCCCCTGCCAGCCCCACCGCTCGATCAGTTCGTCGCCGATGTCCTGTACGCAATCGACCATCTGCAGGACGTTCGAGTCGGCGGACGTGATCGCCACGGTGGGCTGCTGATAGTTGCAGCGCCGGGCGACGCCCTGAACGATCGAGAGAAGGGACATCAGGCCGCCTTCTTGGGCTTGCTCGAGGCGAGCGCCTCGACCTGCTCGCGCAACGCGCTGATCTGCGCCAGGGCGTCGATCAAGGCGCCGTCGCGCTTCTCCAGCTCGGCGCGCAACCGCATGGCTTCGGCGCCCGTCTTGGCTTCCGCGAGCCACGACTCCGCCTTGGCCCGCAGCTCGCGCAGCGTCGGAGACTTCGCGAGATGCACGTCGGCGACGTTCGCGAGGCCCTCGACGTTGAAGATGTTGAGCGCATGAAGGCTCGCGATCTCCGCCGTCGAGATCATCGGCCACATGCGCAGCGGCGTGCCGGAGACGGACTCGCCGTCCTCCCGGTTCGCGCTCCAGCGGCGGTAGGCCTCCGGGAAGCGGCGCTTGATCTCCTCGTCGACCGGCTTCGAGACGACGTTGTAAGCGTCGCCCGCGACCCGCAGGAGGACCGTCTCGCGGTCCTTGAACATGGGCCGCCCCTCGCGCTCCGTCGCCGGGCCGTCGGGCTCCTGCGTCATCAGGAACGAGGGTGTGACGCCGCGGTTCACGTCCTCGTAGACGATCCCTTCGGGGCCGCCGTCCTCGCTGTAGCCGAAGCCGAAGCGAGCCCCGACCTGGGGTCCGAACGCATCCATTACGGCGTCCCCGTCGGCGCGGCCGGCGCGGCGGCGAGCTTCGCGTCCAGCGCGGCGGCGAGCGCGAGCAGGATCAACCGGAGATTTGCCGGGATGGTCGGGCCCCACCCGTCGTCGGCTTCGGCGAGCTTGGCGTTCAATAGTTCCGTGAAGGTCATGGCGTCATCTTTCTGTTGGAGGAAGAGAGGGGCAGGTCGCCCCTCGCCGTCAGTTCTGCGTCTGGCCGTAGGGCCAGCGGAGGAACGCCTCGAGGTAGCCCGAGACGGTGCACGCGCTCGCGAAGGCGTTGCCGGCGCCCGCGTTGCCGCTCATCGTGATGGTGTAGTTCCCAGGGACGCCCGTGATGCTCGCGATCGTGCCGGTCGTGCCCGTGCCGCTCAAGGTCTGGTTCGGGTAGACGCCGGGGATCGACGGGACGCCGGTGATGGTGGGCGATCCGTTGGTGATCGTCCCCCAGAACGTGTTCGCCGAGGCCGTCACCGTCTGCGTGCCGGGCGTGATCGTCCCGCCGCCGGGATTGGCGAAGGAGATCGTCAGTCCCTGAATGTCGGTGATGTACGCGCCGTTCGGAACGCCGGTTCCGGAGAGATAGAGCCCCTTGTAGAGGCCCTTCGCCTTGTCTGTCCCGGACGCCAGCGTGAGCGTCGAGTTGGCGTTGATGACCGTCGAGGCCAGCGAGAACGAGGCAGCCGGCGCGCCGACGCCTGACACCGTCATGCTGTTGGCCGCGGCGCTTGTCACCTGCGCGAGGTTCGAGGGTGTCGCGGTCGTCGACACCTGCTTGTTCGCGTTCGTGATCGTCAGGTTCGCGAGCGAGGTTCCCGCGCGTTGAACCCAGATCCCGTAGACCGTGCCTGCCTGGAACGCGAACGACCAGACGATGCCCTGCCCGGCCGCCGCGGCGGGATCGCCGACGCGGGCGCCGTAGAAGATTGTCCCGAAGTTGGCCCCGACCTGATGGTAGGCGGCGCCGAGAAGAGACGCGGCCACGCCGTAGCTGTTGTCCCACGAGACCCAGTCGCCCTGGTTGAGGGTGATGGTCGCGGTCGGCGCGAACCAGAGGTAGACGAACTCCCCCTCATTGTCGCCGCCGACCGCGGTTCCGAACGCCCATTCCGGCAGCGGCGTCTGGCCGGCGAGCCCGATGACGGACGGCGTGAATTCTCGAAGGCCGATGCCCTCGTACTGATGCTTTGCGATGGACATGTTTGCGCCCTCAGTTCCAGATCACGCCCTGCAGGGACAGGTTGCCGGCGGTAAAGTTTCCCGCCCAACCCATGATCCTGACCTTGGCGTCCTGATTGACGTTCTGGCGATCCCCGCCGATGACCTTGTAATTCCGGCGCGAGTGCGGGCGGAAATGCAGATAATCGGTGTTGAGGAAGTACATCGTGTTCGGCCGGATCTGGCCGTTTCGGCCGCCGTCTAGCACGATTTCGACTTCCTTGCCCGCCCCATAGTAGGCGAGCGAGGTAAATCCGATGCCGGTTTTCTTGGTCTTGCCGTCGGTGATCCGCTGGATAGCCTGCAGCGAAGCGAGATAGGCAAGATAATAGTTGTTGTCGGCGACGATCAGATCGACGCCGTCGGAGTTGCGCTTCAGGCCGACCGCCAGGGTGTTCATGAATCCGGTGATGGTGCTCGCGGTCGGCGCGCTACCGAGGTGGGTCGACGCGTTCCGCCACCAGGTCTGCACGGACCGGTCGATGCCGCCGACGATGCCGACGGTGGGCGTCAGGCTCACGAGCGCCTGAAGCCCGTTGATCTGCTTGCCGCCCCAGCCAGTGCCGTCCGAGTAGATCGCCGCGCTCATCTGGTTTTCGAACGTGCGCTCGGCGACCTTCACGCGCTGGGTGATGAGCGACATCATCTCGGCGTCGCCGCTGTTCTGGAGATCCTCCAGACCCGACAGCGTGACGGCGATTGCCGCCTGCTTCCATGGGAACCGCGCGGCCGTGAGCGTGTCGTTGAGCGAGATGTTCAGGAACTCATAGCCCGAATAGAACATGAACGTCTGGTTCTGGGCGTAGTTGAGTTCCTGCATGATCTCGCGCCCGCCGTCGGCGGGTTCCTCGTTTCCTTTCTCACGAAGGAAGTAGAGGAGCGCGTTGTTGTTGGTGACGTTGTCCGCGACCTTCTTGGAGCGGAGTTCGAGCGTCGTCGTCGTGACGTCGCCCCAGTCGACCGAAGTGACGAGAGGAGAGGGCATAGCGCCTTACCTTTGGGGAATGTCGATCAGACGCCGCGCTGCCGGGCGACGGCCAGGCGGACGGCTTCCTCGACGGTCTTGGGATTGCCGGTCGTGGCGGATGAGGGCGTCTTGCCCCCGGCCGGAGCGCCGACGGTTGCCTTGGCGGCCACGCGCGCTTGATTTGCGGCGGCTGCGCTGCGCTGCGGGACGTTTGATTGTCCGGCGGGCGCGAGTTCGGGATGGAGACGGAGCGCCATCTGATAGGCGCCGGGCAAGTCCGCCGCGCGCTTGCCCCCGATCAGGAACGCCATGTCCTGCTCGAGCGCCGCCGCGTGCGGATATTTGGGATCGGCGAAGAACGCCGAGATGTCCGAATTGATCTGCCGCTCGGTCCACGACCGCTCAGCTTCCTCGCGCGCCATCTTCCTGACGTCCTCGGGCGAGAACTGCGGCTGACGCTGCTGTTGCGGGGCGGGCTGGCGCGCGGCCGTGGTCTGCCGGATCTGCTGCGCGAACGCCGGGTCCGTGATCGCCCGCACCAGCATCTGCGGCGTAATGCCCCGCTGCGCTACAGCGTGGAGCGCGGTTCCAACCGGATCGGCGATCAGCGCCCTTTCCCAACCGATCGCACGCTCCATGACCTGCGCGTGCGTCGTGTTCGCTGTCTTCACGAAGTCGTTGAACTGTTCGAGGCCCTTGTAGTTCTGGAGGACCGCGAAGCCCCGGTTGACCTCCTCCTCGCGCGCGGCGACCGCCTGTTGCACCTCGGGCGGAAGCTGGCCGAACTGCGCCTTGGCCTGCGGCGACCAGCCGGGCGGGGGCGCGAAGGCCGTGGCCTGCGGCTGACCTTGCGGAGGCGTCTGGGCGGCCTGCGCCGGCGCGGGCTGCGCCTGCCCGTCCTTCGCCGCAAAGCGGCCCTGCGCGTCGCGGCCGTCGGCTCGCTCAGGCTTCGGCTCGGCTTCGCCCTCCGCTCGCGCGGTCTCTGCCGGCGCAGCCTTCTCGCGAGCTTGCCGGACGGCTTCCGTGACGGCGGAGGCGACGTCCTCCGGCATCTCGACGGGGGTCGTGGCGGCGATGTCGCCGCCCTCGATCGCGAGGGCTTCGTCGTTTTCTTCAGCCATGAACCCTTCGGGGTTGCGCGCCGATTGATAGGCGCTAAAATTCAGATGCGCGGGAAGTCAGGCCCAACCGCAGTCCGGACTGCGTGCCAAGCCGTTTGAAAACACGTGAGGCTCAGAACGTGACCCGCGCGTCACTCACACCCTTCCGGCAGAACCGACGTTTCGAGCGGGGGCGGCTTGTAGCCGTCCCGGACGCGCTGGTAGGCCTCGATCACGGTCGCCTGCGGGTCAGGCTCCGGCGCCGGCGCGACTGTCGTCGGCGCGTCGTTGCCGAGCTCGTCGAAGCCGAGATTGCGGTAGGCGCGGCGCATGGCGGACTTGGACTCGTAGACCTTCCCGTCCGCCATCGACTGGACGGCGTCGATGTGGTCGCGCACGAGCATCGGCGTCGCGAGGCCGGCGCGCGGGCCGCGCGGGTGGAGAGGACCGGCGAGGTGCTTCTCGACGAGCGCGCCGTCGCGCTGGACATACCGGCTCATCCCATCCTCGTGACGACGATTTCGAGCGCGACCTGCGCAGTCGGGGCGCCGCTCAGGGTGAACGCATAAGTGAGGTCGTGCACGCCGTCCGTCTTCACGAAGACCGATCCCTGCGTCATATCGGCGATCCCGGTGTTCAGGCTCGTGCCCAACGCCGTTCGTGTGAGGCTGTACGCATCCTTCCACCCGATCGTAAGCTGCGATGCTCCAGCCGAGGCGTTCACGACAGTGTGGACGTAGTCGACCCGGTAGAGCCCCGCCGGCAACACGGCGCCGCCGAACTGAAGCGCGGTCGCGGTCTTCGCGGCGTTCTGGCCGTTGAGCGAGACGCTGGCGTAGGCGCCGAGGGGCAGATCTACCCACTGGTAGGCGCTGCCCGCCTGGACGCAGGCCGAGAGTCTATCTGACGAACCAGTCCACGCCCCTTTTTCGACGATGATGCGGCCCCACGCCGAAGCGCCCGCCGACCCGCGCGCGGCCGTGCTCTTGTCGAAGAAACCGCCGTCGCCGAGCCATAGCTGGCCGTAATTGAATGTGATCGGGCTGCGGCTGGCGACCACGGAATCGACCTGATCCCAGGTCGATCCCCATGCGGCGTACGCCCCCGCCGTATAATTTACCACCGAAGCGTAGCTGTTCCCGTTCGCGAGCATCCCCGTCACGGCGTTTGGGCCGGTCGCGAATGCGATCGCGTTTCGGAAGCTCTCGAACGCGTTCCCCGTGATCGCCACGCCGGACGTGTGGCCGACCGTGTTCAACCGGATCGCCGTTCCGCCGAAAGAGAAGTTGTTCCCTGTGATCGCCACGCCGAGGACGTCTCGGCTCTGCTCTAGGTCGATGCAGATGCTCGTCCAGTTCGCGGCCTGCGACAAGGCATCCAGAAAAACGCAACCCGTGATCTTGAGGCCGTTGATCGCGGACAGGCCGAACAGGAGCGCGTCGCTCGATCCCGAGCCGTCGTAGATGGCGTTGGCGGCGAGGACGAGCGCCGTCCCGACGTAGCTTTGGACAAACCCGAGCGACTGACCGGTCGTCACGTCGTAGACCAGCACTCCAGGCAGAACCCACCCGGGGTTCGCGACCCCCATCGTGATATTTGGCGACAGGTGACTGATCGCACCGGCCGCCGCGAGCGTGGGCAGCGAGACGACCGCGATGCCTCCGGCTGTGCGGCCACCAGCTACGTTATTGTTGAAGGGCTCGAATATGCAGTCCTCGACCGCCCACGCTTCGCCGCTTATCTGCAGCGGCGCCTTCGCAAACCCTCCTTCGAAGATGCACTCCTTGATGCGGATTCCATTGGCCCAGAAATAATTGTAAAGTGGCCCCTGGATCGCGACCTGCGCGTTGTGTAATTTGCAGCGCTCGATTGTTACCCCGTAGCATGGGCCGCCGAGAAAGATCAGCGCCGCCGCTGGCCCGGCCTGCGCGCCGTCCGTGCCCCCCGTCGGGCTCTTCAGGACGCCCGACAGCCCCCCGATCACGCAATCGTGGACGTGGATTTCGGAGGTGTTTAACCCGGAGCCCTGCTGCAGATCGAGCAGATTCCCGCTGTAGGCCGCGTCCCAGTATCCGAAACCGATCCGGGCGATCTCGACCCCGATCGCTGACTTCGCCGTGAGCAGGTTCCCGGTCGCTGCGGTAAACAGGAACAGCGGCGAGCTGCTGTCTTCCGACTGAACGTTGTAGCCTTGCCCGATGACTGAGACCGACCCCTTGAGGTCGAGCGACAGCGCACTGGCGATCAAATAGATCCCCTTCGGCACGGACAGCGTCTGCCCCTCCGAGAGCCCTGCGACCGCCGCCTGCACCGCGGCCGTGTCGTCCGTGCCGACGAGCGCCTGCTGCCAATATAGACCGGTCGTCGTGGTCACGGCGGCGTCCGCGAGCGTCGCGACGCCCAGCGACACGCTGACGATGGTTGTCCGAAGCATGCCGCCCGCGCTGCCGGCCCCCCGAACGTGGATCGTCTTGCCGACCGCGGACGCCGGCAGCGATGACGAGCACGTCAGGCTCTTCGACGACGCGGCGATCGTGGCCTGCCGGTAGATGACGCCGTCGCCCTTCGCGCCTACCGCTGAGAGCAAGATTATCCCCAGCGACTCCTGGGCAGGCTCGTTGTAGCTCATGTCACGATCCAGCGATTGCCACCCAGCCAGGGGCGGAACTCGAGCGCCTCATAGGCCACCGTAAGCGTTTTCGAGGTGAGGCCGTCGATCGTGCCCGTGAGCCCCCCGACGATCGACGGGACAACTGTGATGTTCGGCGATGACCCGGTCATGTCCTTGATCGTGATGAGGTCCCCGGCGGCCCATGGCACGAACGACTCCAGCGTGATCGTGAGCCCCGGCGCGGAGATCAGGTAGAGCCCCGGCCCCTGCGTCACCTGGGACGCCGTGACGACGATGACCTGCCCCATCAGAAAAAATGCTCGACGACGACGATCAGCCCGTCGCCGCCCTTGCCGCCGTTGCCGGCCGTGCCGCCGTTCTGGACGCAACCGCCCCCGCCGCCGCCCCCTCCTCCGAGGCCGCCCGCGCCGCCGTTGAACGCGGTCGCGAGGCCCGATGCGCCGCCTGCGCCGCCGCTGCCCCCATCAGGCCAGACGAGCGAGACCGTGGACACGCTCTGCCCCGCAGTGCCGTTGCCCGCGCCGCCGGTCCCCTGCACGCCGAGAAACGCTTGGCCGCCGTTCGCCCCATTGACGCCGGCGCCCGCGCTTGCTGGTAGCCCCGCGCCCGCGCCGCCGCCACCAGCGCCGTAGTATCCGCGCCCGCCAGTCCCGGCGACGCCAGTCGTCCCGTTCGCGCCCGCCCCAGCTCCGCTCCCGAGCCAGTAGTAGTTCCCTGCTGGGGCGGCCCCGCTGCCGCCGTTTGACGACACGCCGCCGCCGCTGCCGCCACTGCCTGCAGAACCTGCCGCCCCGCCGGAGCTGTACCACCAGCCGCCGCCCCCACCTCCGCTTGCCGCCGCGAGCGCGCCGCCTTGGCCGCCGCCGCCGCCCCCCGCGTAAAAATACGGCCCGAACTGGCTGTAGACGCCCGCCGCGCCGACGCTCCCCGCCGTGTTTGCGGTGGCTGCGCCCGCTCCACCCGGTCCTCCGACGCCCACGATTACCGTCAAAGGCGGGCTCAGATAGCCGATCGCTGCGGCCGAGAGCGTGATGTTTCGGAGACCGCCCGCCCCGCCGCCGCCCCCGCCTGAGCACGACCCGGTCGAGACCTGCTGCGCCCCGCCGCCCCCGCCCGATCCCGGCCCCAACTCGTAGACGTCCGCCGACACGAGGCCGGGCGAGGGCGTGTAGCTCTGCGCGATGGCCGACCACGTCATCGTGACAGTCAGCGACGCGAAGCCGCAGCCCGTGACGGAGATGACCGGGCTCGCGGGCAGCGCCGTGTAGACGCCGGCCGTGCCGATCGAGAGCGCGCCGATCGTGTTGCCCGCGACCGTGCCCGTAAGCGTCGCCGCAACGGACGCCGTGCCGCCCACGACTGTGAGCGTGCACGCCCCGTTCGTTCCGCCGCTGTTGCCGGTGAAGACCGTCGCCGTCGCCGCAGCCGCCTGCATGGCGTAAAAGATCGTGTTGGACTGGCGCGGCGGCACAGATGGGATCAGCGGCGCTTGCTGCGCGAGCGCTGCCGTTGCGAACGCGAGCGCGGTCGACGAGAGGAGGAAGCGCCTCATTTGAAATACTCCACGTCGAGGGTGGCCGACGCCCCGATCGCTGAGAACGTCGTGAGCAGCGGGCTCGTCATGCCGACGCAGGCGCCGACGGAGAGCGGCGTGCCGACGCTGGCCGTAGGCGTGGTCGTCCCGTCCGTCGTGTAGGTGACGATCCCGCCGCGAGCACAGATCGTCGCGTAGGTCGCGCCGGGCGGGAGCGTGAGGCTAGTCGCCGAGGCGACCGAGAGGCCGTGCTGCGCCGCCGTCGTCCCGTCCGCCTTGAGAGCGAGGCGATAGCCGTACGGGGCCACGGCCAGCGGCGTCGTGCTGTCGCCGGGGAACGCGACAGCCGCCGTCGGCGCGATGAGCGCCAGCGCGAAGAGGAGACGTCTCATGCCGGGTTCCTAGGTTGCTTGGCCTCGCGCTCCAGGCGCTCTCGATCGAGACCGTCCTTGAAGACGTCCATGCTCTGCTGCGCGGCCATCTTGCGCTCGTCCATCTGGACCTGCTGAGAGAGCGTGCGCTGCTTCATGCCGTGCTCTGCAAGCGCCATCTGGTGCTCTTGCTGCGCGCGCTGGCCGTCCATCTGGATCTTCTGGACGTCCATCGCGTGCTTGTTCTTCGCGATCTCCAGATCGAGCTGCGCTTTGCCGATCTCGGCCTGCGCGCGGATCTGGTCCGCCTGCAGCTTCATCTTCTCGCGCTCGATCTCGAACTTGCCGCGCTCCATGTCCGCCTGCAGCTTCGTCTGCTCGGCGCTCGGCGGCTTCGGCATGCCAGCGGCCTGCTCCAGCGCCTCGACGAGCTCCTCGGCGCTCGACTCCAGCTCGCGCGCGGCCGGGAAGGCGCGGACGCCGAACAGGAACAGCTTGCCGATGAACGGGAGCGCCTTCGGCTGCTCGGCGGCGACCGGCAGCATAGCTGTGATGAACTTGCCGGACTCGCTGATGAACTCGGTGCGCTGGCGCTGCGTGCGCTCGGCGTCGAGGAGGATCGTCGAGTCGGTCTCGATATCGACGAGGTAGCGCCTACGGATGCCTGACCGGAGGAAGGCCAGCACCTGTTCCTGCGTCGGCCCAAGGTTCGGCGGCTGCGGCTGCGGAGACTGCGGCGGAGCGGGCGATGGCGTCGATTGCGGCGCGGGCGCCGGCATCCCACCGGGCGGAGGCGGCGAGGTCTGGCTGATCGGCCCGGACTGCGGAGCCCCAGATGCCGCCTGCATCGCCTGCATCGCCTGCTGTTGCTGCCACGCCTGCAACTCCTGCTGATATTTCATGGTCGCCGCCGCGACGTCCTGGTCCGTCGGCAGCTTCTTGTTCGCGCATTCGAGCAGCGTCGACATCTGGAATTGCGAGGCGACGACCTCGGCGCACATCCTCGTCACGTCGCGGGCCATCCGGGCCAGTTCGTCCTGCCTCTCCTTCAGCCGGACCGCGCCCCAGTTGGACTTCATGCCCTGAGCGGCGGCCGTCTCTTCGGCCTCCGTGTCGCCGCGCATGATGTCCGAGATGCCGGTCAACTGCCAGATGTCGTTGATCAGCTCCTTCCGGAGCGCGACGCACTCCTTGATGATCGTCGCGACCATCTCGACCGGGAGCCAGACGACCGGAGCGTGAGCGCCATCGCCGGACTTCCGGAACGCGTCGTAGCTCCGGACGGCGATCAGCTTGTTCTCGAACCCCGGCTGGACGGCGCGCTCGATCTCCGGCGAGCCCTCGCCCTCGGGGCCGGCCGCGTAGAACCCGACGAGCTTCAGGCTGTCCGTCAGCGCCCCGATGCGCGCCGTCAGATCGTCGATTTCCTCGGCCTGGTCCTGATAGAACACGTAGTCGGGGACCGGCTTGAGGCTGTCCGTGTCCAGCGTGCCGTAAGCAGGTCGCGGGCTGGCCCAGAAGTGTTCGAAGTGGAGATAGGGATCATCCTTCTCCAGCACGTCCAGATGGCCCTTGGCGATCCATACGACCTGCTTCGAGACGCGGTCCCAGATCTCGTAGACGGTCGCCTTGTCCTCTGCGCTCGCCTTCTTGTCGTCGTCCTTCGGGTCGTCGCCGTCGGTGTCGATCGGGAACGATGAATCTGGGAACCGCTGCGCCCACTCGCTCCGGCTCAGGAACGAGCGATAGGCGCACCATGGTAGCTCGCGCCAGTTCCGCGCGGATGGGTGGATGAAGTCGCCACGGTGGACGAAGTCGAGGACGACGCGCTCCGCCTTCACGACGGCAGCGGGGCCGGCGTTCTCGCTGTCCGTGTCCGGCGCGCCCTCGTCGTCGGGCGCGAGCTCTTCATCCTCCTCGACGTCCGCCTCGTAGCGCACACGCGGAACGCCGCGGCCGAACAGCAGATAGTCGTTCCGGATGAGCTTGAACGAGGCGTCGAAGTCGCCGAGGTCGAACTGGACGTCCAGCGTGCGCTCAATCAGCTCGGCGGCGATGCGCGCGATCGGATCGCCGTCCCGCCATCGGTCGTCGACCACGGGCGCCGGGCACTTCGCGTAGGTCGCCGGCCGCAAGATCTCCTGATTGGACCACAGCATCTGGAATTTGCGGCGCTTGGCGGTTTGCGATCCCTCGTAGAGGTAGCGCTTGCGGATCGCGTCGCAGCGGTCTCGCCATGACGCCGCGTCCTTCTCGGCGGCCTTGATGAGCGCCAGCCACGCGCCGGCCTCGCCGCCCTCGTCGGGCTGGCGTTGGGCATTTTCGAGGGATGAGGCCACTTAGAACCGAGTCTCCATAGCCCAGCCCCGGGCAAGGTGGATGTCCACGCCTCGCCGCCAGGCGCGTATCCAGCGCCGGCCGGGCTGATCCTTCGGCAACAGTTCGCCCGGCTTCGGCGGCTCGATCGTCCAGTCCGTAAACGCGCCCGGTCCGAGCGGATCGCCGTGCCGGATGTCCATGGCGACGGTCGCGATCGGCTCGCCGGACTCGCGCGTGACGATCTCGCCCTTGAGGGCAAGGAGCGGCGTCGGGTTCACGCTCATGACACGCTCGCCGACCGGCTGCGGTGCGGGGACGGTCGGCGTGAGAGAGATCACGGGTCGATCGCCGGGAAGACGTCCGCCTGCACAGCGCGGCGCGGCTTGAACATGCCGGCCGCCTGCGCGAGCTCTTTGACGCTCGGCGCGATGCCGTCGACCAGCGCCTCCACCTGATCCCGCGTCAAGCCGATCGTCTCCACCATCGACGTGACGAGCCTCTGCTGATCGTTCGCGGCCCTCGTCATGTCGACGAGCGCGAAGCCGAAGACGGCGGCGAACATCGGGAACGCGTAACTCTGCACGCCGATCTTGAGCGGGGGCAGGCGCTCGCGGAACATCTCGTGGACGTCGTAGGGACCGACGCTGAGTTCGAGGATCGGGAACGAGCCCGGGGCGCCGTTGGTCATAGCGCCCATCCCCGTGCTGGACCGTAGATGACGATGTCGCGCACAAGCGCCGAGAGAGAGCCTCGCGACATGAGGCAAACTCCCGTCCGGTCGCGAGAGGGTGAGGCGACCCACTCCGAGCCCCACTTCCAAATGTGCAGCTTCACACGCGCTCCTTCTGCGGCCTGTCCCAGCCGGTCAGATCGTGCAACTGGCTCATGGTCATGCCCGACAACGGGATGCCCAGGGGGCGGCCCTTCGGCTTCGTCACAGGCTTCGTCAGACGCCAAGCCAGCGACAGATAGCGCCACGCCGATCCGCCGTGAGACGACCAATCGTGCTTTTCCGTCTCCCGGAACACGCGGTTCTTCTCGTCCCACTCATGCCGGTAGTTCCGGAGGCATTCGAGGCCCTTCGCATTGCAGCGCTTCGAAAAGTGGGCCAGCGGCAGCGTCTGGCGACCTGCGTTGACGCCGTCAATGACGTCGTAGGGCGCGAGCGGGTCGTTCACCTTGAACTCGCATGAGAACATGCTTTCGACGCGAGTCCGGGGCGTCGCCTGCGCGTCGAGGATGCGCGCTCGAGCATCGTGGGGAACGTCGCAAACCATCGGCCAGTAGCCGTTATCCTTGCACCAGCCCGCGTAATGCTCGAAGCCGAAGCCTGTGTTTTCGTAATAGTCCAGAACGTTGATGCGGCCAGGCTCGACTTGGTAGACCCAGATCGCCATCGGATCATCAACGCCGATATCCCACGCGCCCCGGATCGGCAGATCTGGATTGACGTGGAGATCAAGGCTCGTCCGCCCTTCCTGCTCAGCCTTGCGCAGCTCGCGCCCCCAGAACGCGCCGAGAATGGCCGCCTCGAACGAGCAAAAATACTCCTGCTCGATCAGCGCGTCCGCCGCGTCCTGGCCGAAGATGCCGACGTATTCGCGGCGCTGCTTCTCGACGGCGTCTTTCGACATCGCGCCGGTGTCGTCGATCGTCAGCACTTCGGCGAACCAGTCCGGTTCCTGCCTCGCCATCTCCAGCATCGAATAGGCGTGGTTCCGGCCGCGCGACGTCGTGATGAAGAGCGCCCAGCCGTCGTTCTCGATCACGATCGGCGCGAGATAGGCCCAGGCCGAAGGATTGGCGAGCGCCCACTCAGAGAATACCAGGCCGTAGGGCGGCGAGCCGACCGTAGAGTCGTAGCGATCTGAGCCGACGACCTGCCACGTCGCCCCGTTCCGGAGGCGGATAAACATCTCCTGATCGTTCGTGCTGGAGCGCAACCGTTGCGGAAACGCCTCGTCGATGCGGCGCTTGCCCGTGTGCGGATTGATCGCGTTCCAGATCGCTTTTCGGCCCTGCGAATACTCCGGAAGCATGTGCCAGTACGTCGCCGGCTTAAGCATCATCGACCGCGCGGCCCAGTGCAGGCAGACGTCGTCCTTTCCGGCCCGGCGATGCCAGATGCACACGGCCCGCTTACCGCCCGCCTGAAGGTATCGCCACGCGTTCAACTGGTAGTCGCGGGGGCTCCAGTTGTTCGGAATGACGATCTCAGAAATTGCGAATCACGACGTTGAACGAGCCGCCGTCGCCCGTGCCCTCGATCTGCGTCGGGAGGACGCGGCCGAGGAGGCCGGCGAAGGCCTTGGGCTCGCTCGTGGCGAGGAACTCGAGATACCCAACCGTGCCGCCCTTGCGTCCGTTCAGCGGATCGCCGACCCGCTCGGCGGCGAGCAGGATGGCGTCCTTCAGGAGTTGCGTGGTCTTGTTCGGCGTGCCTTTCTGACGTCCGCCGCGGCGCTCGCCGGGTTTTGATCCCCGTTGGGCCATTTGCTATCTCTTGCTACTTTTGAAAAAACGCAAAATGCAGGCCGGGGAACGAAGTCCGCGCCTGCATCATAAGACTGGCGCGAGGATGCCGTGGCGCAGGCATGCTGTCAAGCGCCCTTCCTCCGCCCCTGCCTGTGCCGCGAGCCGAGTTGACGGTGGCGGGCCAGCGCGCGGGCGACGAGCGCCACGGCGCCGCGCTGCGTCCCATTCTCCGGCTCGTGTTCGTCGATGACGACCGCGCAGAAATCGCGCCAGGCGGCGCATCCGGCGGCGCGACCCGCCATCTCGGCGGACCTGAACTCGGCGACCGTCCGGCGCTCGGCGGACGACACGCGCTCTCCCGGGGCGGAGAACGGGTCTGGAGGCGCGCCGCGCGAGCCCGCCTCGTATGCCTGCCCTCGGAGGCCTCGGACGTCCAGCGCCCGCCTGTAGCGATCGTGGAGGACGTTGAACCACGAGCAGGCGTCGTGCTCCGCCTCGGTAAGCTCGCCCACGAGGCGCATCATGGCCCAGGGCGTGCCGGTGACGGCCGCGCGATCCATGAGCCCGCGAAGCCGCTTCAGGAGCGCCTCGGGAGGCCGCTCGGACGTCGACAGGAACTGTTGATGCTTGGCCATGGGCGCGCTCCGGGGAGGCGTCCAGGGCGATCGTGGGGGCGCGATCGGGAATATGCTCGACCGGAACGGGCAGGGTCAAGATCCGCGCTTTTCGATCGCGGAGAGAGTGGCGTTTATTTCCGAAAGATTGTTGTTTATGTAATTTAGAAACTCTTCGAACATGCCGTTTCCGCGTGCTGCGGCGTTCGCGTTCTTTTGAGCGAGAATGAAGCCAGCGACGGCTAGGTACTCGCTGACGGTCGCCTCTGTGCCGCGAACCGTGAGCGTGTCGGCGATTTCCATCGCAGCTATGACGTCCTCCGCCGCGCACCTGAGATCGGGATTGGCCGACGCGGGTATTTCCATTCTGATTTTGTTTGTCATTTCCATTTCCTTTCCGTTCGTGTGCGTCAGCTCTGTCAGTCTGTCACGCAGGTATACGAAACCAAGCTAGACCACATGCTTTGATATGTGAAATGGTACCCTCCCCTAAGACAGCTTGACAGACTTGACGCAGTCTACACACATATATATATCAGATACTTAGCTACTCCATACCCCCTACCATGTGTCACCGATAAATCACTGTAAGATGGCTTTTTTGTGGTTTATGGCCGAAATGTGTTCGGTTTGCCCAACTTTCGCACTTTAGACGATTTTGACGCAGACGTTTTACCCTACCCAACGATAGGTGCGTTTTGCCGGCGCTCCCGCGCTCTTGACGTCGAGCTTTTCGATGATCTCGGCCTCGGCCAACTGCTCGATAATCCCGTCCCTGTCTCGCGATTTGAGCCATTGAGTTCGACGCGCCAGGTCGCGGCGCCCGATCACCCCCTCTTTCTTGATGATCGCCTTAACCTTGTTGACGTAGCCCTCGTGCTCCGTCTCGGCCATGAGTTCGGCCGCCGCCACGATCATCGCCCGGGCGCTTTCCATCGCCCACGACGCGCCCCACTCCAGGTCCGCCCGATCGACCGCTAGACGGCCTTGAGAGACGGCGTGGAGGCTCGCGAGCCGCACGCTGTACTCGTAGGTGCGCGCCATGAGCTCGCCGTGTGGGTGTACGTCCAGGATGTCCAGAATATCGTTGTCCAGAGCCTCCGCAGACGCCTTGGTCGCGCCGTCCGCCCAGCGCATTTTGCGCTCTTTGATGGACTGATTGGTCGCGCCGAGGTTGCCGTCCTGCTGCGGAATGAGGTCTCGGAGATCTCTGAGCACGTCGGCAGGCGGGCTGAAATAGTCGAAATCGTTCGTCACCTTCTGGCGTTCCGCCGCGTCGGCGATAAGAAAGCGATTGAGAAATCCGCTGAGCGCATCGCCGCCCTTGAAGCAGTCGTAGAACGCCTCCGGTGTGGAGGCCCCGTAAAGGGTGAGGGACGGGCTTGCGACCGGCTGAGCCGCCGTTTGGGCTCGATGGTTGGGCATGAACGGGGCTCTGCCGAAACTGCGGCTCCAAAGCTCCTGCAGCGTCGCCTTGACCCCCTCCGACTCGCCATGGCCTGATCTCTTGTTGGCGATCCGCGCCAGAAGGTTCGGTCCGATCTCGTCGATCGTGGCCACGCATCCCGGCTTCTGCTCGATCAACTTCTCGTAGCCGGACACATGAAACGCCTTCCCAGTGGTCCAGAGGTGCTCCAGCTTCGCCGCCCTCAACACCTCCTCGATCGCACTGAGCGGGCGGTCCTTGCCTGCGCCAGTCTTGGCGAGGGTGACGATGTAGAGGTTGAGCGCCGTCCCGGTCGGGCCGTAGAGGCCCCGGCCGCACACCGCGCTGAGCACGGCGGTGGCTGCTGCGACCGCGAGCGGCCGGTTGGGACGGCGCGATGTCTCCAGAATCCAGTCCGAGATTTGACCGATGAGGCCGCGCGGGGTCCGCCAATCGACGCCACGCCCGATTGAGATCGAGGCGAACGGATCATCCGGCCGCACCGCGGCGCGCGCG
>CAIZGR010000651.1 GCA_903932535.1 uncultured Hyphomicrobiales bacterium | reverse complement strand
GTCCTGCATCACCCGCTCGCCTTCCGGAGAGCGGGAGAATTTCACTTTGGATGTGAGCAGCCCGCTTTCGACCCGGGCCGAGCCGGGAACGACGACGCCGACGACGGACCGCGTGCCGCCCCAGTAGTCGTGGCTGTCGAGAATCGGCGCGCCGCGGTTGAGTCGATCCATGCGGATATCGCCCGGATCCATGCTCAGGACTTCGTCGTATTCGCCGTCTTGCCAGTCGTTCCGGCGGACCGGCGAGCCGGCCGACAGCACCGCGTCGACCGTGCGCGCCTCGGCGTCGAAGGTCGCCGGCGCCATGCTCATCGCGCGGCGCTGGAGGGCGACGGGGGCGGACTGTGTGGCGGGAGCGGACTGCTCGGCGATGAGAGCGGCGGCCTCATCTTCGATGGCCGCCACGGGAGCAGGCTTCGCGCCCTCGGGGGCGTCGGCGATTTCGGTCATCGGAGTTCTCGCTGAAAGAGGCGGCTATTCGTTGCCGGCCGCGCCGGGTGGCGGGGCGACCTTGGGGGCGGAAACCTTGCCGACCTGCGCCGGGTCGGCGTCGGAGACGAGGCCTTCCTTGACCAGCATGTCGTGCCACGCCTTGTGGTCGGCGAGGACGACATCCGGATCGTAGCCGCGGCGGCGGATCGCCTCCTGCGGCGGCATCAGGAACGAGCGCACCGCGGCGACGTCGCCGTCGGTCTCCTTGACCGGATCGACCGCCTCGAATTTCGGCGTCGTGAATTCGACCGCGCGGGGCGTGCTCTCAGGCAGCTTGCCGGCGAGGATCGCGCGGTCGATGAAGGCGCGCCAGATTGGGCGCATCATCATCGGCGCGAGCACCAGCCATTGCAGCGATTCCATACTGCGCCGGAACTCGTTCAATCCCGCCTTGATGCTGGAGTAGTTGACCCGGCTCAGATCGCCGGTGAGCAGCTCGTAGGTCAGCCCCCAGCCGGCGGCGAGTGACTGCAAATCGGTGCGCATCGCCTCGTGATAGCCGCCGTTGGTGGCGGGCTGGGTGAACTTGATGTCCTTCGCCCCGCGCGCGATCGCGATCAGGCCGGGCTCGAACTGCTCGACCTTGTTGCCGGCGTAGTCGACGACGTGGGGTGCGACGCCCTCCTGGCTTTCGTCGTCGGCCCCGACCACGATCGCGGCGACGCAGGCCTCGATCCGCTTCCGGACCCGCTCGGCCTCCTGATAGGTGTCGATGTGCCGCGCCGCCATCATGCCCGGCGTCAGCCACGGCACGCCGCGCATCTGTCCGATCCGCAGCGCCTCATAGAGGTGGAGCACCTCCGCAGCCGGAACGCGGTCGCTGATGTAACTTTGCGGCTCGGTGTAGATCATCTCGCCGGGATGATTGCGGAACAGCCAGTAGGCGGCGCGCTTGCCATCGCCGTCGAGCTCGACGCCGAGATGCGCCACGCCGTGGCCGGCGATGTCGCCGTTCTTGCGGTGGTCGATGTAGTCGCCTTCGAGCAATTGCAATCCCAGCGGCACGGCGAGGCGGCCGGGCGCGGCCGAGCGCGTGCGCAGGCGGATCACCGTCTCGCCGCCCTCGAGCATCGAGCGGACCGCGAGCCGCTGCAGGCCGTAAAGGTCGTGCTGGCCGCCGAAGTCGCACTCGTCGACGAACTCGGTCCAGAGCGCGTTGATCTTGTCGTTCAGCTTCTTGTTCTTCGTCCGCGCGACGGCGGTGATCCCGGCGCCGACCGCGTTGTCGGCGAGCACGCGCAGCGCCTTGCTCGCGTAGACATTGTTGCGGACCAGATCGCGCGAACGGTTGCGCAGGTTGACGAAGCCGCCGTAGACCTCGGCGTTGGCGCTGGTCGAGCCCGCCATCCACGCCCAGGTGTCCCGGTTCGTGCGGCTCGCGTCGTACCAGCGGCGCTCGAGGTCGGCGCGCACGTCGCGCGTCACCGTCGCCGTCAGCTTCGCCAGCTCGGCGCGCGCGGCGGCCTTGCTGGAGAACAGGCCGGCGATGCGGTCGAAGATCGGCATGAGATCAGCGCTTCAGGAACACGGAGCCGAACGCGAGAGGGCGAGAGGCGTTCGGCGGCTGGGTCTGGAGTTCGGTCTTCATCGTGTTGCGAAGCCGCAGCATGTCGTCGATCGAGGCGTAACGGACCGTCTTGCCGTTGTGGGTGACGGTGGTGACGCCCTGCGCGATGGCGGCGGTGAGGGCGTCGAGCTGGGCTTGCGTGAAGGCGCTCATAACCATCCT
>CAIZGR010000650.1 GCA_903932535.1 uncultured Hyphomicrobiales bacterium | reverse complement strand
TGCGCAGGCGTTCTGCGTCCTCAGCGCCGATGGCGCAGTGCTCGCCGTCAGCTTGACCAAAGGCGGCGCGCAGGCGACCGCGACGAAAATCTCGGCCGCGCAACCCGTCGTCTGCGACGCGGCCACCCGGCTCGGCGCGGTCATCGCGACCGCCCCGGCCAAGTGATCGCCCGGCTCTGGCTCGTCATCATGTCTATCCTCGCCGATATTTTCGAGCGGACGTTTCCGACGCCCGCCGACCCGGCCGCGCCGGTCGTCTCGATCGGCAAGGCGGGCCTCACGATGGCGCAGCTTCGCGCGGCGGCGGACGGGGCGCCCGACTTCATGTCGGCTTTGATCCACCTCGTCGAGGGCCATGCGTCGCTCGCGGATGAGGAGGTGCTTGCTGACGACGTGATCGCCGCCGCGCTCGCGCTCGCCGGCCCGGAAGCCGCGGCGTTCGCGACCATCGCGCCGCTCGTCGCAAATCTCTTTCTGGCGGGCCTCGCATCCGGCGCGATCCGCCCCGCGCAAAATCCAATCGCGGACGGGCAGTCAACCCCGCCCGCCGAGACGCACGGCCGCTGGATCGGCCGATAGCATCAAAAGACCCGCCGAGGCGTGCGGGCCGAAGGGAACGCAATCATGACCATGTACGAGGCGAAGGATAGATTTGCTCGCGCCCTAGAGGGATGGATGGGGCGATTGATCCTGTCGATACTCATGGCGCTTTCCGGCACATTCGCTTTCAACGCATGGCAAACGGTCACTTCGACGCAGCAAGCCGTAGATAACAACGGGAAATCTGAGGCTCGACTGGAAGGAAAGTTCGATACGCTGACGACGACCATCGGCCAGTTTCAGGCTGCTGTGCTCGCGCAGCGCGCCGTCGACGACGCTCAGACGACGGCGATTGCCAACATCAAAAACGACCTGGTGAGGCTCGAACAAGAATTTCACGACCACGTCCGCAACGACGCCATGGAGATGACTCACCCAACGCGCTGACCGCCCTCACTGCCGCTCGATCAATCGCCCTCGGCTTCGGCCGGGGGCTTTTCGTTTGGGGCTAGGGTTTCGGCGGCGGAGGTAGCGGTTGCCAGTGGGTTGGTGGACATGCACGATCATCTGCAATTGTCGAAGACCACCGCCGCCAAAACGGCCTTGGTTTCTTGCTCCAATTGTCGGTGTCGTATCTGGCGATTTCGCAACTCATCCCGTTCCACCGGGTAGGATAGACAAGAACATGCGTCCCGTCTTCCGGCGCTGTCTTGATCGGTCTCCATTTGCTCATAGCGCGCCAGCCTTTCTGAGCGCGGCGCGGGCTCGGTCTTCGTATTCTCGGATTCGCCTTTTCAGCCATTCTTCTTCCGGCCCGTTCATCGCCGCCGGCTGGTTCAGCATCCCACAACCGTAGACGCCAATGTCGGTCAGCGCCGCGACGAGTTCGGCGTGGCCGCTTTCGCGGAGGACGGCGGCAGTCGCCGATGTTGTCGCCTCCCATCGCTCCCGCTCGACATCGCTCATGTCGCCCTCGGACGGGGAGAAAACCCACCATCCCGCGCTACGGAACGACGGCAGCCCCGCTCTTGCGCACCGCTCGACCAGTTCGACGGGAAATTCTGTCTTGCTCATTGCTTTACCCTTTCCGCGCTCGATCCGCGCGGCGGGTCGTAGGTCTCGGGCCATTCTTCGCGGGGTTTGGGAGGAAGGCGATACGCGATCCT
>CAIZGR010000649.1 GCA_903932535.1 uncultured Hyphomicrobiales bacterium | reverse complement strand
TACCAGAGCTGTGGGAGCAGTCATGGACCCGCCTCGACAGGAGCACAGCAAATTGTCAAAGGATTTAGAGTCGTCGTACTCGTCCGCGCTTATAACAAAATGCAGACAACGAAGCAACAGATAAGCGAGCGTGTGAAGGGTAGCCACCCGTATTATTATAAAATGAGCGATAAGGTTGACGGGTCGATGCGGAAACGTGGACAGCATACCTGACATCGTCAACAGGACTGCCAGCCAGAGCCGCAGGACGATGCGTTCGAAGGGCTCGGCGCGCGCGTCGCAAACGCCTCGCGCGCTGCGAGGATCGACCCCGCGCCGCGCCCCGCAGGACCGTGCGCCGGGCTTACGCCGCCGCGCGCTTCCTGACGCCGCCTCGGCGCGTCATCGCTGCGCCGAGGCGGAGACCAGCCGCGCGATCGCCGGTCCGAAGAACAGGACGAACAGGAACCGCGCCATCTGCATGGCCATGATGAACGGCATGTCGACCGGCGTGGAGGCGGCGATGATGGCGACCGAATCCGCGCCGCCGGGGCTCATGGCGAGATAGGCGGTCAGCGGATCGACATGGGCGACATGCGCGAGCCCGGCGGCGAGGCCGCCGCATACCGCGATCAGGCACAGGATCGACGCCGCCACGCCCGGCAGGGCTCTTGCGGCGTGGCCGAGGATCGGCCGGTTGAAGCGGGCGCCGATCGCCCAGCCGACGAAGCAATAGGCCGGGGCGAGAAACCAGGGCGGAAGCTCGATCCGGATCAGCCCCGCGTTCTGCGCGAGCGCGCCCGCGCAGAGGGCGGCCAGCATCGGCCCGGCGGGAAGGCGAAAGACCGCGCCGGCCGCAGCGCAGCCGAGCGCGAGCGTCACCGTCAGCGCGAAGGAGGCCCACGCGACGGCGGGAAACCAGACGAGCGCCGCCGGCGCCTGCGGCGTCGCGGCGTTAAAGAGGCTCGCGACGGCGGCGGCGGCGACCGTGACCATGACCACCCGGAGGTACTGCATGAGCGCGACGAGACGGATGTCCGCGCCGTGGCCCTCCGACATCAGCGTCATGACGGTGGCCGCGCCGGGGAACGCGCCCCAGACCGCGGTCGTGCCGGGAAGCACCCGCAATCGCGCGAGCAGCCAGCCGAGCAGCGCCGCCGCCGCGACCACGGACAGGACGCCGCCGGCGAACGTCGGCCAATCCCGGGCCAACTCATGGAAGGTCGAGAACTGAAGCCCGCGCGCGATGAGGCAGCCGACCACGCCTTGCGCGCCGGCGAAGAGCGACGGGGGAACCTGCACGGAGACGCCGGCGAGCGCCAGCGCCGCCGCCGCCGCCAGCGCTCCGAGCAGCAGCGCGCCCGGCAGCCGCGCCCATTCGAGCGCCGCGACGAGGAGGATCGACAGGCCGATCAGCGCCGCCCATTGCGCCGCCGTCCGCAGACCCCGGCTCACGTCCCCGGCCGTTGAAACGCCGCCGCGCGCGTCATGCGCGCCGCTCGTCGAGGAGGGCGACGATCTCGTCCGTCGTCGCGGTTTCCCCGAGGCGGGGAAAGATGCGCAGAATGCTGTTTTCGTGGGCCTCGGCCCGGATGTCGGTCATCGCGTCGATCGCCAGCGTGACGTTGAAGCCGAGTTCGTAACCGTGCCGGGCCGTCGATTCCACACCGATGCTGGTGGCGATTCCGCAGACCACCACCTGGGTCGCGCCCTCCCGCCTCAGTATGTCCAGAAGGCCGGTGTCGATGAACGCGCCCCAGGCGCGCTTCGTCACCCGATAATCCCGAGGCTGCGGATTCAGCGCGGCGACGAGTTCGGTCCAGTCGCCGGGCAACGCGACGCCGGGGCGCTTCTGCTCGGTCCGCCCGGGCGCGATTCCGGCGGCGTTCACCAGAACCACCGGCAGGCCATGGCGGCGGAAGGCGTCGGCGAGACGGGCTGCGCGCGCGACGATCTCGGCGGCGGGATGGACGGTCGGCCGGCCGACCATCCCCTTCTGGAGATCGATGACGATGAGCGCGGTTTTCGGGTCGAGCATCGTTGCGGGCATGGCGGCTTTCTCAAATGTTCAGCCCGCGCCGGAAGGCGCGCCCGGGTTCGACGCCAGGGCCGGCTGTCGCAGGACTTCGGGGGACGTTCAGGCGCGTTTGCGGCCGGCGGACCGAAAGGTCTGCGCGTGATGCCAGACGATCCAAAGCACGGCCGCGACCAGCAACCCGACTGCGACCGGCGTCTCATACCGCTCGATTTCGCCGAGGAACCCTTCGATCGCCTGTCCCAGAGCGTAACCGAGGACGCCGAACGTCGAAGCCCATGCGAGCGCGCCGATCCCGTTGAGGACCAGGAACCGCGTCGACGGCATCGCGGACAGCGCGACGGCGATGACCGCCGTCGAGCTGAAGCCCGGAATGAAGCGCGCGCCGATCACCACGGGCGCCTCCCATTTCTCGAGCAATCGATCGACCCGTGCGACTTGGGCGGCCCAGTCGGATCGCTTCTCGAGAATCCTGCGGCCGGCATAGCGCGCCCCGAAGAACCAGACGGCCTGTGCGAAGGCGTTGCCGATGGCGCCGATGAGGATCACCCAGGGAATCAGCGCCAGCCAGCCGCGATGGGCCGCGAAACCGCCGAACAGCATGATCGGCATGCCTTCGCCCAGGCTTCCGACCAGAAGCATGAGGTACCCGTACTGCGAGAACAGCTCGGCCAAATTCATCGAATGCGCCTCCACGCCCCAGGTTCACGCCCGAGGTCCACGCTCCATGTGAGCAAGGCGGCACTCTAACCGCAATTCGGCGAACCGGCATGGAGGATGTGGCGCCGGCAGGCGCGTCGCGCCCGATCCGGCTGGATTGGCCGCCGAGTTTTGGCTAGCGTCGTCCATGACGATTTTACGACAGTCGGGATGACGCGCGGGTGACGACTTTCGTTTGGGCGGCGGTGCTGGGGGCGGCGCTGCTGCACGCCCTGTGGAATTCGGTGGTGAAAAGCGCCGGCGACAAGTTCATGAGCGCGGCGCGCGTCGCGCTGTGGACCGGCGCCGTCGCCGCGCTTGTCGCCCTGGTCGCGCCGGCCCCGTTCGCGGCGTCCATGCCCTATGTGATCGCTTCCGCGCTCATCCACGTCGTCTATTTCCTCCTGGTCGGCCGCCTCTATCGCAACGCCGATCTGTCCGTCGCCTATCCGATGATGCGCGGTCTGGCGCCGCTCGTCACGACGGTCCTGGCGGCCGCGACGCTGCATGAAGTTCCGGGCGCCGTCGCGCTCGTCGGCGTGCTGGCGCTCGTCGCCGGCGTGGCGGCCATGGGGGTCTCCGGTCTCGCCCATGGGCGCATCGATCGCGAAACGCTTGTCGTTGCGCTCTTCAATTCGGTGATCATCGCCATCTATTCGGTCCTCGACGGCGAGGGCGCGCGGCTCGCCGGACCCGGCGCGGCGCACGCCTTCGCCTACAACGCCTGGTCGGACGCGCTGACGGCGGGGCTCTATCTGCCGGTCGTGCTGGCGCTGCGCGGTCGAGCCGCCGGCCCGGAATTGGCGCGCGATCCCTTGCGGAGCGCCTTTGCCGGTCTCGCCGCGTTCGGCGGATACGCGATCGTCGTCTGGGCCATGACGCAAGCGTCCATCGGCGCGGTCGCGGCGCTGCGCGAATGCTCCGTCGTGTTCGCCGCCATCATCGGCGTGGCGTTCCTCGGCGAACCGTTCCGTGGCGCGCGCGCCGGGGCGGCGTTGCTGATCGTCGGCGGCGCGATCGCGCTGCGGCTCGCCTGAGGCTGATCGAGCGCCCGCCGCAAGGCGGCGGAACCGTGGAAGGGTCGGACATTTCCTCCGCTCACGCCGGGTCGGTCGAAATTTCGATCGTGTAGCTCAAGCGCGACGAGACGGCCTCGCCGAAATAGCCGCCCACGACCGGCATGGTCGCGGCCTGATCCGGGGCCGCGCACAGGGCCACGTGGCCGTCGGACACTTCGACCCCGTGCGTCGGATCGTAGGCGCGCCAGCCCGAGCGCGGAACAAACGCTTCCGGCCAAGCGTGCAGGTGCCGCCGCCCGTCCGGCGTGTCGGCGTGCGCCTGATAGCCGCTGACGAAACGGGCCGGGATGCCGAGGCTGCGGCAGGCGGCGAGAAACAGGATGGTCACGTCGCGGCAGGCGCCGTGACCGAGCGCCAGCGTCTCCTCCGGCGGGCGGGCGGCGCCTTCGGGCCGGATGTCGTGCCGGATGTCGCGGTAGAGCTTCGCGTTCAGCCGTTCGAGGAAGGCCAGCGCCTCGCCGCCGCTCTCGACCGCGAGCCTGCGCGCGAAGCCGCGGACCGCGCCGTCGATCTCGCCCGAGGAGAGATAGGCGGCGTTGGGATCGCGCGCGTCCGTCAGCCAGGGCAGGGCGGGAGGCGCAGCCCCGGTCGGCGCGGGCGGTTGCGCGAGGTCGACCTCGAACCGGCTGTCGATGCGGAACACATCCGTGAGCCCAGCGAAATCGACCCGCGTCACCAAGTTGCCGAACGGATCGAGCGTCTCCTCGCGCCGGACCGGCTCCGGCTCGACCACGAGGGCGCGCGAGACGAGCGCCCCCGCATCCGGCCTCGGATGGAGCCGCAGCGCATGCTCCGCAAGCCGCACCGGCGCCGAATAGTGGTAAACGGTCTGGTGGCGGACGGAAAAGCGCATGGACGGTCTCGAGGGCGCGACGACGCGCGCCCCGCGACAATCAGTGTAACCTCGCCTATGTCGGCCGCCATGCGTCTTCCGTATAGCGCCCGTTTTTCCGTCGCCCCTATGATGGAGTGGCGAGATAGATCAGTATTTCAATTATTTAGAGCATCGCGTGTGCGCTAGGCGCACACGAAAACGCGGCTTTCCATGCCTGCGATGGTTCGGCGAACGCGTCATGTCCAACGCTTCGCTGTCATACCCGAACGGCGCCTGTACGGAAGGAGCGCGCCACCAGCCGCCATTCAATCCAAGATTGCGATGGCGATCGAGGGCGCGCCGGAGGTCACTCCCATTTCGGACAGCGTCAGGCGGACGGCGTCGAGCGCCGATCGAATGTCGCCGGGTCCGATCGGCCCGACGCAGCCGATGCGGAACGCCTCCGCGACCGTCAGCTTCCTCCGATAGATCACGAACACCCTGGCGCGCAGCCGGTCGTAGAACTCGGCGAACACGAAGGCGGGGTCGGTCGGCATGTGAAACGTGACGATGATCGGCGCCTGCACCGCCCGCGGCAGCAGGCAGCGGAAGCCCATGGCCTCCATCCCGTCGACGAGGAGCCGGCGATCGGCGGCATAGCGCGCGCCGCGACCCGCCACCCCTCCCTCCTGCGCGTGCTCTTCGAGCGCGCGGGCGGAGGCCGCGATGACGTGGGTCGGAGGGGTGGAGCGCCACTGGGCGTTCGCCCCGCCGATCGGGCGGGCGGGATCGTGTGTCCCTCGGCTTGGAACCGTGGGGTAGCTTGATCCGTCCGCCCTTCGCGCTTGGCCTGAACAGATGATGGGGAGCAAGTCCCGCATGCAAGGCAAGGTTTCGCCCGAACGAAGCGCGACGACGCCAGTCTACGTCGGAATCGACGTCTGTAAAGACCGGCTCGACGTCTACATCCATCCGGCGGGCCTGAGGCGCCCGTTCGCCAACAGCCCAGCGGGAATCAAGCAGCCGAAACGCGCCCTCGAGGCCCACGAGGTCGCGCTCGTGGTCATGGAGGCGACGGGCAAATTTCACCGCGCCGCCCACCGCAGCCTCCATGCCGGCGGGATCGCCGTCGCCATCGTCAATCCGCTGCGGTCGCGGCTGTTCGCCGAAGCCGCAGGCGCTTTGGCCAAAGCCGACCGCGTCGACCGCCGAATGCTGGCGATCCTGGGCGAAAGCCTCGAGCCCGGCGCGACCGCGCCGCCCAGCGCGCTCATGGAGTGCCTCCAGGAGATCACGCGCTGCCGCGACGCCGCGGTCGCCGCGCGAACCGCCCTGCTCAACCAGCTCGGCGAGACCGAGGCGCGGCCGGCGCAGACCGAGATCAAACGTCAGCTGCGCGCGGCCGAGACGGCGATCGAAAACCTCGGCGCAGAAATCGAGCGCCTGATCGCCGCCGACCCCCATCTCGCCAGGCGGCTGGCCATTCTGACCTCCATCCCCGGCGTCGGAACCCTGACCGCGATCGCCCTGATCGCCGGCCTCGCCGAGATCGGGTCCTTGTCGGCAAAGGAAGCCGCCATGATCGTCGGCCTCGCCCCGATCGCCTGCGACAGCGGCCAAAGCAGCGGCCCCCGCCACATCAGGGGCGGACGCGCCCACGTCCGAAAAGCCCTCTACATGTCCGCAGTGTCCGCAGCCCGCTTCAACCCGGCGCTCAAAGCCTTCTACGACCGCCTCGTCGCCAAAGGCAAAAAGCCTAAAGTCGCGCTCACCGCCGTCATGCCAAATCTGGTCATCCTCGCAAACACCCTCGTCCACGAAGACCGACCGTGGGAGCCTGCTCATGCTTGACGCCCATTACAGATGCCGCCCCGTCCCCCTGTCGCCGGCCGTCACGACCCCGTCCTCCAGCGCGCCCGGCGCCAGCCCACGATCCGCAGGGCGTCTTCGAGGTTTTCCGCGGGGTGGGTCGTCAGGAGGAGCCACGCGATCGGCTCGAGGCCCTCGGGCGGATCGATCTCCTCGACCCGGACCGCTTTCAGCCCGACCGTGGGCGGCAGGCGTTCGGCCTTGCCCGCCCGCGGGCGCGGCGCCTCGATCGCCCGCCGGCTCACGCGGGTTCGAGCCTTGCGGGTGGGGCAGCCGTCCTTGGCCGAAATCACGATCTCCCGCCCCTCGACGTGCGGCGGAGCCGCCATCGCCCCAAACAGCTTGCCGCCGTGGCATGAGACAGCGATCGTGTTCGGCGCGCATGAGCAAATGGACATGGGCGGCGTGCGGCGCGGCGAAAATCTCGGTGATGTCGCTCTCGCAGTCCGACGTCGCCGCCACCATCGCCGCTTCGTCCAGGAGCCCGCCGGATTTGCTCGAGCCCCTGATCCAGCGTCCGCTTTTCTTGGCCGCGATCGGACGGGGAACCCTGCGCGCCCGCTCCCGCGACTTGCGCCCGCCGGGCTTCGCCTTCTTGCGGCTGTAGACGCCGGCGTCCCCCGGCCCGAGGACGCCGCCGGCTTGCCGCGGGTCGCCGTCGCCCGCGTCCAACACGATCGCCGGATGCAGGAAGAGCCGATGTCCCGGCCGGCGCCCACGACGCCGAAGCCGCGCTTGCTCCCGGTGTGGGCGGAAAAGTTCAGCTCCGTCGTGTCCTGGATCGCCAGCACATGGCGCCCGCGCGCCGCCTCGGCCGTGTGACGGGCCGCCGCGTCGATCATGACGTCGCTCGTCACCGCTTCGTTGTGCAGAAAGCGCCCATAGGCCACGTTCCCCGCGCGGTCGCCGCCGAGCCGGCGCAGACAGGCCGTGCGCTTGGCGACGAGCGCGTCAAGAAGCTCGGCCCCCCTCCTTTGCAGCCGTTCGTCGCCGAACGGCCCCAGATCGATCATTCCCTGAAAATCCGGCTCTCCCGCGAATCCGTCGTCGCCCGGGAGAGAATCTGAAATTTGCGGTCTTGGCTAGGAAAAAGATGTGTGCATGCTTTAGGCCGGCGGCTACGTCTTCGCCGGCGCCCGAGGCACAGGCCTCGGCCGCCCGTCGTCGTCGATGGCGACGAAGGTGAACGTCGCGTCCGTCACCTTCTCGCGGATATGGCTGCGAAACCGCCGCGCCCATGCCTCGACGTGCAGCTTCATCGACGTCTTACCGATGCGGTCGACTTCCGTGTAGACGCACAGCACGTCCCCGACCTTGACCGGGCGGATGAAGTGCAGCGCGTCGATGGCGACCGTCGCCACCCGTCCCTGCGCGGTCTCGACCGCAGCGATGCCGCCGGCCACGTCCATCTGGCTCAGCACCCAGCCGCCGAAAATGTCGCCGTTGGCGTTGGTGTCGCTCGGCATGGCGACGAGGCGAACGGTCAACTCGCCCCTGGGTTGATCAATACCGTCTTCAGTCACGGAGCCGCCCCCATAGAATCGCCCTTCCCGACACTGACCGCCCGCCCGCGCCCGATCAAGGCGTCTGTGGCGACCCCGACCCTCGAGCCTCCGTCGGCCGCGGGCTCGGCAGAAAGGCGGCGAGGAAGCCGATCGCCGGCAGGAAGGCGCAGACCTGATAGACGAACCGGAGGCTGGTATGGTCGGCAAGCATGCCCAGCAGCGCCGCCCCGACGCCCCCCAGTCCGAACGACAGGCCGAAGAACAGTCCGGCGACCGCGCCGACGTTCCCTGGCGTCAGCTCCTGCGCGTAGACGACGATCGCCGAGAAGGCCGAAGACAGCACCAGTCCGATCGCGATCGAATTGATCGCCGTGCCGGCGAGCCCCAGATGCGGAAGAAGCAGGGTGAACGGCAGGACGCCGAAGATCGAGCCCCAGATGACGGTCTTGGCGCCGAAACGGTCGGCGAGCGGGCCGCCGAAGAAGGTCCCGACCGCGACCGAAGCGAGGAAGACGAACAGCATGACCTGCGCCGTCTGCACCGATACGCCGAATTCGCCCATGAGATAGAACGTGTAGTAGCTGCTGAGGCTCGACATGTAGAGAACCTTCGAGAACAGCAGGATGATGAGCGCGGTGATCGTCCAGAAGACGGTCGCGGGCGGATGCCGCGGGCCGGCTGCGGCCTCCGCCTGCTTCTTGCGCGCGCGCTGGTCCCTGTGCCAGCGGCTGACCCCGGTCAACAGCACGACCGCGATTCCGGCGAGCGCGGTGAAGGCGAGCACCGAATGCTGGCCGAACGGCACGACGATGAAGGCCGCCAGCAGCGGCCCGGTCGACTGGCCGAAATTGCCGCCGACCTGAAACACGCTCTGGGCGAAGCCATGCCGCCCGCCCGACGCCGCGCGCGCCACGCGCGAGGCCTCGGGATGAAAGATCGCGCTGCCGATCCCGATGACCGCGACCGCGCCGAGAAGCAGCGGATAGGTGCTGGCGAAAGCGAGGCCGACGAGCCCCGCCAGCGTGAACGCCATGCCGACGGGCAGCAGGAAAGACATCGGCCGGCGGTCGGCGGCGAGCCCGATCAGCGGCTGGAGGAGCGAAGCGGAAATCTGGAAGACGAAGGTGATGACGCCGGTCTGGAAGAACGTGAGCGCCATTTTCTCGCGGAACACGGGATAGAGCGCCGGGGCGAGCGACTGCATCGTGTCGTTGAGCATATGCGAGGCGCTGACGGCGAGAAGGACGCCGAGCGCCGTCGTCTGCGCCGCCTTGCGCTCGGCGACGGCGGCATAGGTCGGGGTGGTCGTCGTCACGGAAAACGCCCTCCGGCGCCGCCGACCACAACGGCCCGCGCGCAAAGCTCGTGCCGCGAAACGCGGCGCCAATCCTCCAGAACCTAAAAATCATTCGGCCCGGGCGAGCCCGGGCGCGAAAGCCTATGCGTGCGCCCTCACATTTGCACGCTCACTTGTGCACGCTCACTTGGGTGCGAGCACCATGATCATCTGACGGCCCTCCATCGACGGCTCGGCCTCGACTTTGGCGATCAGAGCGGTTTCGATCTTCACGCGCTGCAGAAGCTTGAAGCCGATATCCTGGTGCGCCATTTCGCGGCCGCGGAAGCGGAGCGTCACCTTGACCTTGTCGCCCTCTTCGAAAAACCGCATGACCGAGCGCATCTTGACCTCGTAGTCGTGGTCGTCGATGCCGGGACGCAGCTTGATCTCCTTGATCTCGACCACCTTCTGGCGCTTGCGCGCCTCGGCCGACTTCTTCTGCTCGAGGAAGCGGTATTTCCCGAAATCGAGGATCTTGCAGACTGGCGGGGTCGCGTTGGGGACGATCTCGACCAGATCGAGCCCGGCCTCCTCGGCTTGGCGCTGGGCGTCCGCGAGGTTGACGACGCCCTGATTTTTGCCCTCGGTGTCGATGAGCTGGACCTGGACGGCGCGAATATCGCGATTCGTGCGCGGGCCGCCTTTCTCCGGCGCCGCGGTTGCTTTCATTGGACGGCGAATGGCAATCTCCTGGGTTGATGGTTCCGCGCCGCGCAGGGCACAAATTTCCTTTCCGCCTTGGAGCCGTGGGCTCCGCGGAATCGTAGAAATGGGTCAGAATAGCCGTTTAGTCAATCGCCGCCAGACAATCGGGGTGCGATTCGACGCCGTGCGCGCTACGGCCTGAGTTCGGCGAAAGAGGGAATCCCGGCTGTGGCGGGCGCGGCGCAGGCCGCGTCCCTGCCTCGACCGGCCTGACGACGACGGTCGCGTCACCGTTCTTGACGCGGTCCGGCCCTCTTCCTAACTATCTAGTAAGCGGCGGCCTCGCCGCCTCAAAGCCGAGGGCGCAATGGGCGATTCAATCACTTCCAAGGTTACGGACGCGAGCTTCGAGACCGACGTCATCAACGCCAGCGGGCCGGTGGTCGTCGATTTCTGGGCGGAATGGTGCGGCCCCTGCCGGATGATCGCCCCGGCGCTCGAGGAAATCGCCACCGAGATGAAGGGCAAGGTGAAGATCGCCAAGCTCAACGTCGACGAGAATCCAGGAGTGGCGGGCAAATACGGGATCCGCTCGATCCCGACGCTGATGATCTTCAAGGACGGCAAGAACGTCGCGACCAAGATCGGCGCCGGTCCGAAGACCGAGCTGTCGCGCTGGATTTCGGGCTCGGTTTGAGGGAGGGGCGGCGTCTCGCCGCCCGAGTTTACAGCGCTCGGTGGGAGGGCGCGCACAGGCGGCGAGACGCCGCCTTTCTCCGACTCTGCTCACACCGGAAGCCGCACGGCGGCCCTGAGCCCTCCGAGAGGGCTGTCCGTCAGCTCGATGTCGCCGCCATGCGACCGCGCGATGTCTCGGGCGATCGCAAGGCCGAGGCCCGCGCCGCCCTCGTCCTGGTTCCTGGCCTCGTCGAGCCGATAGAAGGGACGGAAGACGTCCTCACGGTGCTCGGGCGGGATGCCGTCGCCGTCGTCGTCGACCATCACGGAGACCGACTGAGCCTCCCGCCTCGCCGTGATCGAGACATGATCGGCGTGCCGCTGGGCGTTGGCGACGAGGTTGCCGATGCAGCGCTTGAGGGCGGTCGGCCGGACGCGGATCGACAAGTCGCCGCGGGTGTCGAGGCTGACGGGGGCGCCGTGCCGCTCGGCGTCAGCGCGCAGGTCTTCGAGCAGCGCCCCGACGTCGGTCCGGGTCGTCGGCTCGGTGGCGTCGCCGCGGGCGAAGGCGAGATAGCCTTCGAGCATGCGGCCCATTTCGTCGACGTCCTTCTGCAAAAGCTCGCTGTCAGCGGAATTGTCGAGCAGCGCCAGCGACAGCTTGAACCGGGTCAGGATGGTGCGCAGGTCGTGGCTGACGCCGTTCAGCATCGCCGTGCGCTGCTCGGTGGCGCGCTCGACCCGGCGTTTCATTTCGAGGAAGGCGTAGCCGGCCTGACGGACCTCGGTCGCGCCATGGGGGGTGAAGGCGTTGTCCCGCCCCTTGCCGAAGTCCTCGGCCGCGCGGGCGAGCCGCAGAATCGGCCGGATCTGGTTACGTAGGAAGATGATCGCGACCGTCAGGAGGACGATCATCGCCCCCAACATCCACAGCACAAAAATGTGTGCGTTGGCCTCGTAGGCGATCGCGCGGCGCGTGACCAGCCGGAGGACCCGGTCGCCGAGGTCGACCCGGATCTCCATCAGGCCCGACCGGCCGATGGTGTCGACCCAGAACGGCTGCCGGAGCTGGGTCTTGAGCGCGGTCGGCAGCGTGCGGGTCAGGGGGTCGAGCGCGCCGAAGAACGACCGCGGCAGGGCAGGCGGCAGCGGGCCGGCCGGGAGAAGCGTCGCGTCCATGCGGAACCGGTCGGCGGCGAGATTCGACAGGTAAGCGTCCTCGGCGCCCGGCGGGAGCTGGCGATAGAGGTCGGCGAGCGCTGCGACGTCGCGCGCGACCGCTTCCGACAGGCGGCGCGTGACGAGCTCGAAGTGGTGCTGCATGAAGGCGAAGGTCACGGCCGTCTGCAGGAGGACCATCGGCAGGATGACGATGAGCAACGAGCGCTTGTAAAGCCCCTTGGGCAGCATCGCCGCGAGGCCGCGCGCGCCCTGCCGCCACAGGTCGCGGAGGCGCGCGAGGACGCGCAGCGTTCGAAAGGACGGCCGCGCGATCATCCGTCCGCGATCAGTCGATAGCCGGCGCCGCGCGCCGTCTGCAGATAGACGGGATTGGCGGGGTCCCGCTCGATCTTACGCCTGAGCCGGTTGACGAGCACGTCGACCGTTCTTTCCTGGGCGGCGCCGCCCGAACCCGACAGCGCCTCGCGCGTGACGCTCGCGCCGCTGGCGGCGCAGAGCAGCCGCAGCATCTCGCGCTCGCGTTCGGTGATGCGGACGAGCTCGTCGCCCGACCGCAGCTCCCCGCGCTCGATCGAGAACGTGAACGGCCCGAACCGGACGACGGACGCCTCCGGCTTGCCGACCGGCTCGGCGCGGGTGCGGCGCAGCACCGACCCGATCCGGAGCAGCAGCTCACGCGGATCGAACGGCTTGGCCAGATAGTCGTCGACGCCGATCTCCAGTCCCCGGACGCGATCTTCCCGCTCGCCGCGCGCGGTCAGCATCAGGATCGGCACCTGCGAACGCTGCCGCAGGTCGGCTGCGAAGGCGAATCCGTTCTCGCCCGGCATCATCACGTCGAGCACGATGATGTCGAAGGCCAGGCCGTCGAGAAACGCCCGCGCCTCGGCCGCGTTCGCCGCCACCGTCACGCGATGGCCGTGCTTCATCAGATAGCTCGACAGCAGATCGCGCAGCCGGCGGTCGTCGTCCACGACCAGCACGTGCGCGGCGTCGTCCCCCGGCGGGGGCGCAATCGGATCGGTCTCGGTCACGTCCTTCGCGCTCCGTCGGGTTCGCCGGCGTCCTGCGGGTCGATCATCGCGCTCAGGAACCGGACGGCCGCCTGCCGCCCGGACGGCCCGAGCTTGTCGAGCGCGACGGCGAAGCGCCGCGTCTGCACCTCGGCGAGCCGCAGCGCCAGACGCTCGCCGTCCGGCGTCGCATAGAGCTCCCGGCGGCGGCGGTCGCAGGCGCCCGCGCGCGCCTCGACGAAATTCTTCTCGATCAGCTCCCGCAGCACGCGGTTGAGGCTCTGCTTGGTGATGCGCAGGATCTCCAGCAGCTCGGCGATGGTCAGACCGGGCCGGCGGCTGACGAAATAGAGGACGCGATGGTGGGCGCGGCCGAATCCGTAGGACTCGAGCAGCCGGTCGGCGTCGCCGACGAAGTCCCGGTAGGCGAAAAAGAGAAGCTCGATCAGGTCGTACATCGGCGCGTCGTCCCGGCGCGGGCGGAGCGCTGGGTCGGCGTCGGCGGCTTCAGGCGGCATCGCGTCGCTCATTAGGTCAGCATTATTGACTTAAATCGGGAAGGCTGTTACCAACGCCCCTGCATGTAAACCCAAACGGGCGAATTCCAAACCAACCCGCGGCCGGCGAAGAGGAGACAGCCATGACCGATCAGCCTTTCGACGACCGCGACGGATGGATCTGGTTCGACGGCGAGATGGTCGCATGGCGCGACGCCAAAGTGCATGTCCTGACGCATGCGCTCCACTACGCGAGCTCGGTGTTCGAGGGCGAGCGATCTTACGGCGGCCGGATTTTCCGGTCGACGGACCATTCCCGCCGGCTGAAAGAGTCCGCGCGCATGCTCGATTTCGAAATCCCCTGGAGCGTCGAGGCGATCGACGCGGCCAAGGCGGACGTCCTGCGGCGGAACGGCCTCGTCGACGCCTATCTCCGTCCGATCGCGTGGCGGGGCTCGGAAATGATGGGCGTGGGCGCGCCGGCGAACGCGATCCATTGCGCGATCGCCGCCTGGCCCTGGGGGAGCTATTTCGATCCCGCGGAGCGGATGCGCGGAATCCGGCTCGACATGGCCGAGTATCGCCGCCCCGATCCCGCGACCGCGCCGTCGCTGGCCAAGGCGAGCGGGCTCTACATGATCTGCACGCTGTCGCGCCACCGCGCCGAGCGCCGGGGCTTTGCCGACGCCCTCATGCTCGACTGGCAGGGACGCGTCGCCGAATGCACCGCGGCCAACGTCTTTTTCGTCCGGGACGGCGCGCTCCACACCCCGATCGCCGACTGCTTCCTCTCCGGCATCACCCGCTCAGCCGTCATCGACCTCGCGCGCGGGCTCGGGTTTCCGGTGGTCGAGCGGCGCATCCGGCCTGCGGAGCTGCGGGAATTCAGCGAATGCTTCCTGACCGGAAGCGCGGCCGAAGTGACGCCGGTCCGTTCGATCGGCGAGGTCGCCTACGCCCCCGGCGCCGTGACCCGGGCGATCCTGGACGCCTACGCCGAGGCCGTGCGTCCCCGGCGCGCGGCGGCCTAGCGGTTGGCGTCGACCAATTCGAGGGCGTTCTTTTCGGCTGCGGCTCCCGACCGGGCAGGCATCCCGGTCGAAGGAGAGAACAAGCGCGCGCCGTCGGAAGCGAGGCGCGCGGCGTCCGCGGCGGGCTCTTCGAGACGCCCGATTCGCGGGCTGCTCGAGGCGCGAGGCCGGAGGCTCACGCCTTCCGCGGCTCGCCCGCCACGTAGGTCTGGCGCACGGCGCGGTCGTCGCCGAGGGTCATGAGCACGAACAGCTCCGCGTCGAGGTCGCCCTCGATCGTCTCCATGCGGTGCGCCATGGCGGGCGTGGCGCGGGAATCGAGCACGACGAGGTCGGCGTCCTTGCCGGCCTCGATCGAGCCGATCGCGTGATCGAGGCTCAGCGCCCGCGCGTTGCCGAGCGTCATCTGGTAGAACGCCTCCGCGGCGGGCCACGACTGGCCGTTGAGTTGCAGCGCCTTGTAGCCGTCGGCGGCGGTGCGGAGCATGGAATAGCTGGTTCCCCCGCCGACGTCGGTCGCGAGCCCGACCCGCACGCCGGCGCCGGCGAGCCGCGCCCGGTCGAACAGGCCCGAGCCGAGGAAGAGATTCGAGGCCGGGCAGAAGGCTGCGACCGATCCGCTTTCCGCCATCGCCGCCACCTCGTCTCCCGTCATGTGGATGCAGTGGCCGAACACCGAGCGCGGTCCGAGCAGCCCCGCGCGGGCATAGACGTCGAGATAGTCGCGCGCCTCCGGGAAGAGCCGGCTGACGAATTCGATCTCGTCGGCGTTCTCGTCGACATGCGACTGCATGTAGACGCCCGGGAATTCCTTCATGAGCGCCCCGGCCGCCTCGAGCTGGGCGGGGGTCGAGGTGATGGCGAAGCGCGGCGTCACCGCGTAGTCGAGCCGCCCTCGGCCGCGCCAGCGCGCGATCAGCGCCTTGCTCTCGTCGTAGCTCGTTTGGGCGGTGTCGAGCAGGGCCTTCGGCGCATTGCGGTCGAGCATCGCCTTGCCGGCGATCATGCGCGCCCCGGCCCGCAGGGCTTCGGCGAAGAAGGCCTCCGCCGACTGCGGATAGACGGTGCAATAGACCAGCGCCGTCGTCGTGCCGTTGCGGAAGAGTTCGGTGAGAAAGAAGCCGGCGACGCGCGCGCAATGGGCGGGATCGGCGAACCGCTGCTCCTCGACGAAGGTGTAGGTGTGCAGCCAGTCGAGAAGCTGGGCGCCATAAGAGGCGATCACCTGCGTCTGCGGATAGTGGATGTGGACGTCGATCAGCCCGGGCATGACGAGCGCGCCCGAATGGTCGTCGACCGCAACGCTTTCGGGCGCGCCTGCGAGAATGGCGCGCGCCTCCCCCACCGCCGCGATGCGCCCGTCGGCGACGAGGGCGGCGCCGTCCTCGATATAGCGGCGGGAGGCCGCCCCGGCCTCTGCCGGATCGCCGGTGAAGCTCAAGACCCGTCCGCGGACGACGCGCGTTCCCGCGCTCATGCCAGGATGTCCTGAAGGCGCAGCGCCGCGATCCGGTCGATCTCGGCGAGCGCCGTCCGGATCTCGGCGTCGGCGTCGTTCCCGAGCCGGCGCTCGAAGGCCTCCAGAATGTCGGCCTTGCCCTTGCCCTTGACCGCCATGATGAAGGGCATGCCGAAGCGGGCGCGATAGGCGTCGTTCAGCGTGGTGAACTTCGACAGCTCGTCGGGGCTCAGCCGGTCGAGCCCGGCGCTCGCCTGCTCGCCGGTCGATTCGGCGGTGAGGAGCTTGGCCTGCGCGAGCCGTCCCGCGAGATCGGGATGGGCGAGGATCAGCGCGCGCTTGGCGTCGTCGCTTCCCCGCGCCGCCGCGGCCGCCATCGCCTTTGCGAGCCCCTCGCCCGTGTCGGCGCCGGCCGGCAGGCCGGCGTCGTGAGCAGCCTGCGCGATCCAGGGCGAGCGCTCGTAGACGCCGCCGAATCGTTCGACGAACAGCGTCCGGGTCAGCTTCGACGGCTGCCATCCGCCCGGCGGCGCGTGCGTCCGGATCCAGTGGCGCGCGAGGTCGAGCCGGGTGGGGACCCAGGCCTTGTCATGGGCGAGCACATAATCGAGGAACCGCGCCAGCGACGCCGCGCGGCCCGGCCGGCCGGCGAGGCGGCAGTGCAGGCCGACCGACAGCATCTTCGGCGCGACGCCGCCCTCGGCGTAGAGGGTGTCGAACGAATCCTTGAGGTAGGCGTAGAACTGGTCGCCGCTATTGAAGCCCTGCGGGGTGGCGAAACGCATGTCGTTCGAGTCGAGCGTGTAGGGTGTGACGAGCTGCGGCCCGCGCGGGCCTTCGAGCCAATAGGGCAGGTCGTCGGCGTAGGAGTCGGCGCAATAGACGAAGCCGCCCTCCTCCATGCCGAGGCGGATCGTGTTGAGCGACGACCGGCCCTGGTAGAAGCCGAGCGGGCGGACGCCCGCGATCTCGGTATGAATGCGGACCGCCTCGGCGATGTGCTGGGCCTCGACCTCCGGCGGCGCATCGCGATAGTCGATCCATTTCAGGCCGTGGGTGGCGATCTCCCACTTGGCTTCGTTCATCGCCGCGACCGCCTCGACGTTGCGCGCCATGGCGGTGGCGACGGCGTAGACGGTGACGGGAACGGAGCGTTCGGTGAACAGGCGATGCAGGCGCCAGAAGCCGGCGCGCGAGCCGTATTCGTAGATCGACTCCATGTTCATGTGGCGCATCCCCGGCCAGGGCGCAGCCCCCACGATCTCGGACAGGAAGGCCTCCGAGGCCGCGTCGCCGTGCAGGATGTTGTTCTCGCCGCCCTCCTCGTAGTTGACGACGAACTGCACGGCCACGCGCGCCCCTCCGGGCCAATCGGCGAACGGCGGCGTGCGTCCGTAGCCGATCATGTCGCGCGGATAATTGTCGTTGCTCGTCATGCCTCTCGGTCCCTCGGGCGCTTCGCCAAAGCCCATCCGGGCAAGGCTACGACACGACGCCGTTTGCTCCAACCCGGCAAATGCTCCAGAAAGGGCGCGTCCTGCCTTTCCCGTCCTGCCGAAGAGCCCCATGACCGACATCTCCTTGAGCTTCGAGCCGCCGTTCGCCCGGATCGTTCTCAATCGGCCGGAGCGGCGCAACGCCATCTCGCGCGCCATGTGGCGCGCGCTTCCCGCCATCCGGGCCGCGATCGAGGCGCAGACGGACGCGCTCGTCGTCCTGCTCGAAGGCGCAGGCGGGCATTTGAGCGCCGGCGCCGACATCTCGGAATTCGACGAGGTCTACAAGGACGCGGCGGCCACGCGCGATTACGGCGACGCGATCCAGGACGGCCTGCGGGCGCTGATGGAGATCGACCGGCCGACGATCGCGGTCCTGCAAGGCAACGTCGTGGGCGGCGGCGTCGCGCTGGCGGTCGCCTGCGACCTCCGCTTCTGCGCCGCCGACGCCTATCTCGCCATCACGCCGGCGAGGCTCGGCCTCGTCTACGGCCACGCCGAGACCCGTCGCCTCGTCGAGCTGGTCGGGCCGGCCCGCGCCAAGGACCTCCTCTTCACCGGACGCCGCATCGAAACGGACGAAGCGCTGGCGATCGGCTTGATCGACCGGCGGGTCGAGACGGCCTTGCGCGAAACCGTGCTCGGCTACGCCCGCGGCCTCGCCGATCTCAGTCAGGTCTCGATCCGCGGCGGCAAGCGGGCGGTCGACGCCATCGCCTCGGGCCTCGCCGTCGAAACCCCGGCTTTCCGGGCGCTCGCCGAGCACGCGGCGCTGGGGCCCGACTTCGCCGAAGGCCGCGCCGCCTTCGCCGCCAAGCGGCCGGCGCGCTTCGCCTCCCGCGGCCCGACCCCCGCCGTCCCGCAAGCGTGAGGCGGCGGCCGGTTGCCGGCGAAAACCCCGCATGACGCCGCTCGTCCTGGCGACGCTCGCGCTGGTCGGCTTCGCCTCCGGATTTGTCGACGCGATCGCCGGCGGCGGCGGGCTCCTGACCCTGCCGGCGCTGGCGCTCGCCGGGCTCGATCCGGTGGCCGCGGTCGCCACCAACAAGCTCGCCTCGACCTTCGGCTCCGGATCGGCGACGTTCGCTTTCTGGCGCGCCGGCAAGATCGAGGCGGTCATGACGCCGCCCGCGCTCGCCGCGGCTTTCGGCGCGGCGCTCGGCGCG
>CAIZGR010000648.1 GCA_903932535.1 uncultured Hyphomicrobiales bacterium | reverse complement strand
TCTGGGGGGCGATCGCGCCGATGCTCGCGGGCGCGGAGCGCTTCCGTCCGCCGCGTGTGCGCGACATCGCAGGGGGCGTCGGCCGCGACGAATCCGACGTCCGGCGGATTCTCAAGCGCGCCTCGCGCATGGGTTGGACGGACGAGGTCGCCCACGACCATTTTTTCCTGCGCGCGACTGTCCGGGAGATGACGGCGATCGCCGCCGATCTGGCCGCGACGACCGAAGGCGGCGTCTTCACGGCCGCCGCATTCCGCAACCGGCTCGAGAACGGCCGCAAGGTCGCGATCCAGATCCTGGAATTCTTCGACCGCCACGGCGTGACCCTGCGCCGCGGCGACATGAGGCGGGTCAATTCGCATCGCGTCGACCTTTTCGGAAGCGAATGAAGTCGCTACCAAGCCCTCGGAGGAGAATCGTTCCCGGTGGGGCGTCCGGACTTCAAATCCGTGTGGGGCAGCGAGCCTGTCCCGGGTGGGTTCGACTCCCACTCTCCTCCGCCAGGGGGCCGCGAGGCGGGCTGGCGGTCTCGATCGGGCGGACGGCGCGCAGGCGCCCCTTCCTACTGCGCGCACAAAGTTGCGCAGCCCTCTGGTTTCAAGGATTTACGACCTCCTGCGCGCGACTCGGCGCTTTTCCAGGCCCTTGGCGATGTCCCGCCGTGCTTCGCCTGGTCCTTCCCCCGTTGCCGAGACCCGCCGCGGCGGAAGCGCAGGTGTCGGAATCCTTCGCCTTCCCATCGGTTGGCTTTTATATGTCAGCATTACATATAGCGTAGATTCTGATTTTCGTAAACAAGAAACCCCGCGCCCGAGCGCGGTCCTTTGCTCCAGGCCCGCTCACCGGGCGACGGAGACGACCGGCGCGCCGGGCTCTACGCGGCCGACGATCCGCGCGTGCGGGTCGCCGTTCTCGCAGATTTTTGCGCACAAGGCGGGCGCAGCGTCGGCGTCGCAGGCGACCAGCAGGCCGCCGGACGTCTGCGGGTCGGTGAGCAGGCGGAGGCGCCAGTCTTCGAGCCCTTCGGGCAGGCGGACGGCCTCGCCATAGCTCGCCCAGTTGCGCCCCGAGGCGCCGGTCGAATAGCCGGCCTGAACGAGCGCCTCGGCCTGAGCGAGCAAGGGGACGTCGTCCAACCGCAGCCGGACGGTCATGCCTGCGCCGCGCGCCATCTCGAGCGCGTGGCCGAGCAGGCCGAAGCCGGTCACGTCGGTCATGGCGTGGACGCCCTCGCTTTTCGCGAGCTCCGCGCCGACGGCGTTGAGCCGCGTCATGACGCCGATCATCTCGCGGTAGCCATCGTCCGACAGCGCCCCCTTCTTGATCGCCGCCGAATAGATCCCGACGCCAACCGGCTTCGTGAGAATGAGCGCGTCACCCGGACGCGCGTCCGAGTTGCGCCGGAGCGCGGCGCTCGACACGAGCCCGATGACGGCAAGCCCGTAGATCGGCTCGGGCGAATCGATCGAATGCCCGCCCGCAACCGGAATACCGGCTCCCGCCGCGGCGTGAGCGCCGCCGCGAAGGATTTCGCGGATCGTGGCCGTCGGCATCTTGTCGATCGGCATGCCGAGGATCGCGAGGGCGAAGATCGGCCGGCCGCCCATGGCGTAGACGTCCGACAGCGCGTTGGTCGCGGCGATCCGCCCGAAATCGAAAGGATCGTCGACCATGGGCATGAAGAAGTCGGTGGTCGCGACGATGTTGGTCGCGTCGTCGAGCCGCCAGACCGCGGCGTCGTCGCCGGTCTCCGTGCCCACGATCAGATTGGCGAACGCCGCCGTCGCCGGCTGCCCCGAGAGCAATTCGCGCAGGACGGCCGGCGAGAGCTTGCACCCGCAGCCGCCGCCGTGGGCGAGGGAGGCGAGGCGAAGTTCGGGAGGGTTCATGCATGCGTTTCCTCGGGCGGTAGGATTGAGCAAAGCATGCCTGAATCGCCGCGCCGACGCGAGCCCGAAGCGGTCCCGTCGGTCGGAGCGAGCGGCCCTTCAGGCCGGGCCGCCGACCCGGCCCCGAGCGCGGCCGACCGGGGCGCCCAATGACCGCCATGGCGCGTCTTCGGGCCTTCGGTTCACGCGCGCGTCCATCCCGATCGATGCAACGCGGGCTCTGTCGGCAAAGGGGAAACTCCGCACGGTTCGCGCCCGCTCGTCCGCGGCCGGCTACCCTACCAGCAGAAGCGGGTTTGGCGCGTGCCGCGCCCAGCCGGCCTCCGACACCATCACGTCGAGGGCGAGCGAGGCGAGATCGTCGGCGTAAGGATCGAGCCCGGGGTCCTTCGCCTCGTAAAAGAGTTTCGCGTAGGTTCCGCACTCGTCGCAGGTCTCGGCCTTCGCGACGCCGGCGTCGCCGTCGATCCCCCTGAGCGCCAGCGTGCGCGCGCCGCCGCAGGTGATGCAGACCGCGCGGGTGTGGTTCCAGGCCGTCGAGCACAGCGAGCAATGGAGGTAGCGCGCGCCCGGCGTCTGGCCCGAGGCGCGCACCACGCCCGCGGACGGCGTCGAGCCGCAGCAGGGGCAAAGGCCGCGCGGGTCGAGGAGGCGCAGCGAATTCGCGTCCAGGCCCGCCGCGAGTCGGGCGAAGGAAACCTGCAGCGCCGCCGCGACCCAGAAGGCCGCGCCCGTGTCGGCCGCGTCGACCCCGCCGCGCAAAAAGGCGTCGGCGAGCGCCTCCGTCCCGGCGGCGGAACGCTTTCGGAGCCTCGCGATCTCCGATGCGGCGGCAGCAGGAAGGGCGGCTTGGTCGAAGCGGTCGAGCAGCGCCCGGAGGCCGTCGCGCCACGCCGGATCGCGCCGCCATCCGTCGGCGGCGATCGGGGGAAGCCCCGCCTCGACCGCAAGGCGGACGTCGCCCGCGTCGGGACGGGCGAAAGAAAAGGGCGTCTCAACGGCGGCGCGCTGGGCGCCGGCGACCGCGGCGAGAAACTCCAGCCATCCCTCCATCGGATGCCCTTCGGCGAGCCGCGCGAGCCGCGCGGCCGTGCGGGCGAAACGTCCGGCAGGATCGGGAAGAAGAATTGGCTCGGGCGCCTTCACCCCGCCGAAGGGCGCGCCTGTCCACGCGCCCTTCGGCGGCGCCTCGCCCTGTCTCATGCCCTGCCGCCCGAAGACGCCCGTCGAGCGCCAGCAGTTCCCAAAAGATATCGCATCCCGTTCATCCGCGCGGCCGGGGGCCGGTCGAGCCGGTCGTCACGAGGTCGCGGAACCACTTGCGGTGATGGCGCCACGCCCAGCCCGGAGTCACGTAGCCGCGGGTCATCGCGCGCACCGAGCCGCGCACCCAGATCGCCGCGTAGACGTGAATGATCCAGATCATGATCGCGGTCGCCGCAGCCCAGCTGTGAACCAGCTCGGCCGCGCGTTGCGTCTCGATCGTAGTCGCCTCGCCGAAATACGACTGCCAGATGACGAGGCCGGTGGCGAGCAACGCCGGAACGAGCAGCGCCATCGTCCAGAACACGAACTTCTGGCCGGCGTTGAAGCGGCCGACCTCGGGGACCTTCGCCTCGTCGTTGACAACGACCTCGACGATCGACCGGAGCCAACGGATGTCGTCACGGTTCCAGAAATTGTCGCGCCAGAACTGCACGATGAGGCCGGCATAGCTGAGGGCGAGCACGATCCCGATCCAGGGATGGATCGTCCGCGTCCACTGCCCGCCGCCGAACAGGCCCGAAAGCCAGAACAGCATCGGATGGAACATCGACAGGCCCGACACCATCAGCAGCACGAAGCAGGTCGCGGTGATCCAGTGGTTCACCCGCGCCGCCCGCGTGTTTCGGACAAGGGTTCCCTCGGGGTACTTCATTTGGCGACCCCCTCGTGATTCTTGATGAAGTCGGCCGCCGACCGATCGTCGTTTTCCTCGACCTCGTTGGTCCCGGTGATGACCCAGTGCAGGAAGCCCGCGACCGCGGTGACCGCGAGGCCCGCGAGCGCGAGCGGCTTCAGGACGCCCTTCCAGACGTCGACGAAGACGCTGATGGCCGGATTGCCGGGGAGACCGGCGTAGATCGACGGCGTGTCGGCATGCGGCAGCACGTACATGACGTGCGTTCCGCCGACGCCGGGCGGGTCGTAGAGCCCGGCCTTCTCGAAGCCCCTACCCTTCAGGTCCTCGACCCGCTCGCCCGCCCAAGATCTCATGTCGGTCTTGGAGCCGAACAGGATGGCGCCGGTCGGGCAGGCTTTGACGCAGGCGGGCTCCATCCCGACCGAGACGCGGTCCGAGCAGAGCGTGCACTTGTAGGACTTGCTGTCGGCGGCGCTGATGCGCGGAATGTTGAACGGGCAGCCTTTCACGCAATAGCCGCAGCCGATGCAGTTCTGGCTGACGAAGTCGACGATGCCGTTGGCGTATTGCACGATCGCGCCCGGCGCCGGGCAGGCCTCGAGGCAGCCGGGGTCTGCGCAGTGCATGCAGCCGTCCTTGCGGATCAGCCACTCGAGATCGCCCGTGGCGTTCTCGTGCTCGGTGAACCGCATCAGGGTCCAGGTGTGCGGACCGAGGTCGGCAGGGTTGGTGTAGGAGCCCTGAAACGTGCCGACGTCGCCGCGAAGATTGTTCCATTCCATGCAGGCGGCCTGGCAGGCCTTGCAGCCGATGCAGCGGCTGACATCGATCAGTTTTGCGACCTCGACCTCGTGGTTGCGCGCCGCGGGCGGCGTCGTCGTGGACGCCGAGATCCGAATGAAATCCTGCGATTGCAGATCGGTCACGGGGCTCGCTCCTACGCCACGGGCGCGCTGACTTTTTCCACGTTCACGAGAAACGCCTTGTATTCGGGCGTCTGGGTGTTGGCGTCGCCGACCGAGGGCGTGAGCACGTTCGCGGGGTAGCCCTTGAGCGTCTGGCCGGTAAAACCCCAGTGCAGCGGCACGCCGATCACATGCGCCGGCTTGCCGTCGACCGTCATCGGCTTGATGCGCTTGGTCACGTAGGCCTTGCAGACGATCGCGCCACGCTTCGAGGCGACGCGGACCCAGCCGCCCTGCGCGATCCCCTTCTCCGTCGCCAGCGCCTCGCCGATCTCGACGAACTGCTCGGGCTGGAGGATCGCGTTGATGAGCGCGTGCTTGGTCCAGTAGTGGAAGTGCTCGGTCAGGCGATAGGTGGTGGCGACGTAGGGGAAGTCGGCCGAGGTCCCGAGCGCCGCCTTGTCGTCCGGGTAGATGCGCGCCGCCGGATTCGTCCTGACATTCGGATGGAGCACGTTCTCGACCGGCGACTCGAACGGCTCGTAATGCTCGGGGAATGGTCCCTCGGCCATCATGCCGCGCGCGAACAGGCGGCCCAGGCCCTCGTCGTTCATGATGAACGGGCCGACGCCTTCGGACGGCGCGATCGTCGGCCCGTAGTCGGGCACGTCGATGCCGGTCCAGCGGCTGCCGTTCCATTCGATGATCGGCTTCGCCGGGTTCCACGCCTTGCCGGCCGGGTCGGCGCTGGCGCGGTTGTAGAGGATGCGCCGGTTGGCGGGCCAAGCCCAGGCCCAGCCCGGTGTGATCCCCTGATCGCGCGGATCGGCGGCGTCGCGCCGCGCCATCTGGTTGCCCTTCTCGGTCCATGACCCGGCGAAGATCCAGCAACCGGACATGGTCGAGCCGTCGTCGCGCAATTCCGCGAAGCCGTCGAGCTGCTGGCCGGCCTTTTTCGTCACTCGGCCCGACGCGTCCTCGAGGTCGGCGAGCGCCCGCCCGTTCATCTCCTTCGCGATCTCCTCCGGATTCGGGTCGACCGGGTCGGTGTAGCTCCAGGTGAGATGCAGCAGCGGGCCGGGGAACGCGCCGCCATCCTTCGCGTAGAGCGCGCGCAGGCGGTGGAACAGGCCCGACATGATCCAGATGTCGGACTTCGCTTCGCCCGGCGCGGGCGCCGCCTTCCAGTGCCATTGCAGCCAGCGCGCGGAATTGACCAGCGAGCCGTTCTCCTCGGCGAAGCAGGAAGTCGGAAGCTGGAACACCTCGGTCTGGATTTCCGCCGGCTTCGATGTGTTGAACGCCCCGACATCCTGCCAGAAGTTGGCGGTCTCGGTGTCGAGCGGGTCCATCACGACGAGGTACTCGAGCTTGCTTAAGCCGGTACGGATCTTGTCCTTGTCCGGGAACGCCTGGAGCGGATTGAACCCCTGGCAGATGTAGCCGTTCATCTTGCCGTGGGCCATCATCTCGAAGGCGGTGATGATGTCGTAGAGCGGGATGTCGAGCTTCGGCAGCCAGTCGTAGGCCCAGTTGTTCTCAGGCTGGGCGGCGTCGCCGAACATCGCCTTCTGGAAGCTGACGAAGAATTTTCGGTAGTTCTGCCAGTAGCTCGTCTGGCCGGGCCTCAGCGGCTTGAACTGACGGGCCTTCATGTAGTCGTCGAAGGTGGCGTCGAAATCGCGCGGCAGCGTCATGTAACCCGGCATCGCGTTCGACAGGAGACCCACGTCGGTCAGCCCCTGGATGTTGGAATGGCCGCGCAGCGCGTTCATGCCGCCGCCCGCGACGCCGATGTTGCCGAGGAGCAACTGGACCATCGCCATCGTGCGGATGTTCTGGGCGCCGATCGAATGCTGCGTCCAGCCGAGCGCGAAGAGGCTCGTCAGCGCCTTGTCTGGCGCCGCGGTCGAGGCGATCAGCGCGCAGACCTCCAGGAACTTTGCCTCAGGCGTGCCGCAGATGCGCGACACCATCTCGGGCGTGTACCGGTCGACGTGCTTGCGCATCAGGTTGATTACGCAGCGCGGATCTTGCCAGGCGTCGTCGACCCGGGCGAAGCCCCGGTCGTCGAGCTCATAATCCCAGGTCGACCGGTCGTAGGCGTGCTTCTCCTCGTTGTAGCCGGAGAACAGGCCGTCCTCGAAGCCGTAGCCTTCCTTCACGATCAGGCCGGCGTTGGTGAAGGCGCGCACGTACTCGTGCTGGATCGAATCCTTTTCCAGAAGATAGCGGATGACGCCGCTCAGGAAAGCGATGTCGGTCCCCGGGCGGATCGGCGCGTAGTAGTCGGCCACCGCGGCGGTGCGGGTGAAGCGCGGATCGACCACGACGAGCTTGGCGCCGTTCTCGATCTTGGCTTCGACGACCCATTTGAAGCCGCACGGGTGAGCTTCGGCGGCGTTGCCGCCCATGACGAGGACGATGTTGGCGTTCTTGATGTCCTGCCAGGTGTTCGTCATCGCGCCGCGACCGAATGTTGGGGCCAGACTGGCCACCGTCGGTCCGTGTCAGACGCGCGCCTGGTTGTCGAACACCACCATGCCGAGGGACCGCGCGACCTTCCAGGTCACGAGCGCGGTCTCGTTGGACGACGCGGAGGCAGCCAGCATGCCGGTCGTGAGCCAGCGGTTGACCGTCGCCCCGTCCTTGTTCTTCGCGATGAAGTTCTTGTCGCGGTCCTCCTTCATCAGCGTCGCGATCCGGTTGAGCGCAAAGTCCCAGGAGACGGGCTTGAACTCGGCGCTCCCCGGCGCCCGGTAGCGCGGTTGCGTCAGGCGCCCCGGCGAATGCACGACGTCGAGCAGGCCCGACCCCTTCGGGCAGAGCGTCCCGCGATTGACGGGATGGTCCGGGTCGCCCTCGATGTGCAGGACGCCGGGCCGGGCGTTCTTGGCGCGGTCGCCGAGACCGTAGATCAGGATGCCGCAGGCGACCGAGCAGTAGGTGCAGGTGTTTCGCGTCTCGGCTGCTGCGGTGAGCTTGTAGGGTCGCACCAGCGCTGCCACCGCCTCTCCCGCGCCGCCGAAGCCGAGCGCCCCGAGGCTCGATGCGGCGAGACCTGCGCCGGTGATCTTGATGAAGCCTCGACGACTGATCTCCATCCTCGTTCGCTCCCGCAACGTGGCGCCTCGCGGTGGGCGCATTCTCCCCGGAATCATAGAGTAGGTCCGGGGTCTTGAAAAGGGAAGACAAGGCCAGGGGGTGCGATTCAACCTTGTGCGAGGTTACGGTGACAGTGCATTTATCGTTCGGGATTGCTGTCGCCATGCACGTCAAAAAAGCAACCTCCACCCGCGATTACCACTCTGGATGACGTGAAAGGGTCATTCGGTGATGACGACGCAAGCGAGACGCGCCATCCGCGTATGGCAAGGCGCCGGGGCGGTGATCGCAATAGAATGCACTGTCACCATATTCGGCGTCGCAGCGGGTTGGAAAAGCCGCCGCAGAGCCTTGAAAACCATGGATTCGAGGGTGCGGAGCCGCGCCCCGCCTCCTCCCGGCCTGTCCGCTACGGCAGGCGCACCGCGGCGGTGGTGGCAGGCGATTCCCTCGCGCCGGCCCGCGAATCCGAGCCGCTCGGTGGGTGGCCTTGACCGGCGCCCGCCCGGCGTCGAGGCCGGCGATCTCGGCGACGCGCGCGCGCATCGCGGCGCGGGCCGACCTCGGGCGCCTCGCAGATCAGGGTCGCGTCGACGCGGGCGGCGCATCGCGAAGCGCCTGTCCCGAGCTTGTCGAGGCGGCTCTCCGGCGCGCGCCGACAGCAGCGGCGACCGGATAAACCTTCGAGACGCCCGCTTCACAGGCTCCTTCATGCGCCAAGTCGTGGGCGAAACAAGGCGCGCGGCTCGGGAGCTACCACGGAAGCGGCATGAAACCCGGCCGCGTGAATTGCGATAGATCAATGATTCTTGCCCGACGAAGGGAATAGTCATTTTCACGCGGCCGTCGGCGGCGAGGGACTGGCGCTTCTCGCGAGCCGGACCGCCCCCGGCGACATGGCGTAAGGCGGCTTGGCCGGGCGCCGCCGCAGGCCGCATCGCGCCACAGAGGGAGGAAAAACAAAATGTCCGACTGGAGAGTGTTCTACCGAGACGGCTACGATCACGACCGGATTTCTCCCGCCGTTCCCAGCAAGGAAGCCGCCCTCACGCAGGCGAGAAGCCTCTATCGCGAACGGCGCGCGGAAATATACCGGATTGAAGGGCCCTCCGGGTCGATCATCCAAAAGGAAGAAGTCATGCGCTGGGTGTCCGCCAACAAATGGTAGCGGGAATTCCCCGGCGAGGCCCGCTTGCCCGGCGATCGTCGCGACCCGATCGTCGCGGCGCAGAGGAAGCCGCGCGGCGCGAAGGGCGCGTCGATCCGCCTGATCGCCTGCCTTCGCCTCGAGCGCCGAAACCCGCGACGCGACATTGACGCCGATCAATGCGCCGCGAGCGGCGACCGTCCAAAGTTGCCTCGATGGGCAAGCGAGATGAGCCATGGACCTGCCGATGTCGAGAATCGCCCCCTGCGCCCCGATCTACACGGTCGAGGTGATCGACGAAGACGGGTTCGGATGGCTCTACGCGCGCCTCACGCTCATCGAGGCGCTCAGAGTCAGCGGTTATTTCGAAGCCGAGGCGGCGGCCGGACGAGAGCCGCGCATCTCGATTCCGCCGGCGCTCGTCGGGACCGGCCTGACGGAAGCATGACCGCGCGCCGGCGGCGAGGCTTCCCTCCCGGCGTTCAGCGCGGCAGGGCGTAGAGACAGAGCCGCCATCCGCCGGCCGCCGTCCACAAGGCCGCGACGACCAGAAAGCAGGATGGCCGCAGCTCGGGCAGGCATGGAGGCAGAGCGCCATCGAGGCGAGGGCGGCTGCGATCAGGATGGCCTTCGCGCGGCCCGCCGCCCGGCCTCGGCTTCCTGCTCGAGGGAATAGGGACAGGGCATCGTCTCCTCCCTCGCTGGCGCAGGGGTTTCCGCGCGGCGATCCTCCGGCGTCGGCGCGCCGCCGGGAAAGCCGCGAGGGGCGCGGTCTTCAGGGCGCAGAATGCGGGAACGTCAGCGCGTGCTTGCCTTTCGGCGCCCGCTCGCTTATATGCGCGCGCACTCCACAGGCGGATTTCAGCGGCTCCTGCTCAAGGTTCCGTTCCGGTGGCGAGGGTCGTCCTCGCCGTTCACGATCCGCCGAGGCTCAACCGGACAAGGACGGCAATTCCATGGCTCTGCCTGATTTCACCATGCGCCAGCTGCTCGAGGCGGGCGCGCATTTCGGTCACCAGTCGCACCGCTGGAACCCGAAGATGGCGCCGTTCATCTACGGGACGCGCAACTCGATTCACATCATCGACCTCGCCCAGACCGTGCCGCTCCTGCATCAGGCGCTGAAGACGGTTTCCGACACGGTCGCCAAGGGCGGCCGCGTGCTGTTCGTCGGCACCAAGCGCCAAGCTTCCGACGAGATCGCCGTGGCGGCCAAGCGTTCGGCGCAGTACTTCGTCAACGCCCGCTGGCTCGGCGGCATGCTCACCAACTGGAAGACGATTTCCGGCTCGATCGCGCGCCTGCGCAAGCTCGACGAGATGCTCGCCGAAGGCGCCAAGGGCCTGACCAAGAAAGAGCGTCTGATGATGTCGCGCGAGCGCGACAAGCTCGAGACGGCGCTCGGCGGCATCAAGGACATGGGCGGCGTTCCCGACCTCGTCTTCGTGATCGACACCAACAAGGAGGCGCTGGCGATCAAGGAGGCCAACCGCCTCAAGATCCCGGTGATCGCCATCCTCGACACGAACTGCGATCCGGACGGGATCAGCTATCCGGTGCCGGCCAACGACGACGCCGGACGGGCGATCCAGCTCTATTGCGACCTCGTCGCGCGCGCCGCCATCGACGGCATCGGCCGCAGCCAGGGCTTGGCGGGGATCGACCTGGGCGAGGCCGAGGCGCCGATGGCGGAAGTTCTGCCCGAGGCGGTCGAGATCGAGCACGTCCCGTCGATTCCCGACGATCGCTTCGAGCTCCTGGCCGCGCCGCGCGGCGCGCCGGACGATCTCGCCAAGCTCACCGGCGTCGGCCCGCAGATCGTCAAGAAGCTCAACGAGCACGGCGTGTTCCATTACTGGCAGCTCGCGGCGATGACCGACGACGAGGCCGCCAAGCTCGACGCCGATCTCCGCTTCAACGGCCGCATCGTCCGCGACAAATGGAGCGAGCAGGCGCGCGTTCTGCTCGCCGCCGAGTAAGCTGCGGCTGTCGAGGGATGGCGTTCGACCGGCCCGGCCGCGACAGCGGCGGGGCCGGGCGTTTGTGTTGGGCGGTTTGTCTAGGAACAGCGTCGCGGCCGCGGGCCGCGGGCCAGATGACATGAGGGACTTCGATGGCTGCGATCACGGCTGGGCTCGTGAAAGACCTGCGTGAAAAGACCGGCGCGGGCATGATGGATTGCAAGCATGCGCTGGCCGAAACGGACGGCGACATCGAGGCCGCCGTCGACTGGCTGCGCAAGAAGGGTCTCGCCAAGGCCGCCAAGAAGAGCGGCCGCGTCGCGGCGGACGGCCTCGTCGGCGTGGCCGTCGAGGACTTGGTCGGCGTGGTGGTCGAGGTGAATTCCGAGACCGACTTCGTCGCGCGCAACGACGACTTCCAGGGGCTGGTGCGCGGCGTCGTCGCGGTCGCGCTCGACAAGGCGCCGGAGGTCGACGCCGATACGGTGCTCGGCGCCCATTACCTGGGCGGCGGCACGGTGTCGGAGGCCATCGCCAACGCGATCGCCACCATCGGCGAGAACATGACGCTGCGCCGCGTCCAGGGCCTGCGCGTCTCCGAAGGCGCGATCGGGCACTATGTCCACGGCCAGATCGTCGAGGGCCTCGGCCGCATCGGCGTCATCGTCGGCCTGGAATCGAAAGGCGACCGCGAGGCGCTGGTCGCGCTCGGGCGTCACGTGGCGATGCACGTCGCCGCTGCCAGCCCCGTCGCGCTGAACGCCGCCGGCGTCGATCCCGCAACAGTGGCCCGCGAACGTTCGGTGCTCGCCGACAAGAACGCCGGCAAGCCGCCGCACGTGCTCGAGAAGATCGTCGAATCCGGCCTCAAGACCTTCTACAAGGAGGTCTGCCTCGTCGATCAGCCTTATGTCCACGATCCGGCCAAGACCGTCGCCCAGGCGGTCAAGGAAGCCGAGAAGACGGCCGGCGCGCCGATCGCGCTCACCGGCTTCGTGCGCTTCGCGCTCGGCGAGGGCGTGGAGAAACCGGCCGAAGAAGCCTGACGGACGAAATCGCGAAGCGGCCTCCGGGCCGCTTTTTTTTGATGTCGGCGCGGCTCGGGCGATTGAACGGGCCGCGGGGGCCGCGCTCGATGGCCGCGCCCGAACAATGGTCGCTGAGAGAGGGTCTCCATGACGTCCAGTCCGCTTTTCGGCCGCGTCGTGGTCAAGCTGTCCGGCGAGTCCCTCATGGGGCCCGACAAGTTCGGCCTCAACGCGGCGACGATCCAGCGGATGGCCGCCGACCTCAAGGCGGCCTCGGATCTCGGCGTGCAGGTCGCCGTGGTCGTCGGCGGCGGCAACTTTTTCCGCGGCCTGCAGGGGGCCGACAAGGGGATCGAGCGGGCTCGCGCCGATTCGATCGGAATGCTGGCGACGGTGATGAATGCGCTCGCGATGGAGGGCGCCCTCGAGCAGATCGGGCAGCCGGCGCGCGTGCTGTCCGCGGTCGCCATGCCGTCGCTGTGCCAGCCCTACTCGCGCCAGGCGGCGCTCGCCCACCTCGTCAAGCATCGCGTCATCATGCTCGCCGGCGGCACCGGCAATCCGTTCTTCACCACCGACACCGGCGCCGCGCTCCGGGCCTGCGAACTCTCGTGCGGCGCCGTGATGAAGGCGACCCAGGTCGACGGTATCTACACCGCCGACCCGAAGAAGGACCCGAGCGCGAAACGCTACGACCGGCTGACCCACGACGAGGCGATCGCCCGGAACCTGCAGGTGATGGACACCGCCGCCTTTGCGCTCTGCCGCGACAACGGCATCCCGATCGTGGTTTTTTCCGTCGACGAGCCGGGCGCGATTCCCGCGGCGCTCACCGGACAGGGGCGGGCGACCTTCGTCGTGCCCTGACGGGTTTCCCGGGCGGGCTCGCGCGGATTGCGAGGCGCGCCCCCCAGTCGGAATACGCTCGGCGTTCAGCCCGGCCTGGACCCGATCGCGGCGACGGTCCTGCGGCGCTTGAGCAATCCGAGCGTCGCCAGTCCCGCCGCCATCATCAGCCAAGTCGTGGGCTCGGGCACGGAAGTCTGGCTGGACCCCCTCGAGAATTGTGGCGGCGCCGGGACATCGGCAGGAGGCGAGGCGACGGGCTGCGGATTGGACTCGGCGGCCGACGTCCGGTCGAGGGGAAAGAACGGGGAGGGGAAGAAGCCGCCCGATCCGTCGATGTTGGCGAGGAATACGGCCGGCGTGGACCCGTCCGGCCACCACGTCGACGGATTGACGCCGAGGCCGGGCGGAACGCCGCCGCCGGTCGAGAGATCGCCTCGGCTTACGCTCTGGTTCTCGTTCGCCGTTTCGTACGCGCCAGCGTTTCCGCTGTCGGACTGGGCGGTCGAATCCCCCTCGCCGCCGAGGTCGAATCGACGCCTGGAATGGGCCGCGACCTTGAAGATCCGCGGGTCGCTCGTGAGCCGGAAGACGCCGTCGCGGCCGCCGGCAAATTGGTCCTCGCTGTCGCGGCCCAGCCAGAGCGGGGGGATGGCGATCGTGTATCCGAGGATCTCGAGGCGAAAGTCGGACGCGCGCGACACCATGACGCAGCCGCCATGATCGGCCTTGGTCGGACAGACAGGCGCGTCGCGGTCGGCAGTCGAATCTGCGAAAGGCGCGAATACGGTTTCCGCGGCGCCGATGACCACGGCGGATTTGACGGTTCCCGGGCTCGACGCCCCGAGGCCCACAGTGGCGGTCGCCCCGACGTGGCGCGGCGCGACCATCCGCGTATAAACGACCCCCCCCGTCGCGGCCGACGCCGACGAAGCCGCCAGCAGCGCCGCAACGAGAATTCTCCCGCTCACCCCTAAGCCTCCTATCCCGAGACCGCTTATAGCCCGCTTACAGGCGCATGTCTCTGGGTAAACTACCTATCACAACAGATTGCACGAAGGCCGGGAAGCCGCCGCCGGCGTCGCGGCCCTTGTTCCGGTTGCGCCGGCGGCGCGATGATCCGGAGATTTTCGAGCCCGATGTCTATCGGCGGCGGCCCGCCGGGTTGCGGAATCACCCGGCCGTTCTCGCGATCAGTTGCGACAACCCTTCCGGCGTCGCAACCGGGAGGCCGCACATTTCAGCCTCGACGGTCTGCACCCGATAGGCCTTGCGGGCGCGGCTGCTCGATTGAAGGGCGTGTCGCGCCTTCGCCGCGCCGAGCGCCTCGATCGCCGCGATTTCGTCGTCGCTCAGCGCCGAAGCCCCGCGCGAGACGCGCCAGCCGACCATCTCGACCAGATGTCGTATTCCGCCTCCGGGGTGACGTCGCCTTCGCAGCACGGCGCTCCGCCCGTCGCCACGCAGCGGCCGACCCGGCGCCGGCGTCGATGAGAAGCTCGCGCATGCCGCTCAGGCGGCGGCTTTGAGCCGCGCGAACGCCCTGTCGAGGTCCGCCTTCAAGTCCTCGGCGTCTTCCAGCCCGATGCTGAAGCGCAAGGCCGGGCCGCCGGGCGCCCACGTCGTCGCCGTACGGTAGGAGGCGCAGTCGAACGGGATGACGAGGCTCTCGTAGCCGCCCCAGGAATAGCCGAGGCCGAACAGCTCCAGGCCGTCGAGGAAGGCGGCGACCGCAGCCTCCGGCGCGGGCTTCAGGATGACGCTGAAGAGGCCCGAGGAGCCGGCGAAATCGCGCTTCCACAGCGCATGGCCCGGGTCGTCGGGCAGGGCCGGGTGCAACACGCGCAGAACCTCCCGCCGTTCGGACAGCCAGCGCGCCATCGCGAGCCCCTGCCGCTCGGCTTCCCGCAGACGCAGCTCCATCGTGCGGAGGCCGCGCAGGGCGAGAAAGACATCCTCCGGCCCGGCAGGGATCCCCATCTGCCCCGCCGTGTGCTGGAGGCGGGGAAACCACGTCTCGTTGGCCGAGACGAGGCCGAGCAGCAGGTCCGAATGCCCCGAAAGGTATTTCGTGCCGGCCTCGATCGCCATGTCGACGCCATGGGCGTGGGGCGGAAAGAACAGCGGCGTCGCCCAGGTGTTGTCCATGAGGACGCAGGCGCCGCGGGCGTGCGCGACCTCGGCGATCGCCGGCACGTCCTGGATCTCGAAGCTCTGCGAGCCCGGCGATTCGGTCAGCACCGCGCTGGTGTTCGGCCGGAACAGGGCCTCGATCCCGGCGCCGGCGCGCGGGTCGTAGAAGGTCGTCTCGACCCCCAGGCGCTTCAGCGCGCCCATGGCGAAGGCGCGGGCGGGACCATAGGCCGAATCGGTCATGAGCAGGTGGCCGCCGGCCGAGACCGCCGTCATCAGCGCCACGACGATGGCGGCGAGGCCGGAGGGGACAAGCTCGGTCCCGGCCGCGCCGGAAATGTCGGTCCAGGCGGCGCGGAGGGCGTCGGTGGTCGGCGTGCCGTGCGTGCCGTAGGTATAGCGCTGCTTGCGGCTCTTCAGCGTCTCCATGTCGGGATAGAGCACGGTCGAGCCGCGGAACGGCGGCAGGTTGACGAAGCCTTGCGACTGCGCGCCGTCGCGCCCGAGATGGATGAGGCGGGTGCGGCTTTTCAGGGAAGCGCGGGTTTCGTCGGTGAGCTTGGTCATGTCCGTCGCCGGGTCGCGCGGCTCCGCCGCCGCTGCGCCTTCGCTAGAGCAGCGCCGCCGGCAAGGCAACTCGCGCGCGCGAGCCTTCAGGCGGCGCGTTCGACCCGGTAGGGCCGGACCAGAAGGTCGGCGGGAATTTTCCACGCTTCGCTGATCTTGTGGATCATGCCGGCCGTGAGCGCCCGGCGGCGCGAAAGAACCTCGGACGCGCGCGACCGCGACGACAGGATCGTCGCGAGCTCCGCCTGACTGTGGCCGAGGTCTTCGATCGCGTACGTCAGGACGTCCACGGGGTCGAATCGATCTTCGACTGAGATCGGCCACCGCCTGTCCTCGTAGGCGTCGACCAGCGCCAGCAAGACGTCGAGCCGGTCGCCCGCTTCCGTTCCGTCAGGCGCTCCCCACGCGGCGGCGATTTCCGAGAGCGCCGCCCGGTAATCGTCGTCGGTGCGAATCGGCCGAATTTCCATGGAGGCCCTCCTGGAATTGCGAGAGGGTCAGGGCGTCGATCCGGTCGTCCTCGGCATGCGTGCCGACGAACTTGACGAACGCTGACTGACGATTGAAATCGAATGCAACGACCAAGCGGTGGCTCCCTCCTGCGACCTCGAACCGGACTCGCTCCCGATTCAAGACCTTGCACTTCGGTGAGGCCTTCTGGACGTCATCCATCGACGCCCAACGCGCCGCCCTGACAAGAACGAACCAGCGCTCGATGGCGACCTTCGCCTCCGGATGCCTCTGCGCATAATCGACGAGCGTGCTACGAGCGATGACCCGCATCGGCGACCCTTAGCATGTTCCCAGACCGGGAACAATATCGCGGTCGGTCGCCCCGCCCGGCGAAAGGCGGCCGGCGCAGTTGACAGGAACCCGCGACGCTCCCGACAATGCCGGAAGCGGATCAAGCGCCGTCCGCGCGCGCCCCATGGGGACGTCGGCGCATTGTGCAGGGAGGTTGGCGATGCGATCGACTTGGGTTTGGCTGGCCGGGGCGGCGTTGGGCTGTCTCACGGCGTTCTCCGCGAGCGCCGGGACGCTCGATCAGGTCAAGGCGCGCGGGCAGCTCGTCTGCGGCGCCAACCCGGGCCTCGCCGGCTTCGGCCTGCCGGACGACCAGGGCGTGTGGAAGGGTCTCGACGTCGACGAATGCCGGGCGCTCGCGGCCGCGATCTTCAACGATCCTTCGAAGGTCAAGTTCCTGCCGATCAACGCCAAGGACCGGCCGACCATCCTCGCCGGGGGCGAGATCGACGTCCTCATCCGCAACACCACCTGGACGATGTCGCGCGAGCTCGGCGGCATGTTCTTCACCGGCGTGAACTTCTACGACGGGCAGGGGTTCATGGTGCGCAGGAAGCTCGGCGTCGATTCGGCGCTGAAGCTCGACGGCGCCTCGGTGTGCGTGCAGCAGGGCACCACGACCGAGCTGAATTTGGCCGACTATTTCCGCGCCAACGGCATGAAGCTCGAGGCGGTCGTGTTCGCGACCGACGAGGAGGCGACCAAGGCCTATGATTCGGGCCGCTGCGACGCCTACACGACCGACGCCTCGGGGCTCTATTCGGAACGGCTGAAGATGAGCGCGCCCGACGATCACATCGTCCTGCCGGAGATCATCTCCAAGGAGCCGCTCGGGCCCGCGGTGCGCAAGGACGACATCCCGTGGTTCGAGATCGTGCAATGGACGCATTTCGCCCTCGTCACCGCCGAGGAGCTCGGCGTGACCAAGGCGAACGTCGACGCGATGCTGAAGTCTCCGAACCCGAACGTCCGCCGCCTGCTCGGCGTCGAGGGCGATTTCGGCAAGTCCATGGGCCTCGGGAACGACTGGGCCTATCGGATCATCAAGGCGGAAGGGAATTACGGCGAGATTTTCGAGCGCAACGTGGGCATGGATTCGCCGATAAAGATCAAGCGCGGCCTCAACGCCCTGTGGAGCAAGGGCGGCCTGCAATACGCCCCGCCGATAAGGTGACGCGGCCGACGCACATCCGCCGGCCTCCAATCCCGGCAAGAGTTTGAAAAGAGAGCGGACCGGCGGCGAGCGCGGGGCGGCGCGGCCGACTGTCGCGCGCTGATTGTTGTTCAGCCGTTGCCTTAAGCGCCGAAGACGCTATTGTCCCGCCGCGCCGGGCGCCGCCCGAGCTGGATTGGGCGCGGTCGGACGTAAGAGTATGGCGACGGATATCCGCATAGCGCTGGACGCAATGGGGGGCGATCACGGCCCCGCCGTGGTGCTGCCTGCGGCGTCGATCGCGCTCGAGCGGCGGCCCGACCTGCGCTTCCTGCTGTTCGGGGACCGGAAGCTCCTCGCCCCCTACCTTGCCGCCGACCCCCGGCTCGCCGCGCGGGCGGAAATTTTTCATACCGACGTCGCGGTCAAGATGACCGACAAGCCGAGCCAGGCGCTGCGCAGCGGGCGGCGGGTCTCGTCGATGTGGCAGGCGATCGAGGCGGTGAAGACGGGCCGGGCCGACTGCGCCGTATCCGCCGGCAACACCGGCGCGCTGATGGCCATGGCGAAGTTCTGCCTGCGCACCATGGCGCGGATCGACCGGCCGGCGATCGCCGCGCTGTGGCCGACCGTGCGCGGCGAATCGATCGTGCTCGACGTCGGCGCGACCATCGGCGGCGACGAGCACCACCTCGTCGACCTCGCGGTGATGGGCGCGGCGATGGCCCGCATCGTGTTCGACATCGACAGCCCGACGGTCGGCCTGCTCAACGTCGGCGTCGAGGAGATCAAGGGCGTCGAGGAGGTCAAGGCCGCGGCCCGGCTCCTGCGCGAGGCCAGCCTGCCCAACATGCGCTATCTGGGCTTCGTCGAGGGCGACGACCTCGGCAAGGGCGCGGTCGACGTGTTCGTCACCGAGGGTTTCACCGGCAACATCGCGCTCAAGACGGCGGAAGGCACCGCGCGCCAGCTCGGCCAGTACATGCGCGACGCGTTCGGCCACAGCCTCATGTCGCGTATCGGCTTCCTGTTCGCCCGAAAGGCGCTGAAGGCCCTGCGCGACCGGATGACGCCGCGGGCGAGCGGAGGCGTGTTCCTCGGTCTTGACGGCGTGATCATCAAGGCCCATGGCGGCGCCGACGCCGACAGCTACGCCGGCGCGATCGAACTCGGCTACGACATGGTCCGCCAAGAACTTCTGGCCAAAACGCGTGAAATGATCGCTCAAGCCGACGAGCGCCGCGCCGCGGCGTCCTCGCCGGCCGTCGAGTCCTGACCTTCGGAATCTCCATGGCTTCTCAACTTCGTTCCTGCGTCCGCGGCGTCGGCGCCGCGCTTCCCGCCCATGTCGTCACCAACGACGAGCTCGCCCGGAAGGTGGACACCTCCGACGAATGGATTCGGCAGCGCAGCGGCATCGCGCAGCGCTATGTCGCGGGCGAGGGCGAGACGACCTCGACGCTGGCGACCCGAGCCGCCGAGGCGGCGCTGCGCAACGCGGGTCTCGAAGCCGGCGACATCGACCTGATTGTCGTCGGGACCTCCACGCCCGACTACACGTTTCCGGCGACCGCGACGCAGGTGCAGGCCAATCTCGGGATCACCCACGGCGTCGCCTTCGACCTCCAGGCGGTTTGCAGCGGCTTCGTCTTCGCCGTGGCGACGGCCGACAAGTTCCTGCGCTCCGGCTCGAACAAGCGCGCGCTGGTGATCGGCGCCGAGACGTTCTCGCGCATCCTCGACTGGAACGATCGCACCACCTGCGTGCTGTTCGGCGACGGGGCGGGGGCGATCGTGCTCGAGGCGCAGGAAAGCGACGGCGCCTTCCTGTCCCCGGGCGTGATCTCCGCCCGGCTGCGCTCCGACGGACGGCACCGCGCCAAGCTCTTCGTCGACGGCGGCCCGTCGACGACCCAGACCGTCGGACACCTGCGGATGGAGGGCAAGGAAGTGTTCCGCCACGCCGTCGGCATGGTGACGGACGTGATCCACGGCTGCCTCGCCGACGCCGGCTGCGACGCCAAGGCGATCGACTGGTTCGTGCCGCACCAGGCCAACCGGCGGATCATCGACGCCTCGGCCGACAAGCTCGGCATCCCGCGCGAGAAGGTGGTCGTGACGGTCGATCAGCACGGCAACACCTCCGCCGCCTCGATCCCGCTCGCGCTCGACATCGCGGTCAAGGACGGCCGGATCAAGAAAGGCGACCTCGTGATGATCGAGGCGATGGGCGGCGGCTTCACCTGGGGCGCCGCGCTGATCCGCTGGTAGCGCCGCGGCGCGGCGCCAGAACGCCACAGACGAAGCTTTGATCGCGCGGGCGGCGGCGATTTCCCGGGCGCAGCCGTCGTAGCCCCGCTCTTCCGGCCCAGCGCCCAGGCCGCTCGTCTCGACCTCGTCTCGAGCTTGTCGAAAGACGCTCCAGACAGCGCGAACGTCGCCGCTCCCCGAGGCAAGCTTCGAGACGTTTCGCGTCGCTGTCGGCTCGAGGGTCGGGGCCTGCCGCGACCGCCTCAGCCCATCCGATCTCCTCTCGCGTGACGCCGGTTCACCCGGCGTCCGCCGTTGATCGCGTCTGCGCTTCACACTTCCGACACATTGATGGTTAGTTTCCGGCACGGTCACGTCGTCTGAATGCGCGCGACCATACTCTGAAGAAAAGGCGCGTCCGGGCTTTCGCAGACTTTTCAGTCGCCCCCGCACGACCGCACTGATCCGACCTATCTGGATCATCAATAAACATCGCAATCCCATCACAAGACGCAAGGCGCCGAACCTTAACGTTCGGTTAAGCCTGCGTCGTCGAAGGAGTATTGATTTGCAGACACGCATAGCGATTCCGGCCGTCCTGGCCGTCGTGATGGCCTCAGGCGCCGCTGACGCAAATGGCCGCAGCCCGGCCGCCGCTCTCCCCGTCGCCCCCGCGCCGTCGTTCGACGCGGCGCGCGCCGAGATCCCCTCGGGCGCTCCGCGCTCATCGGGCGGCGGCGACGTGATCGCCGAGGCCGAACGCTGGCTCGGCTCGCGCAACATGACCGGCCGGGGCGGGCCGTGGTGCGCCCACTTCGCGTCTTACGTGCTGGAACGCACCGGGCGCCGCCCGCTCGCCAACGGCATGGCGTCGTCGGCGCTGAGCTACGGCCGGCGCCTGAGCGAGCCCAAGGTCGGGGCGCTCGCGGTGGTGAGCACCCGGATCGGTCATGCCGCCCATGTCGGCTTCGTCGCGGGCGTCCACGCCGACGGCTCGATCGACCTCGTTTCCGGCAACTGGGGACGGCGGGTGTCGGATGCGCCCGTCGCCCGCCGCTCGGTCGTCGCGTTCGTCGACGTGATGTGAGCGCGACGCCGGTCGCGCCGGCGCTCCGGCGCGTGTCTCGCACGCCGGAGCGCTCGAAAATCCGCCGGGACGGCGGCTTTTCGGTTCTGTCGCCGGACGCCGATCTATGTTATGGACAAGCGCGCGCGCGCCGGAAAAAGGCGCGCATGGGGAACTCAATAACAACATCGGGCATGACGCCCGGGCAAACGGAAAAGACTCATGCCGACAGAGAAGGCGCAAAACCTCCAGGACACGTTTCTCAATCATGTCCGAAAGTCGAAAACATCGGTGACGATTTTTCTGGTCAACGGGGTGAAGTTGCAGGGCTTCGTCACTTGGTTCGATAATTTCTGCGTCCTGTTGCGGCGGGACGGCCACTCCCAGCTCGTCTACAAGCACGCGATCTCGACCATCATGCCCGCCAGCCCCATCACCATGTTCGAGGCGGTGGAGGAGGGGGCCGACGCCCATTGACGTGATCGTGGCGGAATCGAACGGCGCCGTCGACAATCGCGAGCGCGCCGTCGCCTCGGGGACGCGCACGCGGGTCGTGTGCCCCTGTCTCACCCGCGCCCCGTTCGGCGCTTCGGGCGCGCTGCGCTCGCCCGAAGCCCGCTGCGAGGAGGCGGTGGGCTTGGCCCGCGCCATCGACCTCGACGTGGCCGGGGCGGACATCGTGTCGCTGGGCGCCATCCGCCCCGCGACCTATCTCGGCAAGGGCAAGGTCGAGCAGATCGCGGAAGAAGTGAAGGCCGATTCGATCGACCTCGTCGTGATGGACTGCGCGCTGTCGCCGGTGCAGCAGCGCAATCTCGAAAAGGCGTTCGCCTGCAAGGTGATCGACCGCACCGGGCTGATCCTGGAGATCTTCGGCCGGCGCGCGCGCACCGCCGAGGGCGCGCTCCAGGTCGAGCTCGCCCATCTCGCCTACCAGAAGTCGCGGCTCGTGCGCTCGTGGACCCATCTCGAGCGGCAGCGCGGCGGCTTCGGCTTCCTCGGCGGCCCCGGCGAAACCCAGATCGAGACCGACCGCCGCCTGATCCTGGAGCGCATGGTCCGGATCGAGCGCGAGCTGGAAAGCGTCAAGCGCACCCGCGCCCTGCACCGGGCGAGCCGAGCCGACGTGCCCTATCCGATCGTGGCGCTGGTGGGCTACACCAACGCCGGCAAGTCCACCTTGTTCAACCGGCTGACCCGGGCGGACGTGATGGCGGCCGACATGCTGTTCGCCACCCTCGATCCGACCATGCGGCTGATCCGGCTGCCGCACGGGGGCGCAGCGATCCTCTCCGACACGGTCGGCTTCATCTCCGACCTGCCGACCATGCTGATCTCGGCCTTCCGGGCGACGCTCGAGGAGGTGCGGGCGGCCGACGTCATCATCCATGTGCGCGACATTTCCCACGCCGACAGCGAGGCGCAGAGCCAGGACGTCGAGACGATCCTGGGGGAGGTCGGGGTCGCAGACGGCGCCGACCGGGTGATCGAGGTCTGGAACAAGCTCGACCGGCTCGACGGCGACGCGCGGGCGGCGCTCGCGCAAGAGGAGGACATGCGGCCCGCGCCCCCGCTCGCCGTCTCGGCGCTGACGGGCGAAGGAATCGACCGGCTGATGGCGGCGATCGAGGAGCGCCTCGCCCGCGGCCGCGCGCTGATCGAATTGACCCTCGACTCCTCCGACGGCCGCGGCCTCCACTGGCTCTACGAGCACGCCGAGGTGATGAGCCGCACCGACGGCGGCGACGGCGTGCATCTCACGGTGCGGGTCGCGCCCGATCAGGTCGAGCGGGTCAAGCGGCGGTTCGCCGAGCCGGGGGCAGGACGGCCGGACGGGGAGTAAGGGGCGCGCGCCATACCCCGACGCGGCCCCGCCGAACGCCATCATCGCGAGCCCCGAAGGGACGTGGCGATCCAGGGGGCGCAGGGATCGCCCCGAGGGGCGCCGTCCCGGCTGGCGCCGCGCCCGAAAACCGGCCATACCGCCGCCGATGCTGAAGACCTTTGCCTCCGACGGCGTTCATCTCGCCTATATCGACGTCGCCCCCGAGGGGACGGACCGCGGCGAGCCGATTCTGCTGATCCACGGCTTCGCCTCCAACCATCGCATCAACTGGGTCCATCCGCGCTGGGTCGAGACGCTGGCGAAGTCTGGGCGCCGGGTCGTGGCGCTCGACAACCGCGGCCACGGCGCGAGCCAGAAGCTCTACGCCGCGCACGACTACCGCTCGGACCTGATGGCCCGCGACGCCGCCAACCTGCTGGCGCATCTGCACATTCCCCGCGCGGACGTGATGGGCTATTCGATGGGCGCGCGCATCTCGGCCTTCCTGGCGCTGGGCAAGCCGGAACTCGTCCGGTCGATGATCCTTGGCGGGCTCGGCGATCGGCTGGTGCATGGCGTCGGCCTGCCGGTCGGCATCGCCGACGCGATGGAGGCGCCCTCGATCGCCGATCTCTCCGACCCGATGCAGCGGATGTTCCGCGCCTTCGCCGACCAGACCAAGAGCGACCGCCGGGCGCTCGCCGCCTGCATCCGCGGCTCGCGCCAGACGGTGACCGAAAAGGGCATGGCGAGGATCGCCGTTCCCACGCTGGTCGCGGTCGGGACGCGCGACGACGTCGCGGGCGACCCGCTGAAGCTCGCCGCGATGATGCCCAACGCCGAGGCGCTCGAAATCCCGGGGCGCGACCACAATCTCGCGGTCGGCGACAAGGTCTACAAGGCCGGCGTCCTCGCCTTCCTCGAGCGGCGCCCGTGATCGGCCCGATGTCCCAACAAAGCGGGTGACAACGCCGCCGGAAACGTCGATGCTGCGACCCGGAGCCGGCTGAAAAACCGGCGAGAGGGAACGGAAGGCCCATGGAGCTGGCCGAGGCGAACGCCGAGACCCGGGGCGAAAGCGGCTACGTTTCCGCGCTGCTCGCGGTCGATGGCGTCACCATGCGTTTCGGCGGCGTGACCGCCTTGCAGGACGTCAGCTTCGCCGTGGCGCGCGGCGCGATCTGCGGCCTGATCGGACCGAACGGGGCCGGCAAGACCACGCTGTTCAACTGCATCTCCCGCCTCTACGATCCGCATGCGGGCATGATCCTGTTCGACAACCGCCCGCTGATGAGCTTCTCCCGTCATGAGATGGCGGCGCTCGGCGTCGCCCGCACGTTCCAGAACGTGGCGCTGTTCGCCACCCTGACGACCCGCGACAACGTGCGGGTCGGCGCGCATGCGCTGGCGCGCGGCGGCTTTCTCGCCAACGCGCTGGCGCTGCCCTTCGCCGCGCGCGAGGGCCGGCGGATCGCCGAGCGCGCGGACGCCCTGATCGAGGAGTTCGGCCTCGAACGCGTCGCCGACCGGCCGGTCGGGGAACTGCCGTTCGGCGTGCGGAAGCGGGTCGAGCTTGCCCGGGCGCTGGCGCTCGAACCGAAGCTCCTGCTGCTCGACGAGCCGGCCGCCGGCCTCACCGCGCCGGACATCAAGGATCTCGTGGCGATCATCCGAAAGATCCGCGACCACGGCGTCACCGTGGTTCTCATC
>CAIZGR010000647.1 GCA_903932535.1 uncultured Hyphomicrobiales bacterium | reverse complement strand
CAGCCGCGCTCGGCGTGCGCGGCTGGCGTCGCATTCACCCGATCGCCGCCTTCTGCATCGCCACCAGGCGCTCGACCCCGCCGCGCGCCAGCGCCAGCATTTTCAGGAGCTCCGCCTCGCTGAACGGCGCGCCCTCGGCCGAGCCCTGCACTTCGACCAGGCCGCCCGAGCCGGTCATGACGAAATTGGCGTCGGTCTCGGCGGTCGAATCCTCGGCGTAGTCCAGATCGATCACGGACTGGCCGCCGACCACGCCGCAGGAGACGGCGGCGACGTGGTCCTTGAGCGGGCTGTCCTTGAGGATCGAGCGCTGGACCATCCACTGGATGCAGTCGCGCAGCGCGATCCAGGCCCCGGTGATCGAGGCGGTGCGGGTGCCCCCGTCCGCCTGCAGGACGTCGCAGTCGATGGTGATCTGGCGCTCGCCGAGCTTCGGCAGGTCGACGACTGCGCGCAGCGACCGGCCGATCAGCCGCTGGATTTCCTGGGTGCGGCCGGAGACGCGGCCGGTCGAGGATTCGCGCCGCGTCCGGGTCAGGGTCGCGCGCGGCAGCATGGCGTATTCGGCCGTGACCCAGCCGCGTCCTTGGCCGCGCAGCCACGGCGGCGGCTTGTCCTCGAGCGAGGCCGCGCAGAGCACGTGGGTCTCGCCGAAGCGCACGAGGCACGACCCCTCGGCGTAGCGGGCCACCCCGCGTTCGAAACTGACCTTGCGCATCTCGTCGGCCGCACGTTTGGAAGGACGCATGAATTTCGCCTTGTTGTCACGTCGGCCCGCTTTATAGGCAGTGGGGCGGGCTGGCAACGCGCGCCGTTCCCTTCTTCCGCACACGGGAGAAGGAGTGTCCCGCCGTTGACCCCGCCGCCCCGCCTCAATAGGGTCCGCCGCCTCCTATTTCCACGGAACGGACATGCCGCCCGCCGATTCCTCGCTCGATCCGACCAAGTCCTTCCAGGGGCTGATCCTGACGCTGCAGACCTTCTGGGCGCGGCAGGGCTGCCTCATCCTGCAGCCGTACGACATGGAGGTCGGCGCCGGCACCTTCCATCCGGCGACCACGCTGCGCTCGCTGGGGCCGAAGCCGTGGCGCGCCGCCTACGTTCAGCCCTCGCGCCGGCCGAAGGACGGGCGCTACGGCGAGAACCCCAACCGCCTCCAGCACTATTACCAGTATCAGGTGATCCTGAAGCCCTCGCCGGAGAACCTTCAGGACCTCTATCTCGAATCGCTGCGCGCCATCGGCGTCGACATGGGGCTGCACGACGTGCGCTTCGTCGAGGACGACTGGGAGAGCCCGACGCTCGGCGCCTGGGGCCTGGGCTGGGAATGCTGGTGCGACGGCATGGAAGTGTCGCAGTTCACCTACTTCCAGCAGGTGGCCGGCTTCGAATGCGCGCCGGTTTCGGGCGAGCTGACCTACGGGCTCGAGCGCCTCGCCATGTATGTGCAGGGGGTCGAGAACGTCTACGACCTCAACTTCAACGGCCGCGAGGGCGAGGCGCGGGTGAGCTACGGCGACGTGTTCAAGCAGGCGGAGCAGGAATATTCCCGCTTCAACTTCGAGCACGCCGACACGGCGATTCTGTTCCAGCACTTCAAGGACGCGGAGGCCGAATGCCGGTCGTTGCTCGAGCGCGGCGCCGGCGGCGAGCGCCATCTCATGGCGCTGCCCGCCTACGACCAGTGCATCAAGGCGAGCCACGCCTTCAACCTGCTCGACGCGCGCGGGGTGATCTCGGTCACCGAGCGGCAGAGCTACATTTTGAGGGTGCGCGAGCTCGCCAAGGCCTGCGGCGCGGCGTGGCTCAAGACCGCGGGAGGCGGGGCTTAGGAGATGGCCATGACCGACCAAGTCGAGACCGTGGGCGAGCTGAAGCGGATCATCGCGGAAACCCTCGGCGCAGGGCGGATCTCCAGCATGAGCGTCACCCCCTACCTCGATCACGCCGACGAGCCGGCCTATTCGATCGCCGTGTCGATGACGGCGGAGAAGGACATCCCCGACGCGCGGCGCCAGAGCGAGCTGACGCGCAAGCTTCGGGAAACTCTGACCCGACTCGGCAATCCGCGGTTCCCCTACCTCTATTTCGTAGGTCTCGACGAAGACGATTCTCCCGACGACGTGGACGAGTTCGAGCCTTGGCCCGAGGATTCGGAGCGCTCTTGATGGCCACGCTGCCGAACGACATGCTGACGACCGCGGAATTGCTCGCGAGCGTAAAGCCTCCGCTCGGCAGCGCCGCGCTGCGGCGATCGGTCTCGACCGCATATTATGCGCTGTTTTCGCGACTTGCGGCCTTGTGCGCCGGGCGAATCGCGCGCGCGAAGGCCAGTTCGGACAGTTTCAAGTCGGTTTACCGCGCGATCGACCACGGTCCCGCCCGCAACGCGTTGCTCGGCCACGCCGAGTTCGGCTCGCCGCTCGGCGACAGCTTCAAGCGGTTGCAGGAGGCGCGGCATTGGGCCGATTACAGCATCGATCCGCATCCCGACGCCGAGATAGCCGCCGCCGGGAGGCGCTTCAAGCGTTCGGAAGCGCAGCGGTTCGTGGCGCTCGCGCGAGAGGCGATCGGCTTTGTCGACGCCCTGGCGCCGGATGCGAAGCAAAGACTGGCCGTTCTCCTCGTCGCCCGCCCGCGACGGTAGATCTCCGATTTCGTCCTCGTCCCGCGCTTCCGCGCGCGCAAGATGGCCTGACCCGATATGCCCGATCTTCTCCTCGAACTCTTTTCCGAAGAAATGCCCGCCCGCATGCAGCGGCAGGCGGCGGAGGATTTGAAGCGGCTGATCACCAACGCGCTCGTCGACCGCAACCTCGCTTATGAAGGCGCGCAGGCCTTCGTGACGCCGCGAAGGCTCGCCTTGCATGTCGTGGGCCTCCCCGCCGCCCAGCCGACCTTGCGCGAGGCGCGCAAAGGTCCGCGCGTCGGCGCGCCCGAGGCCGCCGTTCAGGGTTTCCTGAAAAGCGCCGGGCTCGCCCGCATCGAGGACGCGACGATCGAGAACGACCCGAAGAAGGGCGCGTTCTACGTCGCGACCATCGAGAGGCCCGGCCGCACGACCAGCGAGGCTGTGGCGGAGATTGTCCCAGCGGTCGTGCGCGCCTTTCCGTGGCCGAAGTCGATGCGCTGGGGCGAGGCTTCCGTCCGGCCGGACGCGCTGCGCTGGGTGCGCCCCCTGCGCGGCATCCTCTGCACGCTGGCCACCCCGCACGACGCGGCGGAGGTCGTGCCGTTCGCCGTCGATGGAATCGAGTCCGGCCAGTTCACCCGGGGCCACCGCTTCCTGGCGCCCGCGCCGATCGACGTCCGCCGCTACGACGACTATGTCGACGCGCTGATGAAGGCCAAGGTCGTGCTCGACGCCGACCGCCGCAAGGCGATCATAGCCGAGGACGCCAAGAGCCTCGCCTTCGCGCAGGGGCTCGAGCTGGTCGAGGACGAGGGCCTGCTCGAGGAGGTCGCGGGCCTCGTCGAATGGCCGGTCGTCCTCATGGGCGAATTCGAGGCGGATTATTTGAACATCCCGCCCGAGGTCGTCCGCGCCACCATTCGCGCCAACCAGAAGTGCTTCGTGCTGCGCGACGCCGACGGCAGGCTCGCCAACCGCTTCATCCTGGTCTCGAACCTGATCGCCAGCGACGGCGGGGCGGCGATCGCCGCCGGCAACGCCCGCGTCGTGCGCGCCCGCCTCTCCGACGCCCGCCACTTCTGGCTCACCGACCTGCACGACCTGCCCGACTACAAGGACAAGTCCGAAAAGCCGCTCGACCAGCGCCTCGCCAAGCTGGAAGCGCTCGAGATCGTGTTCCACGAGAAGCTCGGCACGCAGGCCGAGCGGATCGAGCGCATCGAGACGCTGGCGCGCGAGATCGCGCCGCTGGTGGGCGCCGACGTCGCGCTCGCCGCCCGCGCCGCCCGCCTCGCCAAGGCCGATCTCGTCACCGAGATGGTGGGCGAGTTCCCCGAGTTGCAGGGCCTGATGGGCCGCTATTACGCGACCCACCAGGGCGAGGAGGCGAGCGTCGCCGACGCCATCGAGGAGCATTACAAGCCACAGGGGCCGAACGATCGGATTCCGGCGTCGCCCGTGTCGATCGCCGTCGCGCTCGCCGACAAGCTCGACACGCTCGGCGGTTTCTGGGCGATCGACGAGAAGCCGACCGGCAGCAAGGACCCGTATGCGCTCAGGCGCGCCGCGCTCGGCGTGATCCGGATCGTGCTCGAGAACGGCCTCCGCCTGCCGCTGACCGGGCCGCTCGGCGCCGCCGTCTGGGGCGCGCTGCTCGACGTCGAGTTCGCGCGCGAGGACGAGGCGGGCGCGGTCGTCCACTCGCTTGAGAAGCGCGGCTTCCCCAAGGGGCCGGAGCTCGACGAGATCGTCGGCGCGGTCTCGCGCGCCGCGCGCCGGGCGCAGGTTCCCGACGACGCGCGGCTCGCGGCCATCACGCGCAGCCTGCTCGACTTCTTCGCCGACCGGCTGAAGGTCTATCTGCGCGACAAGGGCGCGCGGCACGACCTGATCGACGCCGTCTACGCCCTGCCCGGCCAGGACGACCTGTTGATGGTCGTGTGGCGGGTCGAGGCGCTCGGACGGCTGCTCGACACCGAGGACGGCCGGAACCTGCTCGCCGGCTACCGCCGCGCGGCCAACATCCTGCGCGCCGAGGAGAAACGTGACGGCGCCGGCGCCTTCGCGGGCGTCCACGATCCGGCGAAGCTCGCGCTGCCCGCCGAGCGGGACCTCGCCGATGCGCTGGCGGCCGCCGGCGCCGCTGCGCGGGAGCGCGCCGGCCGTGAGGACTTCGAAGGCGCGATGCGGGCGCTCGCCGGGTTGCGCCCGCCCGTCGACGCCTTCTTCCTCGACGTGACGGTCAACGCCGACGATCCCGCGCTTCGCCTCAACCGCCTGCGGCTGCTGGGCGAATTGCGCGAGGCGGTTCACGCGGTGGCGGATTTTTCGAAGGTCGCGGGGTAGCCAAGACCCTCGTCCGGCCCTTCGGGTCCCCTTCCCCCCGAGGGGGAAGGGGTTCCCCTCTCCCACCGGGAGAGGGACGCCGCGAAGCGGCCGGGCGAGGGTTAGGGGCGTAACCCTATCGCCTCTCGCGCCTGCCCATCTATGCCTCAGGATGCGCCGTCGAGCGGCCCAAATCGCGGCGCCTCGGCCGCCTCGAGCGCGCCGCCGGCGCCCTGGCGATAAAGGCCGCGGGCCGCGTTATGGGGATGGGCCGCCGCCTCCGCGAGATTCAGCACCGGCGCGAAGCAGACGTCCGTGCCTTCGAGCAGCGCCCGCCATTCAGCGCTCGGGCGGCTCAGGAACAGCGCTCGGAAGCGCGCCTTCAGCGCCGGCCACTGCCGCATGTCGTACTGCGTCTTCGGATCGACATCGGCGAGGCCGAGCTTGTCGAGCAGCAGCGCGTAGAACTGCGGCTCGAGCGAGCCGATCGTGACATGGCGGCCGTCGGCGCAGAGGTAGGCGTCGTAGAAGGGGGAATCGTGGAAGATGCTCGGCCGTCCGCCGTCGAGCATGCCGCTCGCCCGCGCCCAGAGCGCGATGCCGCTCAAGGCCGCCACCATGTCGAGGATGGAAGCGTCGACCACGCAACCCTTGCCGGTCGCCCGCGCCGAGAGGACGCCGCTGACGATGCCGAAGGCGAGGCCGAGCGCGCCGCCGGCGTCGCCGAGCACGGTCGGCGGGACGATCGGCGAAGCGCCCTCGCGCTCGATCAGCGACAAGACGCCGGTCAGCGCGACATAGTTCAGATCGTGGCCGGCAGTCTGAGCGAGCGGCCCGTCCTGCCCCCAGCCGGTCATCCGGCCGTAAACCAGCCTCGGGTTGCGCGCGGCGCATTCGGCGGGCCCGAGCCCGAGCCGCTCCATGACGCCCGGCCGGTTGCCCTCGATCAGCGCGTCGGCGCTGGCGACCAGCTCGAGCGCCGCCTCTATCGCCTCGGGTCGCTTGAGGTCGAGCGCGGCGATGCGCTTGCCCCGCCGCAGAGGATCGTCGGAGGCGCCCGCGTCCGGGTTGCCGATCGCCGCCTTCACCGGCCGCACGATCGCCGTGACCTCGGCGCCGTGATCGGCCAGCATCCGCCCGGCGAGCGGCCCCGGCCCGATGCCTTCGAACTCGACGATGGTCAGGCCGGCGAGCGGACGCAGCATGGGAAAGCCCTGAAGGAGAGATTCGAGAACGGATCAGTCTAGACTTGCCGCAGGACGGGCCGCGAGAGCGAGACGAGACAGGTTTGCGCCACTTGCCCTCACCCGGCCGCTTCGCGACTTCCCTCTCCCGGAGGGAGAGGGGATTCCCTTCCCCCTCGGGGGGAAGGTGGCGCGAAGCGCCGGATGAGGGCTTGCAGGGCGTTTGGGTATCAATTCAGCGCGCTCGGCGCTCGGGAAACAGCGCCTTCAGCCCCTCGGGCGAGGCCGCCGCGACCCCGCGTTCGGTGATCAGCCCGGTCACGAGCCGCGCCGGCGTCACGTCGAAGGCGGGATTGGCGGCGCGGCTGCCGGCGGGCGAAATGCGCACGCGGGCGACCTTCCCGTCCGCGCCGAGGCCCTGGACGAACTGGACCTCGTCGGCCGAGCGCTCCTCGATCGGGATCTCCTTCACCCCGTCGTCGACCGTCCAGTCGATGGTCGGCGACGGCAGCGCGACGTAGAACGGCACGCCGTTGTCCTTCGCCGCCAGCGCCTTGAGGTAGGTGCCGATCTTGTTGCAGACGTCGCCGCGCGCCGTCGTGCGGTCTGTGCCGACGATGACCATGTCGACGAGGCCGTGCTGCATCAGGTGGCCGCCGGCGTTGTCGACGATCAGGGTGTGCGGAACCCCATGGTGGACGAGCTCCCAGGCGGTGAGGGACGCGCCCTGGTTGCGCGGCCGCGTCTCGTCCACATAGACGTGGACCGGAATTTTCTCCTCCATCGCGAGGTAGACCGGGGCGGTCGCGGTACCGTAGTCGACGGTGGCGAGCCAGCCGGCGTTGCAGTGGGTGAGGATGTTGACCGGCTCGCCCGGCGCCTTTTTCTCAGCGAGCTTGCGGATGATGGCGAGGCCGTTGCGGCCGATGGCGCTGTTGATGGCGACGTCCTCGTCGCATATCTCCCCTGCCCGGGAGAAGGCCGCGGCGGCGCGCTCCTTTGGGGGGAGCGGCGAAAGCCACGCCGTCAT